>NZ_CP013910.1:873125-1188750 GCF_001507665.1 Deinococcus actinosclerus | reverse complement strand
TCGCGACCCCCCGTGTCGCCGCCCTGCTCGTCGTCGTACAGGTCGGTCACGCGCAGCAGCGTCTTCTGGCTCACGTCCAGCTGCCGCCGCCGCCGGATCACGCCCGCACTGCCGCGCCGGGGCGTCCAGCCGAGCGCCTGCGAGTAGAACAGGCTGCCCACCTCGCTGTCCCAGCTGACCACCGTGTGCGGGCCCTTCACGTCCCGGAAGCCGTGCTTCCCGACGTACAGTGTCTGCTCACGCCCCGCCACGCGCACCTTCAGGCTCCCGAAGTACGGCTGGTGCACGTGCGGCGAGAGCATCGCCGCGAACTCCTCGGCCTGATCGCCCAGGATGATGCTCGTCTCCAGGTCCGCGCCCATCTGGCGGTCGCGGTCCTCCCAGAACTCGATCTGGCGGATCATGGCCGCCACCGTCCCCGACAGGTGTTCCTTCTCCAGTTCAAAATCCGGGTGGGTTTCCGGACGCAATTCCGCAACAGGCATAACGCACAGGATACGGGAAAACAGGAAAGAGGGCACCCGCAACAGGTGCCCCCACGTCCGCAGAGACTTACTTGCCGCTCTTCTCGGGCGAGGTCCGGATCGGGAGGAATGAGGTCTGGTCCTTGCCGTTCACGGAGAACTTCAGGTGGGCGAACTCTATGTTGAAGCCGT
Organism: Deinococcus actinosclerus; assembly: GCF_001507665.1. Lineage (NCBI taxonomy): Bacteria > Thermotogati > Deinococcota > Deinococci > Deinococcales > Deinococcaceae > Deinococcus > Deinococcus actinosclerus. Next base: position 1,188,094 of record NZ_CP013910.1, on the reverse strand, counting down.
CCAGGCTGTTGAGCAGTTCGGTGAACTCCGGGTCCGCGCTTTCTTCCATCTTCTTCGTGGAAGCGAAGTCGGCAGCGACACTGACCTTGTAGGTCAGGCGCACCTTGTCCAGCTGCTGCCACTGCACGCGACTGCCCGCCAGACGGCTGTTCGAGATCACCGCGCCGATCTCCGATTTCGCCAGAACCACGCTGATACCCTTCGGCGCGTCCACCGACATCAGCTTGATCCAGGAGGCAGGCAGGTACGGATCGGGGATCTTGTCACCGCTGGCGCGGACAGAGCTGACATCGATATTCAGCTGGTCGTAGTAACGGTCCAGTTCACTGTCGTCCTCGAACACGGACCTGGGGTACGTCACCTGTACGAACTGAGTCTTGCCGGGAAGGACGGGAGCGGCGGCAAACGGAGTGGCGAGTTCGACAGGATAGTTCTCCTGCTCGCCGCGTTGCATGGTTGTGCAGGCGGTCAGGGTCGAGAGGAGGGCAGCGGTCAGAACAATGTGGCGCATACCGGGTGACCATAGCAGCAGGTGAGTTTCCGATGTGACTCAGATGAGTCATGTTGGGGGGCCTTCCCCCCCCATCACCGTCGGCAGGCCTGGGCTGCGCCCCCGTCCGCACCCGGACTTGACCCTGCCACGCCTGTGGGCGCAGACTTGACAGGCGTTGATCCGCAGGAGTACCGCGTGACCAGCCACCAGGGAGCGAGCCCGTGACGGTGAGAGTCGGGCGGTGAGGCGGCGCGGGAAGGGCAGCGGGGAGCTGAACACAGACAAAAGTGCCGGGGCCGCGGACTGCGGTGATCGGAACTGGGGTGGAACCGCGCGTGTCCTCATGCGTCCCCAGACGAGCGAGTGCCGGGAACTGGCCGCCGTCTGGGGCTTTTTTCCGTGGCCTGCTCGAAAGGAGCACGTGATGCCTGCAACCTCGATGGAAGAACTCGTCAGCCTGTGTAAACGCCGCGGCTTTATTTTCCAGGGCTCGGAGATCTACGGGGGCCTTCAGGGCTTCTACGATTACGGCCCGCTGGGCGTGGAACTCAAGAACAACATCAAGGCCGCGTGGTGGCGCACGAATGTCTACGAGCGCGACGACATGGAGGGCCTGGACGCCAGCATCATCATGCACCGGCAGGTGCTGCGCCACAGCGGGCACGAGGCGACCTTCAGCGACCCGATGGTGGACAACAAGAAGAACAACAAACGCTACCGGCTCGATCACCTCGTGAAGGACCAGAAGGCGGACGTGATCGCTAAAGTGGCCGAGGCGATGGGTCAGAGTGCGGAGAACTTCCCGGCGGTCGTGGCGGCGCTGAACGCGAACCCCGCGCAGGCCAGCGAGGCGCTGCGCGCGGCGGGCGTGCGAGATCCGTTCAGCGGCGAGGTCGGCGAGTGGACCGAGCCCAAGCCGTTCAACATGATGTTCAAGACGACCATCGGGCCGGTCGCGGACGACGAGAGCTACGGCTACCTGCGCCCCGAGACCGCCCAGGGGATCTTCACGAACTTCAAGAACGTCGTGGACAGCACCAGCCGCCGCCTGCCGTTCGGCATCGCGCAGATCGGGAAGGCGTTCCGCAACGAGATCACGCCGCGCAACTTCATCTTCCGCGTGCGGGAACTCGAGCAGATGGAGATCGAATTCTTCTGCGCGCCCGGCACCGACGAGGACTGGCACGAGAAGTGGCTCGAAGCCCGCCTGAGCTGGTGGGAGGCGCAGGGCGTGCCGCGCAGCAAGATCGAGATCCTGGACGTGCCGAAAGAGGACCTGGCGCACTACTCGAAGCGCACGTACGACCTGATGTACGACTACCCCACCCTCGGGCACGAGGAGATCGAGGGCATCGCGAACCGCAGCGACTACGACCTCGGCTCGCACACGAAGAACCAGTCGGAACTGGGCCTCGTGGCGCGCGTGGAGGAGAACCTCGACTCGATTGCCAAGCTGACCATCCCCCACCCGGAGACGAACAAGCCGGTCGTGCCATTCGTGATCGAGCCGTCCGCCGGGGTGGACCGCGCCATGCTGGCCGTCCTGAGCGAGGCGTTCACGAAGGAGACGCTGGAGAACGGCAACGAGCGCATCGTGCTCAAACTCAGGCCGCACCTCGCGCCCATCAAGGTCGCCGTGATTCCGCTGGCGCGCAACAAGGCCGAACTGGTCGACCTGGCCCGCTCCATCAAGAACGACCTCCAGAAGCTCGGCCTGGGCCGCATCCTGCTGGAGGACAGCGGCAACATCGGCAAGGCGTACCGCCGCCACGACGAGGTCGGCACGCCCTACTGCGTCACCGTGGACTTCGACACCGTCGGCAAGGGCGAGGACGCCAGCCTGACCGACACCGTCACCATCCGCGACCGCGACACGCTGGCGCAGGAGCGCGTCAAGATCAGCGACCTCAGCGCGTACCTCCAGGCGAAACTCCGCTAACTCCGTTCAAGGAGGCGGCCCCGCACCCTGATGCGCGGGGCCGCCTCTGCCGGTCGGTCAGTGCTGGTGGTCGCCCATGTCCATGCCACCCATCCCGCCGGGTGCGGGCAGCGGCTGCGCCCCCCGGTCCTTCAGGAGGCGGGTCATCAGGGTAATCTCGGCGCTCTGCGCGGCCTGGATCTGCCGGGCGAGGGCCTGCACCTCGGGCCGCACGCCGCTCTCCAGGGCGGGGGGCACCATCGCCAGCGCGCCCTGATGGTGGCGGGTCATGAGTTGCAGGAAGGTCACCTCGGCCTGCTTCTCCGGCTGGGCGCTGATCCTGGCCACCTCGGCCTGGGTGGCCATGCCCATCATGCGGGCGTGCTCGGCGCTCATGCCCTCTCCGCCCCAGGGGCGGCCCCAGAGGGTCAGCCAGCCGCGCATCTGCCCGATCTGCTCCTGCTGGCCCAGCATGATGTCCAGCGCCAGGGTGCGTAGTTCCGGGTCTGTGGTGGTGTCGCGGACGCGGGTCGCCATGTCGATGGCCTGCGTGTGGTGCTGGATCATCTCGCGCACGAAGCGCACCTCGCGGCTGCCCTCGGCCGGCGGGGTCAGGCGCGGCGCGAGCAGCAGTGCGGCGGCCAGGGCGGCGAGCAGGACAGCGATGAACGGAAGGGCGCGGCGCAGGTTCACGCCCGCGAGTATAGGGGCGCGTTCATGAGGCCCTGTACCGTTCATGAGTCCCGGTACACTGCCCCGGATGACTGGTGAGAGGTGGCGGAAGGTGGCGGGCGGCGTGGCGGTGGGTGCAGGACTGGCCGTGCTGACCGCCTTTCTGGGCGAGGTGCGCGCCCCGCCGGGGCTGCTGCTGGGCCTGATCGTGGCGGGCGGGGTGGCGGGGGCGTTCCGGCCCAGCTGGGCAGTCCTGCGGGTCGGTGCAGGCGCGCTGGCGGTCCTGATCGCCGCCTGCCTTGTGACGCCCGTGCTGCGCGGCCCACTCGGATCGCTGACCCTGCGCGAGTCCCCGGTCAGGGCGGACGCCATCGTGGCCCTCGGAGCGGGCGTCCACTGCGGGAGTCGTGAACTGGAGGCCAGCGCCGTGGCCCGCCTGACCGGTGCGCTGGCCCTGTGGCGGGCCGGGTACGCGCCGGTCGTGACGGTCTCGGAGCAGTCGGGCCTGATCGGGCCGCGCGACTGCCCGAAGATGAGCATGCTGGAGACCGAACTGACCCGCGCCCTCTACGGGGCGGGCGGACCCACCCTGGTCACGCTGAAGAACGTCACGACCACCCGCGACGAGGCGGCCCGCGTGCGCGACCTGGCCCGGGCGCGCGGCTGGACACGGGTGCTGCTCGTGACCTCCCCCAGCCACTCGCGCCGCGCCGCCGCGCTGTTCCGCTCGCAGGGCGTGAGCGTGATCAGTGTGCCCACCCAGGAATGGCGTTTCGATCAGGCCCTCACGCTGCCCAGTGACCGCCTCGTGGCCCTGCGCGTCCTCATGTACGAGGGCCTGTCGCGCGTGAAGGCGGCGCTGGGCGGCACGCCGGAACGCTGAGGCCCCAGCGCACACTTGCCCGCCCCGGCTTCCCGTACACTGCGCGGTTGTGAACGAGCGTGTGACGGTGATCGGTGGGGGTCTGGCGGGGTCGGAGGCGGCGCTGGCAGCGGCGCGGCTGGGCGTGCAGGTGCGCCTGCACGAGATGCGGCCCGTGAAGATGACCCCGGCGCACCGCAGTGGCAATTTTGCGGAGCTGGTGTGCAGCAACTCGCTGGGCGGCGAGGGCGAGTTGCAGAGCAAGGGCCTGTTGCAGGCCGAGTTGCGCAGTGTGGGCGGCGCGATCGTCGGCGCGGCGGACGCCTCCAAACTGCCCGCCGGGAACGCCCTGGCCGTGGAACGCGACGAGTTCAGTGCCCGCGTGACGGCGGCGGTGCGCGAGCATCCGCTGATCGAGGTCGTGGAGGGCGAGGTGGAGGCCGTGCCGGACGGGATCGTGGTGATCGCGTCGGGGCCGCTGACGTCGGACGCGCTGGCGGCGGACGTGGCGCGGGTGACGGGCAGTGAGCGCCTGAGCTTCTACGACGCGGCGGCGCCCGTCATCGCCTTTGACAGCATCAACATGGACGTCGCGTGGCGCGCGGGGCGGTACGAGCAGAGCGCGGATTACATCAACTGCCCGTTCACCAAGGACGAGTACCTCGCGTTCTTCGGGGCGCTGGAGCAGGCGCGGAGTCACACGCCGCACGACTGGGAGAAACTGGAGTTCTTCGAGGGCTGCATGCCCATCGAGGAGATCGCCCGCCGCGGGATCGACACGCCGCGGTTCGGGCCGATGTCGCCCAAGGGCCTGGACGACCCGAAGACCGGGCGCTGGCCGTACGCGGTGGCGCAGCTGCGTCAGGAGGACCGCGAGGGCCGCATGTGGTCCCTGGTGGGCTTCCAGACGGGCCTGAAGTGGGGGGATCAGAAAGCGGTCGTGAACCTCATCCCGGGCCTGGAGAGCGCGGAGATCGTCCGGTACGGCGTGATGCACCGCAACACGTACCTGAACGCGCCGCTGGTGCTGGAGTCCACGCTGCAACTGAAGGCCGACCCGACGAAGCTCGTCGCGGGCGTCCTGGCGGGCACCGAGGGGTACTTGGAATCGGCGGCGACCGGCTGGCTGGCGGGAACGAATGCGGCGCGCCTCGCGCTGGGCCTCCAGCCCCTGACGCCGCCCGCCGAGAGCATGCTGGGCGGCCTGACCCGCTACCTCGCCAGCGCGAACCCGAAGGGCTTCCAGCCCATGAACGTGAACTGGGCGCTAGTGCCCGAACTCCCCGCCGAGATCAACGAGAAGACCGGCAAGCCCCGCAAGCTCGGCAAGCGCGAGAAGCGCCCGGTGATGTTTCGCCGGGGGCTGAACGCCTTCATGACGTGGGCGCAGGCGGAGGCGGGCCTGACGGTCACGCCGCCCCCGGTGCGCGAACCGGAGGCCGTGGGCGCAGAGGGCTGATCACCAGACCGTCAGGGAGGCCGGGGCAGACTGCTCCGGCTTCCGCGTCTTATATCCCCCGGTACTGCCTCAGTTCGATCCGGTACGTTCCTGCCACGTCCTCCCGCCAGGCGAGCGTGAGGGTCCCGTCGGGCGCGGTGGTGAGGCTGGGGCTGCGGGCGTCGCGGCGTGGGTCGCGGTTCTGGACACCCGTGACCGTCCACGACCGGCCGGTCCAGCGCGCGAGGTGCACCTGCCCCCGGCCCTGCCCCTCCTCCACCCAGGCGAGGGCGGCGTGCCCGGCGGCGTCGGTGCTCAGGCTGGGCGCGGAGGCGAAGCCCTGACTGACCTGCGCGCCCAGAGGCTGCCAGCGCTGGCCGTCCCAGCGGGCGGCGTAGAGGGTATCCTGCCCCCCCTGATCTTCGATCCACGCGGCGATGGGGCGGTCCTGCCCGTCGAGGACGAGGCGGGTGGCGGCCACGTACCCGGGCGCGTGGCGGTTCAGCGGCCCGCCGAGCGGCTGCCACGCCTGCCCGGTCCAGCGGGCGGCGAGGACGCGGCTGGCGGTCACCTCGCCCTGGAGCCACGCGACGATGGGCCGCCCGGCGCGGGTGACGGCCAGGGCGGGCGTGCGCGAGAACTGCGCGCGGTCGTTGAAGCGCGGCCCGCGCACCCAGCTCTCCTGAGTGTCGTTCCAGGTACGCACCGTGAGCTGGCTGCCGCCCGGGTCGCGCAGCCACTCGCCCCAGGCGAGCAGCGGCTGGCCCTTCCACAGGGCGACGGCGCGGGTGCGGGCGGCGTAGGGCAGGTCGTCACCCAGGTACCGGTCCCCCCAGTCCGTCCAAGTGTCGCCGGCCAGGGCGCGGAATTCCACGACGTCGTTGTCGCCGTAGTTCTCGTTCCAGGCGAGCAGCGCGCCGCCCTGCGCGTCGGCCACGAGGTTCAGGCCGGCGACGGGGCGCGGCTGGTGGTAGTTGAGGATGTCCCCCACGGGGGTCCAGCCGCCGGGGCCGCCGGTCCACGTGCGCAGGACCCGCGCGGTGGACGTGCCGCGCCCGCTGTTGAAGCGGCCGTTGTCGATCAGCGCGGCCAGGAGCAGGGTGCCGTCCGGCCGGGCGGCGACCGCGAGTTCCCGGACCGGGGCGCGGATCCCGGGGGGGTGAGGGTCTGGGCGGGCTCCTCGTGTCCCCCGGCCAGGGCGGAGGCGAGAAGCAGGGCGGCAGGCAGGAAACGCGCGGGGCGGGCCATGGGAAACCTCCGGATCGGACGGGAAGGCGAGCGGGACTGCCCCTATTGTTCCGCATCGGACGGCCCGGGAACCAGCGGCACGCCTGCGCTGGGGGTTTCTCACGTGCTGCACGCACCACATCGGGCGGGGCGTGTTCTATGGTGTGGGCGTGAAGCTTGACAGGGTGCTGGTGTACGGGTTGGGGCGCAGTGGGCGCGGCGCGGCGCGCTTCCTGGCGCGCGCGGGCGTGCGGGGTGAGTGGCTCGACGCGCGCCCCGCGCCGGAGGACGAGGCGCTGATGGCGGAGCTGGGCTGGGCGCGTGGGGACGCGGGAGGCGCATACGACGTGGTGGTGGCCGCGCCGGGCGTGCCGATCGATCATCCGGACCTGCTGGCCCTTCAGGCGCACGGCGCGGAGGTGATCGGGGAGGTGGCGCTGGCCGCCCGCCTGCGCCCGCAGTTGCCGATGGTGGGCGTCACCGGAACGGCCGGGAAGGGCAGCACGACCGTGCTCGTCGCGCAGCTCCTGCGCGCGGCGGGCCTGAATGCCCGCGAGGGCGGCAACATCGACCCGCCGCTGCTGGACGTGGTGGACAGCGCCGAGGTGGCGGTGGTGGAACTGTCGAGTTTCCAGCTCGAGCGCGTGCCGGGGCTGCGCCTGCCGGTGGCGGTGGTCACGAACCTGGGCGTGGATCACCTCGACCGGCACGGAACGGTGGAGGCGTACCACGCGGCGAAGCGGAACATCACGGCGGGTCAGGAGGCCGGGGACGTGCTGGTGGTGCCCGAGGGGCTGAGTGTGCCGACCCGGGCGCAGGTGCGGGCCTTCACGCCGGGGCGGATCGCGCTGGCCGACGGCACACCTGTGCTGAACGCCCCGGACCTGCCCGAGGGCGTGCATCCGGCGAACGCGGCGGCGGCGGTGCTGGCGGCCGAGGCCCTGCTGCGTCACCTGGGCCGCCCGGTGGACGCGGGCGCGCTGGCCGGGGCGCTGCGCGCGGCGCAGCCGGTGTCCGGGCGCTTTGAGACGGTCGCGCGCCTCGGGAACGTGCGGTTCGTGGAGGACTCGATCGCCACGCGCACCATCGCCGTGCAGGCCGCCCTGGAACGCGCCGCGCCGCCGATCGCGTGGCTGGTGGGCGGCCGGGACAAGGGCGCCGACCTCGCCCCACTGCGGGCGGCAGCGGCGGGCCGCGTGGCGCAGGTCATCGCGTTCGGGGAGGACGGCGCGGCGCTGGCCCGGGGGCTCGGGCTGCCCTACCGCGTCGTGTCGGGCGCGGACGGCGAGGCGACCCTGCGCGCCGCCGCCCAGGCCGGGCTGGACGCGCTGGGCGGCGCGGCGGGCGAAGGCACGGTCCTGCTCGCCCCGATCGGCACGAGCTTCGATCAGTTCCGGGACTACAAGGCGCGCGGTGAGGCGTTCCGCCGCGCGGCGCAGGCCCTGACGGGCGGGGAGGTGCGGGCGTGAGCATTCAACTGGTGATCGCGCAGGTCATGCTGCTGTGCCTGGGGATGCTGGGCGTGGCGGCGTCAGAACCGGACAAGATCGCGGATCACGGCGTCAAGGCGCTGATCGCGCTGGGGGTGACGCTGCTGGCCGCGCGCCTGCGCCCACGCGCCTTCCTGAAGCTGGGCCCGGCCGTGTGGGGGTTCACGCTCTTTCTGCTGCTGCTGGTGCCGTTCATCGGGGTGGGCACGGCAGAGAGCGAGGCCACACGCCGCTGGCTGCAGTTCGGCCCGATCCGTTTCCAGCCCTCCGAGATGGCCAAGCTGGGGCTGGTGCTGATGCTCGCGTCGTTCTTCGCGCGGCGGGGCGTGCACAAGAAGCTGATCAGCGCGACCGGCATGATCCTCCTCACCACTGTGCTGGTCCTGGTCGAGCCGGACCTCGGCACCAGCGTGCTGATGTTCGGGCTGGGCATCATCCTGATGTACGCGGCGGGCGTACGGATCAGCAACATCAGTGGGCTGGTGCTGGCGATCACCATGATGATCCTGCCGCTGGTGGGCTCGTACCTGGAACGCCACCCCTACATCCTGTCACGCCTGACCAGCCACCAGAACGCCGAACAGATCCGCGAGGTGGGCCTCGACCAGATCGGCAAGGCGCACCGCGACCTGAGCTTCGGCGGAATTCCAGGCCAGGGCCCGGACGGCCTGCGCTACACGTACTTCGGGGAACACACCGACCTGATCGTGGCGTCCGTGGGGTTCACCTCAGGACTGCTGGGCGTGGCGATGCTGCTGTTCGCCTACTGGCTGATCGTCATCACGGCGCTGGACGTGGCGCATCTTGCCAGCCGCGTGCGGCCCATGACCCCGGAAATTCACGGCGCGAGCATCCTGGCGATCGGGGCGATGTTCATGATCGTGGGGCAGGCGTTCGTGAACCTGTGCGTGGCGGCCGGCCTGTTCCCGGTGACCGGTGTGCCGCTGCCCCTGGTCAGCTACGGATTTTCCAGCATGCTGACCATGAGCGTGGCGCTCGCCGTCATTCATTCCGCCATGCGCGAGGTGCGCCGCCAGCTGTCCGGGCTGGATGAGGTGCCCGCCGCGCCTCTGGCCGCCGCCACGGACTGAACGGCGTCAGCAAGGGCCCCCTCCCGATGTGGAGGGGGCCCCCTTCGTCTGACTGGGCGGGGTCAGCCGGGAATGCGCAGACGGTCGCCCGGGTGAATCAGATCGGGGTTGCTGATGTTGTTGTAGTGCGCGATCTTCTTGTACTGCATGGGATCGCCGTAGTAACGCTCGGCAATGGCGGAGAGGCTGTCGCCGGGCTTGACGACGTACACGGTGTCGCCGGAGTCCTGATCCTTCTCCTTCGCCATGGCTTTCGCACCCTGAGCCACACGCACGCCGCTCAGGTCGACGCCGCTCACGCCGCTCACGCCACGGGCGACCTGCTCGAGCAGGCGCTTCTCGTGGTCGTTGTCCACGACGCCACGCAGGATGACACTGCTGCCACTCTGGAGGACGTCGATGGGATCGTCGGCCAGTTCGCCGTTGCTGCGGATGGCACTCAGGACGGCCTTCGCCACTTTGCTGCGGGTCTCGACTTCTTGAATCTCGCTGTCCATGTTCTGAGCATTGCCGTTCAGGTTGCCCGTGGTGACCGAGCGCTCTGGCGTCAGCTGGGGCATCTCGACACTCGGTGTCGGCGCGGCAGGTGCGGGTTGAGCGGGCGCAGCAGCCGGCTGCTCGAAGGTGACGCCACTCATGTCCACGCTCTTCACGCCGTTGATGCCCTCAGCCACCACGCGAATGAGGTTCAGGTAGCGGTCATTGGGCACCATGCCTGTGACGGTCACCGTGCCACCTCGCTCCTGCACATTCAGGCCCAGGTCCTTCAGGCGGGGCTGCTCGTTCAGCGCGTCTTTGACACGCTCCGCTGTGCTCTTTCCAAATGGCCACATGCCGTGAGCGTACCCTGCCGTCCAGCCGGTGTGGCGCTGCGTTGACATTTGATAAACAGCCGCAGACCAGCGTGAGGCTTCCCGGTTCAGCCCGGCCGGCGTTCTGTCGCCCCAGAGGCGCTGACACAGCGTTCATTATATAGATCACTCCTCTTGAGGAGCCCCGGGGCGGAGCTCAGTAACGCGTCCGGGTCCGCCAATCCCCACAGGTGTCTGCCCGGTGATCTGAGCACCCATAACCAGATCTGGAGTCCTGAAGCGGCCGCCCCGTCAGAGGACCTATGATCGGTGACAGGAGCCGGCAGGGAGACGGCTGAATAGCGAGGCGACCCAGGCCGGCTTGAGGCGGCAGCACTGAGGATCTTGGCCGTTCATACGCATGGCTCCCACGGGTTGACCACATGGGAGAGGGACTGAAGCAGCCGGACAGGCACCTCTGAGACTGAGTTGCCGGCAGCAGCAGCTCGGCAATCCATCCGGAGACCGGCACAGGACCATCTGTGGGAAAGGGTGTAGCAGGCCGCCTCATGGAACCGGTGGACCGCTTCCACGACTTGTCAACCTCACAGCAACGGCAGCTGGTAGACCACAGCTCCGGCGGATGACCATTGACGCAGATCCCGCCCGGGTGCCCTGCTGACCGGATGCGCAGCGGCGAGCCTGATCCAGAGGGACTTGCGCTGCATATGGGAAGCCAGGATCGTTCTCGCGTTCGCCGTTCAAGAAGGCGCAATTCAATTGCTAAAACGAGTCAATGCGCAGCAATGATATAGACAGGGCGCGATGGAATGATGGCAAAGATTTCAACTTCATTCATGAGTGACGCATTGACAGACCCTCAAGGCGCACCTAGAATTGCCGCATCTCTACACCTGACCCCCGGGCACGACATGGCTCGCGGGTGACCCATACTCGGAGGACACATGAAGAAATCCGCGCTCAGCCTGACCGTTCTTGCCGCCCTTGCTCTGGGTACCGCCTCCGCGCAGACCACCATCAAGATCGCCAGCCTCAGCCCGCTGTCCGGCGGCCAGAGCGACCTGGGCACCCAGATCCGCAACGGCGCGCAGCTGGCCGTGAACGAGTACAAGGCCCAGTTCAAGAAGCTCGGCTTCGACCTCGTGCTCGTGCCCTACGACGACCAGGCCGACCCCGCCACCGGCACCGCCGCCGCCCGCAAGATCGCCGCTGACCGCCAGATCCTCGCGGTCGTCGGCACCCTGAACAGCGGCGTGGCCATCCCCGCCAGCGCCGCGCTGGTCTCCAGCAAGGTCGCCATGGTCTCCCCCGCCAACACCGCCAACGGCGTGACCGACCGCGGCCTGAGCAACATGAACCGCATCGTCGCCCGTGACGACGCGCAGGGCCCCGCCGGCGCCAACTTCATCAGCGGCACCCTGAAAGCCAAGAAAGCCTACGTCCTGAACGACAAGACCGCCTACGGCGAAGGTCTGGCCAAGGAAGTCGAGAAGGCCCTCAAGGCCAAGGGCGTGACCGTCACCGCCAACGAAGGCACCGAGGAGAAGAGCGACTTCTCCAGCATCGTCGCCAAGATCAAGCTCGCCAACCCTGACGCCATCTACTTCGGCGGCATCTACAACCAGGTCGGCGTGTTCATCAAGCAGCTGCGCGAAGCCGGCATCAACACCCCGGTGGTGGGCGGTGACGGCCTCGACAGCGGCGAGCTGCCCGTGATCGTCGGCGAAGCGAACGCGAACAACATCTACTTCACGACGGTCGCCGCGCCGATCAGCGCGCTGCCGGCCGCGAAGGTGTTCGCCACCAACTACAAGAAGACCTTCAACGACGACGCCCAGGGCTTCGGCGCCTTCGGCTACGACGCCGCCAAGGTCGTCGTGCAGGGCGTGCTGAACGCCGTGCGCGCCAACGGCAACAAGGCGCCCACCCGCGCCCAGGTCGAGAGCGCCATCCGCAAGGGCAGCTTCACGGGCCTGCTCTCGGGCAACGTGAGCTTCAACTCCGCCGGTGACCGCAAGGCCGCGACCCTGTACGTGATGAACGTCACGGCCGGGAAGTTCAAGCTGAGCACCAGCATTCCCGTCAAGCCGGCCAAGCAGTAACGAGGTGCGGGGCGTGCGTTCATCCGCGCGTCCCGCCCGGCAGTCCTCATCCCCCGTACCATCCTGGGGCCGGGCCGCGTGCCCGGCCTCTTGTCTTGACCTGACACCGGCCCAGACAGCGGGGTTGGACAACCGGCACCTCAGGGTTTGTGCAAAGCGTTACTCTTCCGGACAGCTGACACAGAACTGACCGAGCGCATAGCTAACCTCCTCACGAGCGCACTCGTGACCTCCGCCCCACGTCCCATCCGCTTCCTGTGGCGCCGTCCCTACACCTTCCGTTGTCTCCGGCCTGCGCCCCCACCCCATGAAAGGAGTTGAGCTGCTTTGGAACTGTCCACTCTGCTGCCCTTCCTGGCGAACGTGATCGTCGGGGGGCTCGTGCTGGGCTTTGTGTACGCCATCATCGCCCTGGGTTACACCATGGTGTACGGCGTGCTTCAGCTCATCAACTTCGCGCACAGTGAGGTCTTCATCACTGGCGCCGTCGTTGGCTTTGAAGTGTTCCGCGTCCTCGCGCCCGTCAACATGAACGGGTACCTCAAACTGCTGATCGCGCTGCTGGCCGCCATGATCATCTCGGGCCTGCTGAACGTGGTCATCGAGCGCCTGGCCTACCGGCCCCTGCGTAACGCCCCCAAACTGGTTCCGCTGATCACGGCGATCGGCGTGTCGCTGATCCTCCAGGACGTCCTGCGCGTCATCGAGGGATTCCAGGGCCGCTTCGACCTGACCTACACGCTGCCCGCCGGCTTCGCCGCGAAATTCTGCGCTGTGGGCAGCAGCTGCGAGTCCCTGGGCAACTTCCTGCGCCAGATCGGCGTGGACGTGCAGCTCAAGGACGTCATCCTGGTCGTCGTAGCACTCGTGAGCCTGGGTGTCCTGAACTACCTCGTGAACCGCACCCGCCTGGGCAAGGCCATCCGCGCCGTGGCGCAGGACCGCGTGACGGCGGGCCTGATGGGCATCGACGCCAACCGCATGATCAGCGCCACCTTCCTGATCGGCGGCGCGCTGGGCGGCATCAGCGGCGTGCTGTTCGGCATGAAGTTCGGCACTGTAAACGCTTACAGTGGCTTCGACCCGGGCATCATCGCCTTCACGGCGGCCGTGCTCGGCGGGATCGGCTCGATTCCCGGCGCGGTGCTGGGCGGCCTGACCCTGGGCGTCATCCAGAACCTGATCGGCGTGATGAACGTGTTCGGCGGCGCCCTGGGCATCGCCAACCTGGAAGCCATTGACGCCAGCTACCAGCGCATCGGCGCGTTCATCGTGCTCGTGCTGATCCTGATCTTCAAACCCACCGGTCTGCTCGGCAAGAGCAACGTGGAGAAAGTATGACCGCCGCGACCCTCAAGCGGCCCAAGGCGACCGGGCCCGACCGTACCGTCCTGCTGGTGCTGTTCTTCATCGTGACCAGCGCGTTCCTGCTGCTCTCGCACAACGGCGACATGCTCCAGCAGCTGGGCGCGCTCGGCAACGCCCTGCGTAACCCCATCGTGGAAGCGCTGATGGTCAGCCTCTTCCTGGCGAACATCCTCTTCGCGTACCTGTGGCGCGCCGCGCCGTGGGCCAAGGCCCTGGTCGGCATCGGCAGCCTGCTGTTCGTGCTGCCCATGGCCGGGCGCGAGGACACCAGCCTCCTCGACCTGAGCATCCAGATCATGATCTTCGCCGCGCTGGCCCTGGGCCTGAACATCGTGGTGGGCCTCGCGGGCCTGCTCGACCTGGGCTACGTGGCCTTCTTCGCCGTGGGCGCCTACACCTGGGGCATCGTGGGCAGCCCGCGCTTCGCGGAGATCCTGAAGTACTTCGGCGAGAACCCGGGCGGCACGAACTCCGGCACGCTGGCGATCGGCCTGGTGCTCACCGCCGTGACGGCCGCGAGCATGGTATACATCAACCGCCTGACCGCGCGCACGGCGCCGACGGCCACGACCGCCTGGAGCTTCCGGCTGGCCAGCGTGGGCCTGGTGGCGGGCGTGATCCTGACCGTCCGCGCGCTGCTGGTGCTGCTCGCGCCGCAGGCGGACGGCGTGGCGGGCGGCCTGAATGCCGGTTTCTTCTGGCTGTTCCTGGCGCTGAGCATCTTCGCGGCCGCCGCCGTGGGCGTGCTGATCGGCCTGCCGGTGCTGAAACTCAAGGGCGACTACCTAGCGATCATCACGCTGGGCCTGGGCGAAGTGATCCGCGTGCTGGCGAACAACCTGGACCTGTACTCCGGCGGCTCGCAGGGCATCACGCCCATCAAGAGCGCCTCCGTGCCGTGGTTCGATTCGCTGGCGGGCGCGCTGGGCTTCAGCGAGGACCAGTACTACCTGCTGTTCCTGTACGTGCTCGTGCTCATCATGATCGGCCTGATCCTGACCGTGAACATCCGGCTCGACAAGAGCCGCATCGGGCGCGCGTGGATCGCCATCCGCGACGACGAGGTGGCCGCGCAGGCCATGGGCGTGCCGCTGATGCAGACCAAGCTGATCGCCTTCGCCACCGGCGCCAGCTTCGCCGGGGTCATGGGCATGATCTTCGCGGCCAAGCAGCAGTTCATCAGCCCCGAGAGCTTCGTGCTCAACCAGAGCATCGCCATCCTGTCCATGGTCATCCTGGGCGGCATGGGGTCGTTCCCCGGCGTGATCCTGGGCGCGACCGTCGTGACCCTGCTCAACCTGCGCATCCTGCCCGGACTGGGCGAGGCCACCGCGAACCTGGGGATCCCGCAGCAGGTGAACCCCGGGCAGCTGCAGCGCCTGATCTTCGGCGCGATCCTGGTGACCATGATGCTGCTGCGGCCCGAGGGGCTGCTCCCCAACCGCAGGCGGCAGCTCGAACTGCACCACGAGGACAACCAGGAAGACGAGAGCGCGCAGGGCAACGCCGGCGCCCTCACGAACGCCAGCGGCGACGTGTACAGCGCCGGGCTCGCCCCGGTGAAGGAAGACGATAAGGCAGGGGGCAGCAGGTGAGCGGCAACATCCTCGAAGTGGCGGGCGTCACGAAGGTCTTCGGTGGTCTGACTGCCGTGAACGACGTGACCATGAACATCCCCGACCGCAGCATCGTCAGCGTGATCGGGCCGAACGGTGCCGGGAAAACCACCTTCTTCAACATGATCACCGGCATCTACGAGCCAACCAGGGGCACCATCCGCCTGGACGGCCGGGAGCTCGTGGGCCTGCGCCCCGATCAGGTGACGGAGGCCGGGATCGCGCGCACCTTCCAGAACATCCGTCTGTTCTCCACCATGACCAGCGAGGAGAACATCATGGTGGGCCGCCACAGCCGCCTGAAGAGCGGGTTCCTCGACGCCGTGCTGCGCACGAAGAAGTTCCATGACGGCGAGCAGGAAGCGAGAGACGCCGCGCGGATCATGCTGGACTTCGTGGGCCTGGGCAAGTGGCGTAACGAACTGGCGACTAACCTCCCCTACGGGGACCAGCGCAAGCTGGAGATCGCGCGCGCGCTGGCGACCACGCCGAAACTGATCCTGCTTGACGAGCCGGCCGCCGGGATGAACCCCCGCGAAACGGAAGACCTGAAGGCCCTGATCCGCCGCATCCGCGACGAGCTGGGCGTGACGGTCTGCCTGATCGAGCACGACATGCGCCTCGTCATGACCCTGTCCGAGCACATCACTGTGCTGGACTACGGCAGCCTGATCGCCGAGGGCAAGCCGCACCAGGTGCGGAACGACCCGCGCGTGATGGAAGCGTACCTGGGCCGCGGCGCCGCCGCCGGCGACTACGGGAAGGAAGAACGCCCCCATGCCTAAGCCCATGCTCGAACTGAGTGACATTCACACGTACTACGACCACATTCACGCCCTCAAGGGCGTCAGCCTGACCGTGAACGAGGGCGAGATCGTCGCCCTGATCGGCGGCAACGGCGCGGGCAAGACCACCACGCTGCGCACCATCAGCGGCATGATGAAACCCCGCACGGGCAGCATGACCTTCGAGGGGCAGACCATCGCTGGGATTCCCGCGCACCACATCATGCAGAAGGGCATCAGCCACGTGCCCGAGGGCCGGCGGATCTTCAAGGACATGACCGTCCGTGAAAACCTCGACGTGGGGGCGTACACCGTCACCGACCGCGCGCTGATCGAGAACCGCATCCAGGAGGGCTTCGGGTTCTTCCCGCGCCTGAAGGAACGCGAGCACCAGCTGGGCGGCACCATGTCCGGCGGGGAGCAGCAGATGCTCGCCATCGCCCGCGCGCTGATGGTCGCGCCGAGACTCCTGCTGCTCGACGAGCCCAGCATGGGCCTGTCCCCGCTGTTCGTGGAGGCGATCTTCGACATCATCGTGAAGCTGAACAAGGAGCGCGGCACGACCGTGCTGCTCGTGGAGCAGAACGCGAACATGGCCCTGCAGATCGCGCACCGCGCGTACGTGCTGCAGACCGGCGAGATCAAACTCTCCGGCAACGCCGCCGATATCGCGCAGGACGAGAGCGTCCGTAAGGCGTACCTCGGCGACGAGTAAAGCCGCGCCCCACCGGGCCGACCCTCCGGGAGACTGGGGGGTCGGTTCGTTGTTCGAGAGGCAGTGGGGAGTGCGAAGGAGGCAGTGGTGTTCGAGCCCATCCGCCATCTGCCATCTGCGGCAGCAGGTGAACAGCGGGTCGGTTAGGCTGGAAGTCGATGCGGCTGAAACTCATTCCGGTGCTGGCGGCCCTCCTCCTGAGCGGGTGCGCGCCGGTGCAGTCGGTCGTGAACCCCACGCAGCGGCCCTCCCCCACCGATTTCGGGGAGCACGCGAACCCGATGGAGCGGTCGTACGTGAGCGCGTACCTGCCCGCAGATGGGCTGGCGCTGCACTGGGCGCAGTTCCGGGTGCGGGACCCCCGCGTGCCGCTGCCGCTGATGATCTCGCACGTAGCTGTCACGGACCTGCGGACCGGCGAGCTGACCTTCCTGGAACAGCCGGCCGGCACGGGCGAGGCGACCTCTCCCCCGCTGCGGCTCCGGCAGGGCGCGTGGACGCTGACGCAGGCGGGGCCGGCGCCGACCGCGCCGCTGAGCCTGAAGGCCGGGCCGCTGGATCTGGCGCTGACCCCGGTGAAGGGGCCGGTGCTGCACCCGCCGGGGTGCAGCGGCAACGCGGACACCGGGGTGCTGTTCTACCAGGGGATCACGCGGCTGGACCTGACAGGGACCGTAAACGGACGCGCGGTACGGGGGCAGGCGTGGCTGGATCACCAGTGGGGGAACCAGCTTCCGGGCCGGTCGGCGCTGCGGGACTGGTTCAGCGTGCAGCTGGATGATGGGCGGGACCTGATGGTGTACCGGGTACGCCGCCCGGACGGGAGCGTGGCGCAGCTCATCGGCAGCGTGGTGGAACCGGACGGGCGGGTGCGGGCCATGCCGGGCCTGCGGGCCGAGCCGGGTGAGGGGTGGACCAGCCCCACCGGGCGGCCCTACACGCTGGGCTGGCGGCTGGTGTCCGACGAGTTCGACCTGGGCGTGCGGGCGGTGCGGCGCGAGCAGGAGCTCCTGAGCCGCGCCGCCCGCATCGCGTACCGGGAGGGACCGATCGAGGTGACGGGTACCTGGGCCGCCGCCCCTGCCGTGGGGTCCGGGATGATGGAACTCGTCAGCGGGTACTGGGCGCCGTGAGACTCATCGGGGCGTTCGGGTTCCGACCCGGTGGGCCGGGTTCACTTCCGGCAGGTGAGGTTCACGCGGAAGCTGGGGTCCTTGCTGTAGTTGACCGTCTTGTACAGGGTGCTGCCGCCCCGGCGCAGGGCGCTGACGTCCACCGGGACGATCAGCTTGACCGGTGGGTTGGCCTGCAACTGGGCGTTGGTGGGCGCGCCGCCCTGCCAGGAGAACGGCAGGTCCATGACCAGACCCGCGCCGGGCGGCAGGTCCGTGCCGGTCCTGAACGCGGAGGCGATGCCGCCGAGACCGAGGTCCTTGGTGCTGCCGTCCTTCAGGGCGAGGCTGACGCCCTTTTCGATGCCGGTACTGGACAGGTTCAGGAGTTGCTTGCCGCCGTTGCGGAACTCGGTGGTGACGACCCAGCCGTAGTAGTTGCCGTTTCCGGCGTCCGGGACGTACTTCACGCTGGTGACGCGCAGTCTCCAGGTGCCGTTGAACAGCCATTCGTTCAGGCAGCCTTCCGCCGCGCCGAGCTGGTTGCTGCCGCCCGCAGCGGTCAGGGCCTGCTGCAGCTGATTGAGGGCGACGTAGGTGCGCCCGCCGACCTTGACGGTGTCGAGGGTGGTGGGCTGTCCGCCGATGGTGAGGGTGGTCTTCTGCGCGGCGGCCATGCTGGCCGCGGTGAGGCTGAGGGTGGCGAGGAGCAGCGTGCTGAGGGTGCGGGTCATGGGTGGGCCTCCTGTGGGGTGGTGTCGTAGGGAGAGTGTGCGCCGGGGGGCGTTGCAGGGGCGTTGCGTGCGGGACGGGAATTGCGGCACCATTCTTAAGCCGCAATAAACTTGACATGACTGCACTCAAGTTTCAGAATGGGGGCAACGTTGAGCACCCCATTCCCCCACCCCACGGAGGCCCCACTTGAACCCTGAACGCTTCACCGAGGCCAGCCTGCAGGCCCTCCAGGCCGCGCAGGGGCTCGCGCAGCAGAGCGGGCACCAGAACCTCACCCCCGCGCACCTGCTGCGTGCGCTCACCGACAACGACACCGCCGCGCGCGCCCTGACCCTGGCCGGCGGCGACCTGACACAGATTCGCGCCGCGCTGGACGCCGAACTCGCCAAGCTCCCGCGCGTGCAGGGCGGCGAGGGGCAGCTGTACCTCGACCCCGCGCTGGCCCGCGCCTTTCAGAAGGCCGACACCCTGGCCGGGCAGCTCGGCGACTCGTTCGTGGCTGCCGACGCCCTCCTGCTCGCCCTGCGCGGCGAGTACCGGGGCAGGGGCCTGCCCACCGAACCCGACCTGAACCGCGCCGTGACCGAGCAGCGCAAAGGAAAGACTGTGACGACCAAGACCAGTGAGCAGCAGTTCGACGCCCTCGCCAAGTACGGCACCGACCTCACCCAGCGCGCCCGCGACGGCAAGTTCGACCCCGTCATCGGCCGCGACGAGGAGATCCGCCGCGCCATGCAGATCCTCCTGCGCCGCACGAAGAACAACCCCGTGCTGATCGGCGAACCCGGCGTGGGCAAGACCGCCATCGCCGAGGGGCTCGCCATCCGCATCGTGAAGGGCGACGTGCCCGACGGCCTGAAGAACAAGCGCATCGTCAGCCTGGAGATGGGCAGCCTGCTGGCCGGCGCGAAGTTCCGCGGGGAGTTCGAGGAACGCCTCAAGGGCGTCATCGACGAGGTGATCGGCTCTGCGGGCGAGGTCATCCTGTTCGTGGACGAGATCCACACCATCGTCGGCGCGGGTAAGACCGAGGGCAGCCCCGACGCGGGCAACATGCTCAAGCCCGCCCTGGCACGCGGCGAACTGCACCTGATCGGCGCCACGACCCTCAGCGAGTACCGCGAGATCGAGAAGGACCCCGCCCTGGAACGCCGTTTCCAGCCGGTGTTCGTGGACGAACCCAGCGTGGAGGACACCATCTCGATCCTGCGCGGCATCAAGGAGCGCTATCAGGTGCACCACAACGTGGAGATCACCGACCCGGCGCTCGTGGCGGCCGCGCAGCTCTCTCACCGCTACATCACGGACCGGCAGCTGCCGGACAAGGCCATCGACCTGATCGACGAGTCCGCCGCCCGGCTGCGCATGGCGCTGGAGTCGAGCCCCGAGCGCATCGACCAGCTCGAACGCCGCAAGCTCCAGCTGGAAATCGAGCGGGAAGCCCTGAAGCGCGAGAAGGATCAGGACAGCCAGAACCGCCTGCTGGACATCGAGGGCGCCCTGAAGGGCATCACCGACGAGCTGGCCGACGTCCGCGCCCGCTGGGAGGGTGAGCGGCACGAGGTCGCGGCGCTGCGCGAGAAGCGCGAGTCGCTCGATCAGGTGCGCACCGACATCGAGAAGGCCAAGCGCGACTACGACCTGCAACGCGCCGCCGAACTGGAGTACGGCCGCCTGCCGCAGCTGGAAAAGGAAGTCACCGAGCTGGAGCAGAAACTCAAGGGCGCCGAGTTCGCGCACACCCAGGTGACCGAGGAGGACATCGCGTCCGTCGTGAGCCGCTGGACCGGGATTCCCGTGAACAAGCTCATGGAGGGCGAACGCGAGAAGCTCCTGAAGCTGGAAGAGCAGCTGCACGGCCGCGTGATCGGGCAGGACCGCGCCATCGTGAGCGTCGCGGACGCCATCCGCCGCAGCCGCGCCGGGCTGAGCGACCCGAACCGCCCGCTGGGCAGCTTCATGTTCCTCGGGCCGACCGGCGTCGGGAAGACCGAGCTGGCCAAGGCGCTGGCGGAATTCCTGTTCGACAGCCAGGACGCCATGGTCCGCATCGACATGAGCGAGTACATGGAGAAGCACACCGTCGCCCGCCTGATCGGCGCGCCTCCCGGCTACGTGGGCTTCGAGGAGGGCGGCCAGCTGACCGAGGCCGTGCGCCGCCGTCCCTACGCCGTGCTGCTGTTCGACGAGATCGAGAAAGCCCACCCGGACGTGTTCAACGTGCTGCTGCAGGTGCTCGACGACGGCCGCCTGACCGACGGGCAGGGCCGCACCGTGGACTTCCGCAACACCCTGATCATCCTGACGAGCAACATCGGCTCCCCGCTGATCCTGGAGATGCAGCACCGCGGTGAGGACGCTGTAGAGATCCGCGACGCCGTGATGGGCGAGTTGCAGGGCCACTTCCGCCCCGAGTTCCTGAACCGCGTGGACGACATCATCGTGTTCGACGCGCTGACCGCCGCCGACCTGCACCGCATCGTGGACATCCAGATGCGCGGCCTGATCCGCCGCCTCGCCGAGCGCCGCGTGAGCCTGCATCTGAGCAGCGCCGCGAAGGACCGTCTGGCGCAGATCGGGTACGACCCGGCCTTCGGGGCGCGCCCCCTCAAGCGCGCCATCAGCCGCGAGATCGAGACGCCACTGGCCCGCGAGATCCTCCAGGGGAACGTGCCCGACAGCAGCAGCCTGACCGTGGATTACGACGGCACGAACTTCACGTTCCAGACCGGCGCGCTGAACTGAACACACCACTCTGGAGGGGCCGGGTCTGCGTGACCCGGCCCCTCTTCCCTGTCGTGACGGTCAGCGCCGAGGGATCTGCCGGGTGATGGTCAGCCCCAGGCCGAGCAGGGCCGCGCACAGGGCGACGAGGAGCGGCCAGCCTCCGGCGGCCCAGGCGAGTCCGCCGAGGACACCCACGACGCTGCTTCCGGCGTAGTAGGCGAGCAGGTACAGGGCGCTGGCGTGGCCCTTGTCGCGCCGGGCGAGGTGACCGACGCTGCTGCTGGCGACCGAGTGCGTGACGAAGAAGCCCACGGTGATCAGCGTGACACCCAGGATGATCACGGGCAGGGGACTCAGGAGGGTCAGGGCGAGGCCCGCGCCGCTGAGCAGCAGGCCGGCCCGCAGCAGGGGGAGGCGGCCCTGACGGTCGGCCATGCGGCCACCCCAGCTCGACGCGGCGGAGCCGAGCAGGTACGTCAGGAAGATCAGGCTGATCGCGGCGGCACTCAGGGCGTAGGGCGGGGCGTGCAGGCGGAAGCCGAGGTAGTTGAACGCGGCGACCATGACGCCCAGGTTCAGGAATCCCAGCGTGAACAGCGCGCCCAGGCCCGGGGTGCGCAGGTGCGCGGCCCAGCGGCGCAGGTGCTCGCGGGCGGGCGCGGCGGGGCGCGGCTGGAAGCCCCGCGAGGCGGGAAGCAGCAGGGCGAATCCGGCGGCGCTGAGCAGGCCCAGCCCACCCATGACGAGCAGCGCCGCGTGCCAGGAGGTGACGCCCGCCAGCAGGCCGATGCAGACGCGGCCCATCATCCCGCCGAACGCGGTGCCGCCCACGTACTGCCCCATGGCCACGCCGAGGTCCCGGGGGTGGATCTCCTCGGCGACGTAGGCCATGGCGACGGCGGGCACGCCGCCCAGCGCGAGGCCCTCCAGCGCGCGGCACAGCAGCAGCAGGTTCCAGGTGGGGGCGAGTGCCGCTAGGCCGTTCAGCAGCGCGGCGGCCAGCAGCGAGGTCAGCATGACGCGGCGGCGGCTGAAGGAGTCCGCGACGGCGCTCATGATCAGGATGGACACGGCGAGGCACCCGGTCGTCAGGGACAGGCTCAGGGCGCTCTGGGCGGGTGTCACGTGGAAATCGCGGGTGAAGGCGGTCAGCAGCGGCTGCGCGCAGTAGATCAGTGAGAAGGCGCTGAACCCCGTGAGGAACAGCGCCGCGCCGATCCGGCGGTACTCGGGTGTGCCGCGCCGCACCTGCGCGCCCGTCGGGGTCGGGGCTGGGTGGGCGGGGCTCAGGACGGTCATGCCACCGACTGTAGGCCGCTTCCCGTCAGACTTCTAATACGCGCGGCGGGGCGTCGCCATATGCTGCGCGTATGGAACTGCGGCAGCTGCGCTACTTCCTGACCGTCGCGGAGGAGGGGAACGTCACGCGGGCCGCCGCTCGGCTGGGCATGGCGCAGCCCCCCCTGAGCGCACAGATCCGCGCGCTGGAACGCGACCTGGGCGCGACCCTGTTTCACCGGACGCCGCGCGGCGTGGAGCTGACCGAGGCGGGCCACGCCTTCCGGGCCGCGGTGGCGGACATTCCCGCGCAGCTCGACCGCGCCGCCGTCGAGACCGGGCGGGCCGCGCGGGGCGAGACGGGCGCGCTGCGCGTGGGTTTCACGGGCGCGGCGGGGATCGATCCGGCGGTGCAGGACGTGATCCGCGCGTTCCGGCGCGCGTACCCGCAGGTGAGCCTGACCCTGACGGAGAAGAACACCGAGGCGCTGGTGGCGGACCTGCGCGCGCACGTGCTGGACGCGGCGTTCGTGCGGGCCACCCCGGACTACGCGCAGGAGTTCCGCGTGACCGAGGTGGCCTGGAGTGAGCTGGTCGCGGTGCTGCCCGAGGATCACCCGGCGGCGACCGCCGACCCCATTGCGTTGGCGGCGTTGCGGAACGATCCGTTCATCCTCACGCCGCGCGCGGTGGGCCCGGCGCTGCACGACGCGGTGCTGGCGGCCTGCCGCGCGGCGGGCTTCGAGGCGCGGCCCGGGCAGACCGCCCCGCAGATGATGTCGGTGGTCAGTCTGGTCGCGGCGGGCCTGGGGGTGTCGCTGGTGCCTGCCGCGATGCGGCACCTGCACCTGCGTGGCTGCGTGTACCGCGACCTGCTGGGCGGGGGGCCGCACGTGACGCTGTCCCTGGCGTCGCAGCGGCTGGAGCGGTCGGTGATCGTCCGGAACTTCCTGGCCCTGGCCGCGCCGCCCGCCTCCCCCGGAACAGCCGAATGACAGGGGTGCGCTGCGGAGCGCCGCTGGGCCGGCGGGGCCTCTCCGGGCAGCGCGGAAATGCTCTAGAGTGACCCGGCCTGAAGGAGGCCCCCCGCTGTGCCCGTCACCCGCCTGGAAATCTGCACCGAACACCTGAGTATCGACCAACGCGAAGACCTGCTCGACGCCGTCTGGGCCGCCCTGCGTATCAGTCCCGGCATGGTCACGGCCGACGGCAACGTGGAACTGAGCCTCTCGCAGTGCGGCCCTGCCGTCGCCCCGGAGGACGCGCCGCTCGTGCGGATGGGCGACGTAGAGTACCGCAACGTCACCCCGCAGCGCCTCGTGACCCTGATGAAACGCTGGAGCCGCTGAGGCACCCGCCCGCCAGGGGCCGCGCCGGGGCAGCGTCCAGGCGCGGTCCCGCCCTCATGCTGCACTGACCTACCGCTCGGCCGGGTGCAGCCCCTGCGCGTCCCGCAGACGCAGCAGCGCCGCCTCCAGGGTGCTGTCGCGGCCCGCCGTCGTCAGCAGGTCGAGGTCGGTGGGGGCCGTGACGTCAGGGGTGATCCGTTCGGGCAGCGGCGCGCCGTCCGGCCCGAAGGCCCGCAGGATCGTGACCGACACCACCCCCCCGTCCGGGAGGGGCATGAAGTTCACCCCGCTGTTCTGCACGCCCTTGGTCGCCTCGCCCACCGCGAGTGCCCCGGCGCGCTGCGCGTAGAACGTGAAGACCTCCGCGCAGGACGCGGTGTTCGGCCCGACCAGCAGCGCCGTCGGCCCGGCCCACAGCGGCGGGGGCGGCGGCCCCGGCGGGCGGCGCGGGGTGTTCATGAGGACCAGCTGACCGTCCGCGCCCCGGTACACGCTGCCGCCCCCGCGCGACTGCATGCGGTACTCGACGGGCGTGAACACACTGGCCGCCGCCACGCACTGCGCGAGGCTTCCGCCGCCGTTGAAGCGCAGGTCCACGACCAGCGCCTGCGCGCCGCCCGCGCGGGCCTCCTGCACCCGCTTGACGAACAGCGCCGCCGCGTCGGCCGGGAGGAACGTCGGGTAGCGGATCAGCGCCGTGCGGTTCTGCGGGCCCACCCAGGACAGCGTGGGTTCGTCCCGGGCCTGCAACTCGGCGCTGCCCAGCGTGAGGGCCAGCTCCGGACTGCCCGCGCGGCGCACCGTCACCTGGATGGGCTGCGCGGCGCGTTCCAGCCGCACGAATTCCTTCGGCCCGACCGGGGCGTCCTCACCGCCGCGTTTTCCGGCCGCCTCGCCCTGCACGGTGGTGATCAGGTCGAATTCGCGCAGGCCCGCCCCCTCGGCCGGACTACCGGGCGTCACCCCGGCGACGAGCAGGCCGCCCTCGACCCGCACGACCCGGGCCCCGGTGCGGGGCACCGCCAGGTTCAGCTGCTGCTCGCGCAGGCGCTCGGCGCCCTCGGCGTCACGGACGTTCGTGTGGGCGTCCCCGAAGGCCTTGAACAGGTCACCCAGCACCGCGCGGCCGGTGTCGAAGGAGCAGCTGTCGCCCTGCGGCGCACAGCGCTGCGTCAGGGCATCGGCATACTGGCGGGTCAGGCCGTTCAGGTCGCCGGTCGCCCAGCCGAAGTAGTTGCGCTGCACCTGCCGGGTCGCCGCGTCGAACAGGTCGGTGGCGGGACTGCCGTGCGCGGCCGGGGAGAGGAGCAGGGCCACGCCCAGGCCCAGCAGGCGAACGCGGACATTGTGAGGCACGCCTGAAGCTACGGCAAAGGACGGGCAAGGTTCGGGGTGCCGGTCACCATCCCCCTTCATGAAGCGGGGGCCGCCCACCCCTGCGGCGCGTTACAGGCGCGCGCTGGCCTTCATCCCGGTCAGGTCCAGCGTGTCGCCGAAGACACTCTGCCCGTCACCGAAGCGCATCCCGAAGAACCCGTGCCCGGCCTTCGCGGCCGCGTCCAGCGCCGGGCCGCCCAGCGTGAACGGCGCGCCCTGCCCGGCGGTCAGGGTCAGCTGCCCGATCGCCTGCACCGACTCGCCTGCCGCCTCGCACACCACCATGCCCGGCGCGGTGGGCGTCGCCGCGTACCTCGTGCAGGTCGCGGGCAGCGTCGTCAGGTCGGTCCGCACGTACATGTCCACCGCGCGCAGCGTGCCCAGTCCGCCCGTACGGTACGTGGCGACCCCGCGCACCGTGATCTGCTGCAGCGCCGCCGGGACGCTGCTGCCCGCCAGACTGTCCCGTTGCAGGTACACGACCTTCCCGCTCAGCGCGCCGCTGGACGGCAGGTCGAGGCGGGCATCCTTCACGTCCACGCTGGGCGTGGGAATCAGGCCGCACCCGGCGATCAGGGTGCAGGACAGCAGGGCGAGCAGCGGACGGGCAGCGCGGGGCATCACGCCGGGCAGTATGGCCCGCGCGGCCACGCCGGGGGGTGAGGGAACGGGCCGGGCGGCGGTCATGCGCTGGCGGGCCTCTGGTACCCTGCCCTGATGAAGAAGTCTCCCACCGTGACCCTGCAACCCCAGGCGGTGCGCCGCATCGCGGGCCGCTATCCCTTCGGCCACAGCGGCGATATCGCCCGCGCCGACGACGGTATCCAGCCCGGCGAGGTCGTGAACGTCAAGGGCCCGGACTCCAGCAAGGTGATCGCGCGCGGCTACTTCAACCCGCAGGGAGGGACCCCCCTGCGCCTGCTGACCTGGAATGACGAGGACATCGACCTGAAGTTCTACCGCGCCCGCGTGAAGGCCGCCCTGGCCCGCCGCGCCGGACGCATCGTGAACACCGACGCCATGCGCGTCCTGCACGCCGAGGCGGACGGGTTGCCCGGCGTGATCGCCGACCAGTTCGCCGGGACGCTGGGCGTGCAGCTGCGCAACGCGGGTGTCGAGCGGCACCGCGACCTGATCGTCAGGGCCCTGCGCGAGGAGACCGGCGCCACCAGTGCCTACGAGCGCAGCGATACCGGCGAGCGCCGCAAGGAGGGCCTGGACCTCGTGACCGGCACCCTCTGGGGCGACGTGCCGGAGCGCGTGGAGTTCTTCGAGGACGACCTGAAGCTGCACTTCAATCCGATGGACGCGCAGAAGACCGGGTTCTTCCTCGATCAGCGCGACAACCGCCGCCTGATGCGCACGTTCGTGCAGCCCGGCGCGGGCTTCCTCGACGTGTACTCGTACACCGGAGGCTTCAGCCTGCACGCCGCGAAGGCGGGCGCAAAAGCGGTGGCTATCGACAAGGACAGCGTCGCGCTGGGCGCGCTGGAGGGTGCGGCGCGCGGCAACGGCGTGCAGGTCGGCGTGCGCTGGGGCGACGCCATCGAACAGCTCGACGCGCTGGTCAAGGAGAAGCGCACCTTCGGCGCGATCGTCCTCGACCCGCCCACCCTCGCCAAACGGCGCGACGACGTGCCCCGCACCAAACGCATCTTCACCGACGGCGCCGCCCGCGCCCTGCGGATGCTGGAGGGCGGCGGGCACCTGCTGATCAGCACCTGCGCGCACTACATCCGCGTGGACGACCTCCTTGACGCCGCCCGCGTGGCCGCCGCCGAGGCGAACACCGACGCCGAGGTCCTCGACGTGACCTATCAGCCCGCCGATCACCCGCACCTCCTGAGCGTCCCCGAGAGCCTGTACCTCAAGAGCATCCTGCTGCGCAAAGCCTGAAGGAACGGGCAGGGCAGAAGGTGGGCGCGCCTACCCTGATGCGCGGGTGCGGCGGGCAGCATCGGGTATGGCTGCCCGCCGATTCCTGCTCCTGGCTGCCGCGCTGACCGGCGTGGCCCTCGCCCATTACGCCGCGCCGCTGCCCCTGAGTGCCGTCGCGCCTGCGAGGGCGCAGTTCAGCCTGCCCTTTTCAGGGCCGCCGGGTCCGGACACCTGGATGCTGGGGCAGGGCTACGGGAACACGACCGGTGCGTACCGGCAGCGGCGCAGCACGTACGGGAACCTCCAGGGCATCCACGCGGGCCTGGATTTCAGCGCGCCGTGCGGCACGCCCGTGCGGGCCATCGGGGACGGCGTGGTGGCCGAGGTGGACGGCCCGCACGGCAGCCCGCCGCACAACGTGGTCGTGGATCACGCCGGGAACCTGTCCAGCCTGTACGGTCATCTGCGGGTGCGCTCCAGCCTGCGGGTGGGGCAGCGGGTGGCGCGCGGGCAGGTCATCGGGGAGAGCGGCGACTCGCAGGGCACCTGCGTGAGCGCCCCGCACCTGCACCTGGAACTGCGCGACCGCTCGCACCAGCGCTTCTTCAACCCGCTGCCGTTCATCGCGGCGGACTGGAATTCGCTGGCGCTGGCCGGGAGTTTCGGGCGCGGCTATGAGTACGACCTGGAGCGTCCCCGGCGCTGGCAGACGCCGGACTCGCAGCCCGCCGCGCTGCGGGGCGGGGCGCTGCTGAACGAGTACCGCCAGCCCTGGCCGCCCGCCCCAGGAGGAGCGAGGTGAGGCGCGCCGCGCTGGCCCTCGCGGCCCTGCTGTCCGGTGCGGTGGAGGCCGCCACGCTGCCGTCCCGCGTGGTCCTGGGGGGCGAGTGCTGCCCCGGCGTGGTGTGGACGCCGGACTCGCGATCTCTACTGTTTCTGGATGGTCCCCCGGCGCGCGGCTCGACCGGTATCTATCAGGTGGCGGCGACCGGCGGGGCGGTGACGCGGCGCTTCTCCAGCGTGGCGTTCTTCTCCCCAGCCCTGCGGTGGGCGGTGCGGCCCGGCGCGGGCGAGGCGACCACCCTGGAACGCCTCGCGGACGGGCGGCGGTTCACGCTGCCCACCTACGGCGCGGACGTCGTGTGGACCCGCGCCGAGACGCGGCTGGCCTACGCCCGCAGCGACACGAGCGGCAACTACGACCGCCGGGTCACGCGGGTGTTCGTCGCGGACGTATTCGGCGCACCCCGGCTGGTGGCGACCTTACCCGGCGGCAGCATTCACGGCTGGCTGGACGACACCACCCTGCTCCTGAGCGGCAAGGCCACTGCCGCCGCGCGCGACCGCGACCTGTTCACCCTGAACACCCGGACAGGGGCGCGCCGCACCCTCAGGACCGCGCTGGGCTTCCGCTCGGTGACGCTCAGTGCAGACGGGCGGCAGGTCGCTTATACCGTGGCTTTCGACAGTGCCGCCCGCAACGGCCTGTGGGTGCAGGGGACCGCCAGCGGCAGCCCACGCGAACTGAGCGTGTTCGGCTCTTACCGCTGGCGGGACGCCACGCGCCTGCTGCTGATCCCGCTGAGCACGTCGGGGGGCCCGCACACGCTGCGGCAGTACGACGTGACCGCGAACGCCTGGAAGACCCTGGGCGATCTGGGCGATCAGGTGAGACTGGCGGACTGGTCGGTCAGCCCGGATGGCCGCCTGCTGAACTACCTGAGTGCGCGCGACGGGAACGTGCGCGTGCTGACCTTGCCGTAATGAAGGATGAGGCCGAGGGTCATAGCAGAATACCGGGGTGACCTGCTACACTGTCTCGTTTCCGAAGCGCAGGGGCGACCTTACGCACGCAACGTAACTTTCCGGCGGCCCGCCGCACCCATGCCAGGCCGCGCACGAGGAGCCACACCTTGCAGAACAACCTGATCGTGAAGGGCGCGAAGGCCCACAACCTCAAGGACATCACGGTGGAACTCCCCCGCGACCAGTTCGTGGTGATCACCGGCGTGTCCGGCAGCGGCAAGAGCACCCTGGCCTTCGACACCATCTACGCCGAGGGCCAGCGCCGCTACGTCGAGAGCCTCTCCGCGTACGCCCGCCAGTTCCTGGGCCTGATGGAGAAACCCGACGTGGAGAGCATCACGGGCCTCTCCCCGGCCATCTCCATCGACCAGAAGACCACCAGCCACAACCCACGCAGCACAGTGGGCACCGTCACCGAGATCCACGACTACCTCCGCCTGCTGTACGCCCGTGTCGGCACGCCGTACTGCCCGGTGTGCGGCCGCAAGATCGAGAAGCAGAGCCCCAGCGAGATCACCGACCGCCTGCTGGCCGGCTTTCCCGACAAGCGCGCCATCCTGCTGGCCCCGGTCGTGCGCGGCCGCAAGGGCGAGTACCGCAAGCTGTTCGCCGACCTGCGCCGCGAGGGCTTCGCGCGCGTCCGCGTGGACGGCACGCTGTACGAACTGGAAGAAGCCGAGAAGCTGAAGCTGGAAAAGTTCGAGAAGCACGACGTGGACGTCGTCATCGACCGCGTGACCCTGCGCGAGGGCGACCGCAGCCGCATCGCCGAGAGCGTCGAACTGGGCCTGCGCCGCGGCGAGAGCCTGCTGCGCGTCCTGCTGCCGGATGCCGGTGAGGACGGCGGCGCGCACGAGGAACTGTACTCCGAGAAGTTCGCCTGCCCCGAACACGGCAGCGTGCTGGAGGAACTCGAACCCCGCTCGTTCTCCTTCAACTCGCCGTACGGCGCGTGCGGGGACTGCGCGGGCCTGGGCAGCAAGCAGGAGTTCAGCCCCGACCAGATCATCGACGACAAGCTCTCCATCGCCGAGGGTGCCATCCTCCCCTGGAGCAAGAAGGGCACCGGCGGCGGCATCTACTACTGGGACAAACTCCAGGCCCTAGCCGAGCACCTGGACTTCAGCGTGAAGACCCCCTGGCGCGACCTGCCCAAAAAGGCGCAGGACGCCATCCTGCGCGGCCCCGGCGCGCCGTTCGAAGTCGTGTACCGCCGCGCGGGCAAGGAAACCATGCGCTTCATGACCGAGTTCGAGGGCGTCATCCCGAACCTAGAGCGCCGCTACGCCGACACGGAAAGCGACTTCATGCGCGAAAAACTCGAAGAGCTCATGGAACTCCAGCCGTGCCCCACCTGCGGCGGCACCCGTTATAAACCCGAGATCCTCGCAGTGCGCGTGGGGGGCCTGAACATCAGCCAGGCGAGCGGCATGAGCGTCCTGGACGCCGACACCTTCTTCCGTGCCCTGCAGGGCGGGGGGCTGGACCACGCGGGCATCGAGCCGTTCCTGAAAGGTCACCTGGGCGGCACCGCCCGCGCGCATGGCCCGCGCCACTACGAGTACGTGCTGAACGACTTCGGCTCGGCGGTCGCCGCGCCCATCCTGAAGGCCATCCGCACCCGCCTGAAGTTCCTGGTGGACGTGGGCCTGGACTACCTGAGCCTCGACCGCACCGCGAACACCCTCTCGGGCGGGGAGGCGCAGCGCATCCGCCTCGCCACGCAGGTGGGCAGCGGCCTGACCGGCGTGCTGTACGTGCTCGACGAACCCTCGATCGGCCTGCATCCCAAGGACAACCACCGCCTGATCGGTACGCTGAAGCACCTGCGGGACCTGGGCAACACCCTGATCGTCGTCGAGCACGACGAGGACACCATGATGGACGCCGACTACCTCGTGGACATGGGGCCCGGCGCCGGCGTCCACGGCGGGCAGGTCGTGGCCTTCGGCACGCCCGAGCAGGTGAAGAAGGACCGGAACAGCCTGACCGGGAAGTACCTGCGCGGCGAACTGAAGATCGAGGTTCCAAAGAGCCGCCGCCGCGGCAACGGCAGGGACCTGCGGGTCGTCGGCGCGCGCGAACACAACCTCCAGAACGTGTCCATCGACATTCCGCTGGGCACCATGACCGTCGTGACCGGCCCGTCCGGCAGCGGCAAGAGCACCCTGATCCACGACATCCTGCACGCCACCCTGGCGCGCGAACTGAACGGCGCGAAGACCACGCCCGGCCGGTACGACCGGATCGAGGGCATGGAGCACCTCGACAAGGTCATCGAGATCGACCAGAGCCCCATCGGCCGCACGCCGCGCAGCAACCCCGCCACGTACACGGGCGTGTTCACCGAGATCCGCGACCTGTTCACCCGCACGCCCGAGGCGCGGCGGCGCGGCTACCAGGCCGGGCGCTTCTCGTTCAACGTGAAGGGCGGGCGCTGCGAGCACTGCAAGGGCGACGGCGTCATGAAGATCGAGATGAACTTCCTGCCCGACATCTACGTCCCGTGCGAGGTCTGCAAGGGCGCGCGCTACAACCGCGAGACGCTGGAGGTCAAGTACAACGGCAAGACCATCGCCGACGTGCTGGACCTGACCGTTGAGGACGCCCAGAACTTCTTCGAGGCGATTCCCGCCATCGAGCGCAAGATGACGCTGCTGTGCGACGTCGGCCTGGGCTACATGAAGATCGGGCAGCCCAGCACCACCCTCTCCGGCGGGGAGGCGCAGCGCATCAAGCTCGCCACCGAACTCAGCAAGCGGCCCACCGGGAAGACCATCTACATCCTCGACGAACCCACCACGGGCCTGCACTTCGAGGACGTCCGCAAGCTCATGGAGGTCCTGCAACGCCTCGTGGAGGGCGGCAACACCCTGGTGATCATCGAGCACAACCTCGACGTGATGAAGTGCGCCGACCACATCATCGACCTGGGCCCCGAGGGCGGCGTGCGCGGCGGCACCGTGGTCGCCACCGGCACCCCCGAGGAGATGGCCGCGCACCCCACCAGTCACACCGGCGAGTACCTGCGCCGCGTGCCCGGCATCGTGGCCGCCCAACCCAGAACAGCCCAGTCCAGAACGGCTCAGCCGAGCGCCACCGCTGCGCCAGCCGAGGCTGAGACGACCCCGAAGAAGGCCAGACGCGCCCCGAAGAAGGTGGCCGCCGAGGAGCCGGAACTGGTCGGCGCGGCCCCCACCCGCAAGGGGCGTGCTAAGAAAGAAAGCGCATGACCGCGCCCGACTCTGCCCCCGCCCCCCAGCCCACCCCGGCGGCCGCGCCGGCCCGCACCCGCCGGGCCCGCCGCCCGCGCCTGCCGGAGTTCGAACCGCCCCGCATCACGCCGGGGCGCGCCCTGGCGCACCTGCTCGGCGGCCTGATCACCCTGGCCGCGCTCGCGTACTTCCAGTGGACGCCCGGCGAGTGGCCGGTGCGCCTGCTGACCTGGGTGGCGCTGACCATCATCGCGGACGAGTTCGACGGCTGGTACGGCTACGCGGCCCTGGTGCTGGGCGGGCTGGGGTACTTCAGCCCCGTCACGCCGCCCGAGCAGTGGTCGGTCATCCTGCCGCTGGTGGGCGGGGCGCTGGCGGGCGTACTGCTCATCAAGCACTCCGGCGGGCTGTTCGTGCTGCCCTTCGCCGCCGCGCTGTACGCGGGCGTGATCATCGGCATGGGCAAGTTTGCCACCAAACTGGACGGCAGCCTGACCCTCCCCACCACCGAGGAATTCCAGCGCACTGCCCTGATCGCCATGATCATCGGCCTGACGGTCAGCGCCGTGCGGCGCGTCGTGAGCCTGATCCTGCGCGCCCGCGCCCAACGGGACGCCGCCCTGACGACCTGACGTCACGCACCCCACGTCCGCCGCCCCGAGCCCCGCGCCGGGGCGTTCTCATGTGGATCAGGGCGCGTGCCCCGCGTGGCCCGCGTTACACTGCCCCCAACCATGACCGCCAACAGCAACCCCAACCGCATGTTCCTGGTGATCGGCACGCTGATCGCCGCCGTCCTCATCGGCCTGGCCGTGTTCGCCGTGCAGGGCAAGCCCGCCGCCGGGATCGCCACCTTCGACCTCAAGGGCGTCCCCTTCGCCGGGCAGGAGAGCGCCCCGGTGGACGTCGTGGTCGTCGAGGACTTCAAGTGCCCCGTCTGCCAGAACTTCGAGGCGACCGTCGCGCCCGAACTGAAGACGAAGTACGTGGATACCGGCAAGATCAAGCAGTACTCGCTGCTGTGGCCCTTCCTGGCCGAGGGGCGTGGCCTGCCCACCGACGACAGCAAGCTCGCTGCCCAGGCCGCTCTGTGCGTGTACGACCAGGGCGGCAACGACGCCTTCAACGCCTTCAAGCCCATCCTGTTCCGCGCGCAGGGCGACGAGAACACCGTCTGGGCCACCAAGAGCCGTCTGAAGGAACTCGCCGGGAACCTCGAAACCCTCGAACAGAGCAAGTTCGCCGAGTGCCTGGACAGCGACGCCACCGCCGCCCGCGTGGACGCCATGGAAGCGCAGGTCGTCAAGGCCCGCGTGACCGGCACGCCCACCGTGTTCGTGAACGGCAAGCAGGTCAACGCCACCGCCGCCGACATCGGCGCCGCCATCGACGCCGCGAAGTAAGCCGTGAGCCGCGACAACCGCCTGTACGCCGCGTGGGTCGTGTCCCTGATCGCCACGCTGGGCAGCCTGTACTTCAGCGAGATCCGCCACTTCAATCCGTGCGTCCTGTGCTGGTTCCAGCGCATCTGCATGTACCCGCTGGCCATCATCCTGGGCGTCGCGGCCCTGACCGGCGACCTGCACGTGCGCCGCTACGCCCTGCCTCTGGCCGGGACCGGCGTGCTGATCGCGCTGTACCAGAACCTCGAAACGTGGGGTGTCGTGCCCGTCCTGCGCGCCTGCACCGCCGACCCCAGCGCGTCGTGCGGCACGCCCTGGCCGGTGTGGGGCATGAACTCACCGCTGAACACTGTCCTCACCATTCCGGTCCTGAGCATGATTGCCTTCACGCTCATCATCGGCCTGCTGAGCTGGCGGCGCAGCCGCACGATCTGACGGACGACCAGGGCGGGCAGCGGGGCGTGGGGGTGCGGTGTTGGCCGTGCCCCGCTGCCCGCCCGTCACACCGGGCGGCCGGCCATCATGAACGACGCGGTCATCCCGCCGTCCACCGGCACGATCGAGCCGGTCATGAACGCGGCCTCCTCGCTGCCCAGGAAGTACACGACCTGCGCGACCTCGCGCGGCGTGCCCAGGCGGCGCAGGGCGTGCAGGTCCTCGTAGTCCTGCCGGGTCTGCTCCGGGTCGTCGCTCTCCGTGATGCTCTGGAGGACTGCCTCGGTGCTGATCGCGCCCGGCGCGACCGCGTTGACCCGCAGGCCGTGCGGCGCGAGATCGAGGGCCATGGCGCGGGTCAGGTTCACGAGGCCGCCCTTGCTGGCGTTGTACGCCGCGTTGCCCGGCTCCGCGAACAGGCCCTGCACGCTCGCCACGTTCACCACGGCCGCGCCGCGCGGCAGCAGGTCCACCAGCGCCCGCGTGAGCAGCAGCGGGGCGGTCAGGTTCACGTTCAGGGTGCGGGCCCAGCCGCGCTCGCTGACGTCCAGCACGCTGCCGTGCGCGCCCTGGAACGCCGCGTTGTTCACGAGCACCTGCACGCCGCCCATCTCCCGCGCCGCGCGCACGATCCGTTCCCGCCCGGCGGCGGTACTCACGTCCGCCTTCACGCGCCGCTGGCCGCGCAGGTTCGGCGGGAGGCTCAGGTCGGCACTCAGGACCCGCCAGCCCCGTTCCGCGTACAGTTCCGCGATCGCCCGGCCGATTCCCCGCGCCGCACCCGTCACCACCACACCATTCGAAACGTCCGTCATGCCCCCAGTGTCACGGACGCCCGCCCCAGGGGCCCCGAGGCATAAGGCACGCTCA
Organism: Deinococcus actinosclerus; assembly: GCF_001507665.1. Lineage (NCBI taxonomy): Bacteria > Thermotogati > Deinococcota > Deinococci > Deinococcales > Deinococcaceae > Deinococcus > Deinococcus actinosclerus. Next base: position 1,153,320 of record NZ_CP013910.1, on the reverse strand, counting down.
ATGGGCGGGGCGTGACCTGCGGTGTGGTGGGGCGTCAGCAGAACGGCGCGAAGCCCGCCTGCTGCCCCCGCAGCAGGCGGGCTTCTTTCAGGAACGGTGGGCGCAGGGCCCACGCCCGTTTACTTGCGGCTGGCTTCGATCAGCGCGGGGACGATCTCGTTGATGTCGCCGACGATGCCGTAGTCCGCGACCTTGAAGATCGGGGCTTCGGCGTCCTTGTTGATGGCGATGATGTTCTTGCTCTTGCCCATGCCGCTCAGGTGCTGCACGGCGCCGCTGACGCCCAGCGCGATATACGCCTTGGGCTGCACGGTCTTGCCGGTCTGGCCGACCTGCTCGGCGTAGGGGCGCCAGCCGGCGTCCACGACGGCGCGCGTGGCGCCCACACCTGCGCCGAGGTTGTCCGCGAGGGCCTCGACGTAGCGGCTGAAGTTCTCGGGGCTGCCCACGCCACGGCCGCCGGTGACGATCACGTCGGCTTCGGTCAGGGCGACGCGGCTGCTCTTCTCGACGCTCTTGCCAGTCACCTCGACGCGCGCGGCGGGCAGGGTGAGTTCGACGTCGTACTGCTCACCGGCCGCGGCGGCGGGGGCGGCGGGCGCGAAGGAGCCGGGTTTGACGGTCACGACGACCGTGCCGTCGGCCTCGACCGTCTCGGTCACGCGGGCGAGGTAGGTGTAGCGCTGCGCCTGGAGGGCCGCGCCGTTGCTGCTGAGCTTGGTGGCGTCCTCGAGGTAAGCGGCGTCCAGCTTCACGGCCACGCGGGGCGCGTACTCGCGGCCCGAGCGGCTGCCGCCGATGATGACGGTATGCGCCTCGCCTTCTTGGGCGATCTGCGTGGTGGCGGCGGCCCAGACCTCGGCGTTGTAGGTGGCGAGCCCGGGCAGGTCGGCAACGAGCACCTGATCGGCGACGGCGGCGGCCTCGTTGGCGACAGCAGCGACGTTCTGGCCCAGCACGAGCAGGGTGACAGGCCCCTCGCGGCCGGACTCACGGGCGGCGGTGACCATTTCCAGGGTGGCTTTCGCCAGTTTCCCGGCGGCGTGTTCAGCGACGATCAGAATCATGCGATCACCTTGGCTTCGTTGCGAAGCAGGTCGAGAAGCTGCTGGGCGGCGGCCTGGGCGTCCTTGCCGTCGATCATGCGGTTCAGGCGGGCGCGGGTCTGGATCTCGGCGTTCACCGTGCGCACCTTGCTGCTCAGGCCGTAGCCAGCGGGATCGTCCTTGCGGAGTTCCTTCTTCTTGGCCTTCATGATGTTCGGCAGGGTGGGGTAGCGGGGCTCGTTGAGGCCCTGCTGGGTGGTCACCACCGCGGGCAGGGTCGCGCGGAAGCTCTCGTTGCCGTCGTCCACGTCGTGGCGGCCGGTGATGGTGTCCCCGTCGAGTTTCAGTTCGTTCGTCCAGGTGAGCTGGGGCCAGCCGAGGCGTTCGGCGCTGGCGGCGCCCAGAGCCTGGGAGTCCCAGTCGGCTTCCTGGCCGCCGGCGAGGATCAGCGTGGCGTTCTCGGCCTGGGCGACCTGCGCGACGACGCGGCTGAGGGTCACGGCGTCGAACTTCTCGTCGGTCTCGACGTGGATGGCGCGGTCGACGCCCATCGCCAGGGCGGTGCGCAGGGCGTCCTCGTTGCGCTTGGGGCCGATGGCGAGCGCGATGATCTGCTCGATGGGCGCGCCGCTCTCGCGCAGGCGCAGGGCTTCTTCCACGCCGTACTCGTCCATCCCGTCGATGACGAGGGTGGCGCCGTCGAGGTCGACCTGCTGGGCGTTGATCTTGACGCGCGCTTCGGCGTCGGGTACTTGGCGGACTAGGATCAGGATGTTCATGGAGCCTCCGGGAAGAGTTCTGCACTCACGGCTGGTGCGGTGGCGGCTGACGCCGGTCGCCCCAGCATGCCAAATTGGACTGAGTTCAAGTTTAGCAGATCGGGACGCCCCACCCGCAAGCCCGCCTGCGGCACACCCGACCGGGAGGACGACCGCGCCCTTCTCATCTTCGACATGAGACCTTCATGCTCCCGGGCGTCTTAATCTTCAGTCACGCAGCTCAGGGAAGCTTCTCACGTTCAGGCCCGACGCTACCACTCATGAAGAAGCTGCTGCCCATCATCCTGCTGACTGTCGCCGCCACCACCGCCACGGCGGGCGCCCAGAGCCTCAACGGCATCGAACTCGGCCTGACCGGCGGCTACGCCAGCGGCCTCAGCGGTGAGTTCTTCGTGCACGCCCCCAACGTGGCCGGCCCGGTCGGCGTGAAGGCCGGCGTGGCCTACACCCGCGCCGCCGACGCCATCAACGACAGCAGCCCCGAACTGCCCGGCATCTCCGGACCCAACGACACCTTCGGCAAGGCCAAGGCCGAGGGCCGCGCCAGCGAATCCGGCAGCCACACCGTCGTCTCGCTCGACGGCACCTACGGGCTGGGCGAACTGACCCCCGGCGTAGACGCCACCCTGTACGGCGGCGGTCGCTACGGCATGTTCCGCAGCGTCGCGGACTTCGGCAGCCTCGGCTCGACCACCTACAGCAGCAACGCCTTCGGCATCGGCGCGGGCGTCATGGTGAGCTACGCCCTGACCGGCGGCCTGAGCCTCGTGGGCGACCTGGGCGTCGACCACTACTTCAAGTCCACCATCCGCACGGACGACGGCAACGGCAACACCGACTCCATCGCCACCAACGACGGCTCGTACAGCACCTTCGACAACACCTTCGTGCGCCCCGGCACCGTCTTCAAGGCCCGCGTCGGCCTGAAGACCAGCTACTGACCTTCTCCCTCACCCTGACCGGCCTCCCCTGTGGGGGCCGGTCGTGTCGTGCCGTCCCTCTCCCTGCCCTGGAGGTGCTGACGCAGCACCTCGAAGGCCGCCACCGTGCGGGGAAAGCCCAGGTACGGCACACACATCATCAGGGCGTCACGCACCTCCGCCTCGGTCGCGCCGGCGTTCAGGGCGCCCCGGATGTGGGTGCGCAGTTCCGGCGGACTGCCCAGGGAGACCAGCAGCGCGCAGGCGATCAGTTCCTTCGTCTTCAGCGCAAGGGCGGGGCGGTCGTACACCGTGTCGTAGGCGAAGTCGCGGATGTAGCGGCCCAGATCCGGGTCCAGTTCGTCGAGCCGCTGCTGAATGCGCGCCTGCTGCGTCCCGAAGATCACGTCACGGGCGCGGGGGTCGGTCGGGGGCTCGTGGTCGCTCACGCCTGCCAGCCTAGCGGGAGCCCAGCCCCTGAAGGCCGCGCAGACGAGGAAAGACCCCCGTCAGGGGCGCCGCGCTACAGTCCCGGGTGTGGATCCGGTGTGCGCAGATCGTAAGGTTTCCCCAGCCTTCCGCCAGGGGGCGGCGCTACCCTACACTCAGGCTGTCACCCCGTTCCGCTCCGCGTTCCTTCCTCCCGCGACAGTCGTTCTGTCCCTGCCACCGCTCACCGCGCCCCTGCCGCGCTTTCCCTAGGGGGTTCCCATGAACCGATACGACGACCGCGCCCGCCTCGTGTTCCACTACGCCCGCGAGGAAGGCAACCGCCTGGGCCACGCCATGGTCGGCCCCGAGCACCTCCTGCTGGGCCTGATGCGCGAGGGCGGCACCGCCGCGAGCATCCTCGGGGAGTTCGGCGCGTCCCTGGACGGCCTGCGCCGCCGCGTCGAGGAGATCATCGGCCGCGGCGAGGGCAACCGCCTGAACGACGCCCCCAGCATCACGCCCCGCGCCCGCCGCGTCATGGAACTCGCGTCCAGCGAGGCCCGCGCCCTGGGCGCCCAGGTGACGAGTACCGAGCACATCCTGCTGGGCATCATCCGCGAAGGTGACGGCGTGGCCTTCCGCATCCTGCAGGAACTCACCAAGGACGTGGACACCATCCGCTGGCGCATCCTGGCGCAGGGCGAGGGCAGCGGCAGCAAACCCGCCAAGCCGGTCGCCACGCCGTTCCTCGACGAGTACGGCCGCGACCTGACGAAGTGGGCGCGCGAGGGCAAACTCGACCCGGTGATCGGGCGCAGCGAGGAGATCCGCCGCGTCACGCAGATCCTCACGCGCCGCACGAAGAACAACCCGGTCCTGATCGGGGATCCCGGCGTGGGCAAGACCGCCATCGTCGAGGGCCTGGCGCTCGCCATTCATGAGAAGCGCACCCCGCCCAACCTCCACAACGTGCGGCTGGTCAGCCTGGACCTGAGCGGCGTCGTGGCCGGCACCAAGTACCGCGGGGAGTTCGAGGAACGCCTGCGGCAGATCATCGAGGAGCTGCGCAACGCGAAGGTCATGGCCTTCATCGACGAGCTGCACACCCTGGTCGGCGCGGGCGGCGCCGAGGGAACGCTGGACGCCGCGAACATCCTCAAGCCCGCCCTCTCGCGCGGGGAGATCCAGGTGATCGGCGCGACCACCACCGGCGAGTACCACCGCTACATCGAGAAGGACGCCGCCCTGGAACGCCGCTTCCAGCCGGTCATCGTGCTCGAACCCAGCCCCGCCGAGACCCTCCAGATCCTGCGCGGCCTGAAACCCAAGTACGAGGAGCACCACGGCGTGCAGATCCCTGAGCAGGCGCTGGAACTGGCCGTGCGCATCGGTGAGCGCAGCCTGCCGGGCCGGAACTTCCCGGACAAGGCCATCGACCTGATCGACGAGGCCGCCAGCCGCGTGCGCCTGAACATGAGTGTCGGCCTGCCCGTCGCGGAGACCGAGGACGGCGAGCCCTACGTGACCCGTGAGGACATCGAGAGCGTCATCAACTCCATGGGCGGCATCTACTCAGAGGAAACCGCCGCGCAACTGGTCGACCTGGAGCAGCAGCTCCAGGATCAGGTGTACGGCCAGCCGGACGCGATCCGCGCGCTGAGTTCCGCGCTGCGCCGCGCCCGCGTGGGCCTGGGCGGCCGCACCCGCGTCGCCGCGAGCTTCCTGTTCGTCGGCTCCAGCGGCGTCGGCAAGACCCACCTCGCCAAGGCGCTGGCCCGCACGCTGTTCGGCAGTGAACGCAGCCTGATCCGCATGGACATGAGCGAATTCCAGGAAAGCCACTCGGTCAGCAAACTGATCGGCTCGCCCCCCGGCTACGTGGGCTTCGAGCAGGGCGGCCGCCTGACGGAAGCCGTGCGCCGCCAGCCGTTCAGCGTGATCCTCCTCGACGAGATCGAGAAGGCCCACCCGGACGTGTACAACACCTTCCTGCAGGTCCTCGACGACGGCCGCCTGACCGACGGTCTGGGCCGCACCGTGGACTTCCGCCGCACGATCATCATCATGACCAGCAACACCGGCTTCAACGTGAACCCCACCGTGGGCTTCAGTCCCGTCACGCCGGACAACAACCAGCCGCTGCGGCACATCTTCACCCCGGAGTTCCTCGACCGCCTGGACGAGGTCATCCGCTTCAAGAGCCTCGGTGAGGAGGAACTCGTGCGGGTCGCGCAGCAGCTCATGGGCGAGATGCGCGAGGAACTCGCCAGCCGCGAACTGACCGTCACCTTCGACCCCGCCATCGCCGCGTGGCTGGTCGGCAAACTCAAGTCCCGCAGCCCCAAGCATGCGGTCGGCAGCAGCCGCCAGCTGCGCACCCTGGTCCGCGAGGAGATTGAGGACCCCCTGGCGCTGGAACTCGCCAGCAACCACGGCGAGGAAGTCCGCGTCGTGCTCGGCCAGGACGGCGTCCAGTTCGAGAAGGGCGAGGAAGCCGCCACCCGCCAGATCCTGGCGTAAGCGGGTCCGGCAGGAGGCTCCGGCGCCGGCCGGGGCCTCCTGCCCATTTACGTCTGGCCGGTGTAGGGGCAGGCCACGGCAGGCCGGGCTTCACGTTCCCTGCGCGCAGAACTGCCCGGTCGTGGTCCCAGTCGCCACGGTTCGGGGCGACACTCCCGCCTGTGGTGGTCGCGGCGTCCATGAGGGTGAGAGTCACGTTCGTGCCTCCGAGGTCTGTGGCCGTCCGATCAGGGGACTACCCGGCAGCAGGTATACGCGGATTCCCGATCCAGGGGTTGGGTGCGCTCCTGTGGCGTGATCACGTCAATGCGGGGCGCGGGAACCATCCACCCGCCGCGCGTCCGCTACGATGGCGGGATGACGAAGAGCATCCTCGATTTTCAGGACGAACACGGCCGCATCACCGGGTGGCCCAGCGACCGCCGCCGCGCGCACCAGCTCGCCATTCTCGACTACCTCACCGGACTGTTCGAGCCCGGCGTGTCCTACGACCAGGGGCAGGCCGAGCAGATCCTGGCTGACCACAGCACCCTGGAAGACCCCAGCTTCCTGCTGACCGAACTCGTGGACGGCGACTACCTCGCCACGCAGGACGGGACCTACTGGCGGGCGGACGGCCGCCCCGGCGCGCGTGGCTAAAGCCCGCACCACCTACGTCTGCACGAGTTGCGGGTACACCAGCGCCAAGCCGCTGGGCCGCTGCCCGAACTGTCAGGCGTGGAACTCCTTCGAGGAAGAGGTGCCTGCCGTCACGACCGCCGCTGCGCGTGGCGGGGCGTACGGCGGCATCACAGGAGGCCGCCTCACGCCGCTGTCCGGGGTGGGGCGCCGCGAGGAGCCCCGCACGCCGAGCGGCATTCCGGAACTCGACCGGGTGCTGGGCGGCGGGCTGGTGGCCGGGGGCGTCACGCTGATCGGCGGGGAGCCCGGCATCGGCAAGAGCACCCTGCTGCTTCAGGTCGCGGATAAGGTCGCGGCGGGGGGCGGCACGGTGCTGTACGTGGCGGGCGAGGAATCCCTGGAGCAGATCCGCCTGCGCGCCGACCGGCTGGGCGTGAAGGCCGAGATCCAGCTGACCCGCGACACCCGCGCCGAGCACGTCGCCGCGCTGATGGCCGAGCACAGGCCTGCGCTGTGCATCGTGGACTCCATCCAGACCGTGACGGTCGAGGGGGACGGCGCGCCGGGCGGCGCGGCGCAGGTCCGCGACGGCACGGCGCTGCTGACCCGCGCCGCGAAGGAGACCGGCACCGCCACCGTTCTGGTGGGGCACGTCACGAAGGACGGCACGGTCGCCGGACCGAAGGTCATGGAGCACATCGTGGACACCACCGTCTTCCTGGAGACGGTCGGGTCGTACCGCCTGCTGCGCAGCGTGAAGAACCGCTTCGGGCAGGCCGGTGAACTCGGCGTGTTCGAGATGCGCGGCGAGGGCCTGATCGCCGTCGAGAACCCGTCGGCGGCGTTCCTGGCCGAGCGGCCCGTCGGGGTGCCCGGCAGCGTCGTCGCGGCCACCATCGACGGGCAGCGTCCCATGCTGCTGGAGGTGCAGGCGCTGGCCAGCAAGACGCCGTACCCGAACGCCCGCCGGGTCGTGGTGGGCCTCGACGCCCGCCGCGTGGACGTCGTCCTGGCCGTGCTGGAACGCCGCCTGGACCTCACGCTGGGCGGCCTGGACGTGTACGTGAACCTCGCGGGCGGCCTGAAGGTGCCCGATCCGGGCCTGGATCTCGCGGTGGCGCTGGCGGTGTACTCCGCCGTGGTGGGCCGCGCCCTGCCCGACAGTGTGGCCGTGTTCGGCGAGGTCGGCCTGGCGGGCGAGGTGCGCTCCACCGTCGCCTCCATCCGCCGCGCCGAGGAGGCCCGCCGCGCCGGGTACACCCGCCTGATCGTCCCGCCCGGCCTGGACGGCCACCCGAACGGGGTAAAGAGCGTCGAGGAGGCCGTCGCGCAGGTGTGGGGCGGCGCCCCGGCGTCCGGCCGGAAACCCCGCGCCGCCGCCGAACGGAGCTGACGGTATGCCCCCCCCGCTGTCGGCCGCGCCGCCCACCTCGCCCGTCTGGTTCCGGGCGCTGGTGTGGCTGGCGCCTCTGCTCCTGATCGTGACCGCCTGGATGCCGGACGACGGCGCAGGCAAGCCCCTGCCGGTGGCGGGCAGCGTGGCGCTGACCCTGCTGGGCGTGGGGCTGGCCGCCCTGTTCGTGCAGCTGCCCCGGCGGCTCTCGTACACCCTGACCGACACGGGCCTGCGTGTCAGTCGCTTTTCCGGCACCTTCGAGTGGCCGTACCGCGAGCTGCGCGTGCGCCGCACCGACGGCGGGCTGGGCCTGAAGATGGGCGGGGTGGGCCTGCCCGGCTACTACACCGGGACCTACACCTTCACGGGGGCCGGGTACCGCAGCGTGCAGGCCATCGCGTCGAACACGCGTGGCGGCCTGATCGTCGAGCGGGGCGGCACGCCGTACTACCTGACGCCCGCCGACCCGGACGCCTTCGCGCAGGCGCTCGCCGCGCGGGGCGTGGCCGTGCTGGACTGAACCGGCGTTGGGCTGTTCTGCGTGCAGGTCTCGTGAACGGGGGTCGCATCTGCCGTGGGCCTATGGGTGCGACCCTCGGGTCATGACGAGCGGTGCCACCGATCACGACCACGCGGAACACGCGCATGACGCGCACGGCCATAGCGGGCATGATCACGGCGCCCACGCGTCCGGTCACGGTGGGCATGACCACAACCACGGCGCGAACGCGAACGCGCGGCAGCTGACCCTGGCCCTGCTGCTGACCGGCGGGTTCCTGATCGTGGAGGTCGTGTACGCGGTCCTGTCCGGCAGTCTGGCGCTGCTGAGCGACGCGGGGCACATGCTGACCGACGCGGCGGCGCTGGGCCTGTCCCTGCTGGCCCTGCGGGTGGGCGCGCGGCCCGCGGACGCGCGGCGCACCTTCGGGTACCGCCGGGCGGAGGTGCTGGCCGCCGCCGTGAACGCCGGGGCGCTGTTCGCGGTGGGCATCTACGTGCTCGTGGAGGCCGCGCGGCGCTTCGCGCAGCCGGTCGAGGTGCAGGCCACCCCCATGCTGATCGTCGCGGTGCTGGGGCTGGTGGTGAACCTGATCAGCGCCCGTATCCTGGCCGGGGGGCAGCGTGAGAGCCTGAACATGCGCTCGGCGTACCTGGAGGTCATGGGCGACCTGCTGGGCAGCGTCGCCGTGATCCTGGGGGCGCTGCTGATCCGCTTCACCGGCTGGACGTGGGTGGACCCGCTGCTGGGCGCTGGCATCGGCCTGTGGGTGCTGCCGCGCACCTGGGCGCTGCTGCGCGCCAGCGTCAACGTCCTGCTCGAAGGCGTGCCGCGCGGGCTGGATCTGGACGCCCTGCGCGCCGAGCTGCGCGCCCTGCCCGGCGTGGAGGACGTGCACGACCTGCACGTGTGGAGCGTGACCGGTGGCGTTAACAACCTGACCGCCCATCTGGTGGCCCCGTCGGCAGATGCCGGGCTGCTGCGCGAGGTGGAGGCGGTGGCGGCCCGTTTCGGCGTCGCGCACAGCACGGTGCAAATCGAGGGGCCGGACGCCCACGCGTCGGGCGCGGGAGAGCTGCATCCCTGAGCTGACACCGGACGGGGGTGGAGTCGCCCCGCAGCTGTGCTCCTTATATGCCTTGACAGGAATATTCCGATTAAGGCATACTACGTTCAGAACAGAACACTTCAATAGGAGGTCACGCGCCGCTTGAACCACCACACCTTCACCGCCCTGGCCGACCCGCACCGGTTCCAGATCGTCGAGCTCCTGCGCGAACGGCCTCACAGCGTCGGCGAGATCGCTGACCGCCTCGGCCTGCGCCAGCCGCAGACCTCCAAGCACCTGCGCGTCCTCGTGGGCGCCGGCCTGATCGACCTGCACCCCCAGGCCAACCGCCGCGTCGCCCACCTGCGCCCCACGCCCTTTCGCGACCTCGACGACTGGCTGACCCGCTACCGCCCCCTCTGGGAGGAGCGGCTCGACCGGCTCGACGACTACCTGCGCACCCTCCCCCCTGAAGAGCCCAATCCCGACCCCACCGAACCCGGAGGTTCCCCATGACGCACGCCGCCACCCTCGACCACCGCATCGAAGACGCCCGCACCCTCGTGCTGGACCGCACCTTCGCCGCCACGCCCGAGCGGGTGTTCGCGGCCTTCACGCAGCCCGAGCACCTGAAACACTGGTGGGGGCCGCGGGGCTGGACCCTCACCCACTGCACGGTGGACCTGCGCCCCGGCGGCCGCTGGCACTACTGCATGACCTGCCAGGACCCCGCGCAGGGCGACTTCTACGGCATGAACAGCTGGGGCCTGGGCGTGTACGAGCACATCGGGGCCCCCACCCGCCTGACCTACACCGACCACTTCAGCGACGAGCAGGGCGCCGTGAACGACCAGATGCCCGCCACGCTGACCGACCTGACCTTCGAGGCCGTCCCCGGCGGCACCCGCGTCACCAGCCGCTCCACGTACGTCCGCTCGGAAGACCTCCAGGCCGTGCTGGACATGGGCATGCTCCAGGGCATCAGCGAGACCTGGGACCGGCTGGCCGAACACCTGCCGGGCTGAGGCGTCACTGTCCCCCCGGCCTCACTCCGCGCCGGATCAGGCCTGCGCCGCCTCGTCCGGCGCGAAGTCCAGCACGCCGTGCGCGGGGAGGGGCTGGCCGATCCGGACCGGCTGCGCGTCCCCAGCGGCCCGCAGCCGCACGCCAGCAGGGGTGCCCAGCAGCAGCAGCGTGCGGCCACTCAGGCTCACGCGCAGGCCGTCCAGGGCCGGGGCGCCCAGCAGCTCACCCAGGTCCGCCACCGGCACCTGCACGTGCAGGGCGTGCGCCCCGTACGGCCCGCGCACCTGCACGTGCGCGCCGGTGACGTGCAGCGCCAGCGGCAGCCCCAGGCCCGCCAGGCCACCCAGTTCCAGCTGCGGGGCGCGCACCTGCCGCGCGACCGCCACCCCCAGCAGCGTACCGGGCCGCACGATGTCCCCCGCCGCCAGCAGCCGCGCGCCCTGGCTGACGTCCAGATCCGGCGGCAGGCGCAGAAGTTTCAGGCCGTCGCGGTGCTGCTCGGCCCGCAGGCCGCTCAGGTGAGGCACGCGGCTGAGCTGCCCCAGATCGAAGGGACCGCCCAGCGGCGTGGGCACGCCCGCGACCTCGCCGTCGGCCGTGACCAGGTGCAGGGTGCGGTCCTCGCGGTACTCGATGCCCTCGACCCCCGGCAGGAACGGCCGGGCCGGCGCCGGCCGGACGGCGGGCCGGGGTGCGGGCCGGCGCCGGGCCACCCAGGCGAGCAGCGCGGCCAGCGGAAGCAGCGCCAGCCACCACAGCCCCGGCAGCCGCCGCTCCAGCGAGGGCGCCGCAGACGAGGCCGCGCCGGCGGTGGCCGCCACGACCCGGCCGCCCGCCTGCCCCTGCACCGCTGGCAACGCCACCGGTCCCACCCCGGGCAGCAGCAGGGTCGGGGTGAACGACAGCTGCGGCTGGGGGCGGGTGGCCCACAGCCGCACGGTGACCTCCCGCGACCCCGGCAGGGCGTCCAGGCGGCCGCTGAGGCCGGTGGGCAGGGCGCCCAGGCGCAGCCCGGCCGCATTGACGCCGCGCGCCAGGCGCAGCCGCAGCGCGACGTCCTCACCGCCCCGCAGGGTACGGTCCGCGCCGGGGTTGAGCCACCTGAACGGTTCTCCCGTCAGTCGCAGCAGCACCTGCCGGGCGCGGGGCGCGATCCAGCCCTGGCCGGTCACGGGGGGCGCGCACAGCAGCGCGGCCGTCCCCGGGGGCAGACCGGCGGGGACGGTCAGGGTCACGTCCCGGCCCTGCACCTGGCTGGCCGCCAGGCGCAACCCGGCCGCGCGGCTCGCCAGGGCGAGCGGCGTGCCGGCCGGAAACGGCGCGGCCAGCGTCGTCCCGTCCACCCGGCGCAGCCCACCCTCGAGCCCCTCGCCGCTGAGCGCCGGCACCCGGTTGACCGGCAGGACCAGGCCACTGGCGAACGAGCTGCCCTGGAGGGCCGCGCGGGCGTCCTGCGGGATCTCGGCCCCCAGGGCCACGTAGGTCAGCCGGTCGAGCGGGCCCCGGTCGGTCCAGGCGTTCAGGGCGTCGGCGGCGCTCACGGCCCGGCCGGGCTCGCGGGTGTCGTTGTCGATCCCGTCGGTGAGGACGAACACCTGTGTCACCTCGCCCCCGCGCGCACTCAGGGGCTTCAGGGCGTCGCGGACGCTGCGGTACAGGAAGGTGTTGCTGCCGTCGGCGGTGAGGTTGCCCAGCGCGGCGTTCCAGGCGGCGCTGCCGGCCGGCTGCTCGAAGCTGCGGCGTGAGCGCAGCCCGGCGTCGAAGGTCACCAGGGTCACCTGATCCGGGCGGGTGTCGCGCACGTAGGTGTTCAGCTGCGCCCTGACCCGCCCGAAGATGTCGGCCCGGCCGTCCCCGGCGCCGCGCATGCTGCCACTGGTGTCCAGCACGAACACCACGCGCGACCGGGTGGGCAGGTCTCCGGACGGGACGGCGCAGGGTGGGGCGTCCTGCGCAGCCCCGGCAGACGCCAGCAGCAGAAGGGACAGGAGAGCGGTGCGGAGCATTCGGGTTCCCATTGTGACGCCTGAGGCGGGCCTGGGAGGCGCGCGCCCGCAGGCACATGCGGTCGGGGGTCGGTTTTCTGCGTATCGAGCGTGGTTTTCGTGAAGTTGTGCCCGTGGCGATACCCGGCGCACTATTCCGCTATTTACGTAAAATATTTGACCGTTTTCAACACTGGTAGTATACTGAACAGACACAGAAGACGCGCCCAGCGCGCCTCCCTCCTCTCCCCCACCCACCAGCGCCGCCCGGCCACCCCGCCGGGCGCGCCCCAGGAGTGACATGACCCAGACCGACGACACTGTGAAAGACATCGCCACCACCGCCGGCCCCAGCGCCGAGTACACCGCCGCCGACATCAGCGTCCTCGAGGGCATGGACGCCGTACGCAAACGCCCCGGCATGTACGTGCAGGGCGGCACCGGCATCGACGGCTACCACCAGCTCCTCACCGAGATCATCGACAACGGCATCGACGAGGGCCTCGCCAACTTCGCCACCGAGATCCACGTCATCCTGCACGCCGACGGCGCCGCCACCGTCACCGACAACGGCCGCGGCATCCCCATAGACATCATGCAGAGCAAGGGCCGCCCCGCCATCGAGGTCATCTTCAGCGAACTGCACGCCGGCGGCAAATTCGGCCAGGGCGCGTACAAGGTCTCCGGCGGCCTGCACGGCGTCGGCAGCACCGTCGTGAACGCCCTGAGCCTCTACCTCGACGTCACCGTCAACAAGCACGGGCACCTGCACAACGTCCGCTTCGAAAAGGGCATCCTCGTCAAACCCCTGCGCGACGAAGGCCCCACGCCCAAGGACGTCACCTGGGCCACCAGCGTCAGCTTCCACCCGGATCCCAGCATCTTCAAGGAATTCGACAACCAGTTCAACTACGACCGCATCCGCAACCGCCTGCGCGAACTGGCGTACCTGACGGGCCTGAAGATCGTCATCCGCGACGAACGCGTGGACCTGCACGCCGGGCAGATCAAGGAAGAGACCTTCCACGAGAAGGGCGGCATCGCCAACTTCGCCCGCGCGCTCGTCACCGACGACAGCAAACTGCTGTACGACCAGCCCATCGTCATGACCGGCCAGCACAGCGGCGTGAACGTCAAGGTCGCGTTCATCCACGCGAACACCTACGCCAGCGACAACATCCTCACCTACGCGAACATGATCCGCACCCGCGACGGCGGCACGCCCCTGACCGGCTTCAAGACCGCGTACACCCGCATCCTGAACAAGTACGCCAAGGACAAGAACCTCATCAAGAACGGCAATCCCGTTCCCAGCGGCGACGACCTCCTCGAAGGGATCTACTGCGTCGTCAGCGTCGAGGTGGAAGACCCGCAGTTCGAATCCCAGGCAAAGGTCAAGCTGCTGAACAGCGAGGCGCAGACCGCCGTGAACGCCGTCGTCGGCGAGAAATTCGCCGAGTTCCTCGAGGAGAACCCCAAGGTCGGCAAGACCATCGTCGAGAAGGCCGCCGAAGCCGCCCGCGCCAGAGAAGCCGCCCGCAAGGCCCGCGACATCGTCCGCCGCAGCAACCCGCTGGAAAACGACGACCTGCCCGGCAAACTCGCCGACTGCTCCTCGCAGGACCCCGCTGAAAGCGAGCTGTTCATCGTCGAAGGTATCTCCGCCGGCGGCAGCGCCAAGGGCGGCCGTGAACGCCGCTTCCAGGCGATCCTCCCGCTGCGCGGCAAGATCCTCAACGTCGAGAAGGCCGAACTCAACAAGATCCTCAAGAACGCCGAGATCCGCGCCCTGATCGGCGCCATCGGCGCCGGCGTCGAAGGCACCGGCGACCGCATGCACTTCGACCTTTCAAACCTCCGCTACCACAAGATCATCATCATGACCGACGCGGACATGGACGGTGGCCACATCGCCACCCTCCTCCTGACCTTCTTCTACCGCTACATGCGCCCCGTCGTCGAGGCCGGCTACCTGTACATTGCCCAGCCGCCCCTCTACCGCATCATGATCGGCCGCGAAAAGAAAGGCACGTACCTCTACACCAACGAGGACCTCAAGGAACACGTCGCCCGCGCCAACAAAGAAGGCAAGAAGTACGACATCCAGCGCTTCAAGGGCCTCGGCGAGATGAACGCCGACCAGCTCTGGGACACCACCATGAACCCCGAAACCCGCGCCCTCAAGCGCGTGGGCATCGAAGACCTCATCGTCGCCAACGAAGTCTTCGAGAACCTGATGGGTAGTGACGTCGCCCCGCGCAAGACCTTCATCCAGGAAAACGCGCGCTTCGCCGAAATCAGCGTGTAATCAAGCATCCAGAATTGAAGGGGCTCAGGGATGTGAGCCCCTTCAATTCTGTTACCTCTAATTATACTGATTGGTTTTAAATATTAAAATGCTAGATGAAGATCTAAATTTTGAAGTATCAGTTATATCAATGCAGACGATAAAATATTAGATAAATTTTTTCAATTTATTTTAATGATCATTTACAACTTTCTGTGTTTCCCGGATAGTTGGCGAGAATTATACTCAAATTCATAGATATTTTACCCAGCTCACAGTTATATGGCCGATCCTTCAAACTATCCCACTTTACCAACATGGCAGTAACATAAGGCGCAGCAAAAGACGTGCCGATTCTCCTTACTGAATACGTGAGATCATCATCCGCAAAATACTCTCCAGGCGCGTAAAGAAGCGCAGGTTTGGATTTCGCCCTGATTGAAGGAAATAATCTATCGAATGGAGCAAAACTTCTCACTTCGCCAATATTATATGTAGGCTGTATAGCACCTACGCTGATTAATCTACCTCCCAATCCACTGTTCTGGTCGTAAGACCAATCAGCTGGATACTGATGACATACTTGCTCATAAGTATATCCATTACACCTATCATTATTTCCGTTTGAGGCAATAATATTAACGCCGTGGAATTTAGCAAAGTCTATAATTTTTCTCAGACTAGCCCCTCCTAAATAACTAGAAAAACTCATGTTTATGTAAACTTTATAGTTCATTTCGGCATATATACTTGCCTGACAGATGCCATCGATAATTTTTCGTATGTCGCATTGACCATCTCGGGTATCGCATGTATTTATGCCGATTATGTTATTATAGGGTAGTCCGCTAATCTCAGCTATCATTCGGTATATTATTTCTCCATGACGTCTGGCACCGCCGAAATCAAATGTATCATTATTTGATTTAGAATCAAACGTATCCAATATAAAAACAAGTGGATATTCTATAACCGGATCACTTTCAATATACATTGTATCTTTTTTATTTTCAAATCCAATATTCATAGAATTTAATATGGCTTTATTATACTTCTTACCTTCATCTCGAGGAACTCTAAGAGGATTTATATCGCTTTCATCTCCAACCCAAGGCTCCCTAGTAGGAACTGCCTGTATATTGTTATCAATAACAGGAGTTTTATCTTGAAAAAACCAATTTCCTAGATTTTTTGCAACTATTTTTGTCATATTGCTCTTGCATTCAAGCGGAAGATCGCCAAAAATATTATCTGAGTTATGAAATTTTTTATATAAATAAATTGAATTAGGAGTATAAGTGTCAATAATGTCTATATCTTCATAAATCGTGTCTCCCATAAGCGACAGTATCTGCTTGAAATCACCAATTCCATTATCGTATAGCATTTTTCTGGCCTCTAAAGTATCAATAAAATTCAAAATGCCACCAGCTTTATCATCCTCTTTAGCTGGGGAAAGCAATAAATAAACTCCAGCCCTATCTAATATTGTAACTTTATTACTTCCAATATCAGCGCCCGTTGCTCCAGCGCGGATGAAAATTTCCTGTTCACCGTATGCAGAACTTGAAGGTATAGGGCATTGCCACCTAAAGAAGCGATCATCTTTTGTACATTCTACCGACTTGTTACCTAGCCTGAGCCATAAATTACTATCCTGCAATTTCGCAATCTCATTACCTTCTAAAGCGATAGTAAAGAATGGTGTGTCAGTATACTCTGAAATATTTACTATTTTTGGATATATTCCAAATGCATTTGCATTTGTTAAAAAAAGAAAAACAAGAGTAGGTATAATTCCACAAATTCTTAAAATTTTCATATGATCTCCTAGTGCGAGAGCGACTCCTTTATTCTTATATCGGCAAGATTATTTATAATTTTTGATACAACCGCTGTATGACCACTAGAATTTAGGCAATATAATATTTCATCTAGCTTTTCAATATTTCCGCTTATTTCACTTAGATTGGCAGTTAGCAATCCAAGCAATCTGATATTGCCAGAATCCCTAATTAGGGTAATACCTTTTTTATAAAGTTCTTCGGCTAAAGTAATCCTATTGGACAAATGAGCGCTGACTCCCCATGAATTTAACGCTGCAGCCGCACCCTCTTCATTTCCAGAACCATGTAATATTTTCTCCGCTTCTCTATAATACTCTTCAACAATGCCAAAGCTCTTCGGCCCTTCATGATCAAATATATAATCAGCAAAATTTATCAATAAAACCCCTCTCTCAATAGGAAACAGTGCTGATTTTTTAAGCAATTCAGAGTAAAAATCTCGTATATTAGCATTTTTATCACTCTCTAAGATTGCATTTAATGTATCTACCCGGATAATATCAATATCAGATCCAGAACACTCGACTATTGAGCGTGATATTGTCAAGCTACGTCGAGCTTTATCTTTTATATTAAGTCTTAATGCGGAACAGGCGGCATAAAAATAAATTACGCCCCTATCCAATGAGTTAGAAAACGGCAATCTATCAGAAAGAGTTAACACTTCGTGATAATTTCCCATTTTATAATTAAGTGCAGATTTTAGAGATAAATAAGCATAATCTGAAAGTTTTTTTTCATCAAAACAAGAGACTAGGCCGTCCAATATAATAGTTTTACCCAGGCGCAACATAGCCCATCCCCGCAGCAATCTCACCTCGTCGGTCTGCGGCGCGACTTCCAGTACGCTGGCGGCTCTGGCTGGGTAGCCCCTCTTCATGTCCTGGTCGGCGTGCCAGTGGGCAGCGGCGGCGCAGGCGGCCTGGTCGTGGTCTTCCCAGAGGTCGCGGGCGGCGAGCCAGTGAGGCCAGGCGGTCTCACGGGGGTGGTGCCGCGCGAGGTGGAGGTGGATGAGGGCCGTCTCGGTGGGCTGGGCGTCCAGGAGGTGAAGGGCGGAAGTGGGGGCGCGGATCCGGCCGTCCGGGGTGGTCAGGCCCTCGCGCGTCAGGGTGTCCAGGGTGCGGGTGAGAGCCGTGGCCGTGAGGTTCAGTGCGGCGCGGGTGGCGGCCAGATTGGGTGGTTCCTGCGCGGCCAGCGCGAGGAACAGTCGGCGGGGGTCGGTACCCAGGAGGTTCAGGTGGGCGTCCAGTGTGTGGTGGGGTGGGGCGCCAGTCAGGTAGCCGGCCAGGAGGGTGGGGTGACCGGCGGTGGCGGCGTGCGCGCCGGGGTGCGCCAGGAGATCCTGTTCGCTGAGGGTCTGCAGGGAGACGTGGTGCGGGGTGGGAAGGGCGGGTGAATGGCGGGCGGTGATGGCGATGGTGGCGCCGGGCGTCTGGCGGGCGGCGAGCGTGAGTGTGGCGCGTGTGGTGTCATCCAGTTCCTCCCAGTCGTCGACGGCGAGTTTGAGGCGGGTGTCGCGCAGGAGGTTCAGGGCGTCGGCGGCGCTGCTCAGCGGGTGGGGGCTGAGGGGCTCGAGGGTGGCGAGCGGCAGGCCCCCCTGCCCCTGGGCGGGGAGGAGTCGCCAGCCGTGCCGGGTGAGGGCGCGTAGCAGCGTGGTCTTGCCGATGCCGGGCGGGCCACTGATCCACGCGACGCTGCCGGTGGGCAGGCGGATCAGAGCGTCGAGTTCGGCGCGCCGTCCGATAAGGGTGTGGTCGGGGGTGGGTGGGGCCGGGGCGGTGAGGCGCAGGCCGATGTCGTCCGCGTCGCGGCGCAGGTGCAGGGTGAGGGGGTGGTCGGTGCCGCCGAGGATGTGCCACAGCCGCGTGAGGTCCTCAGGTGGGCAGGGGGGCGCGCCGGGGGTGCGGTAGGCGCGCTCGGCGTGGGCGTGCGCGGCGTGGGGTTCGGCGCGGGCGTGGTGGTAGTCGGCCAGGGCAAGCTGCGCGGCGCGGGCCTCGCTGCCCAGGGTGTCACGGGTGTCGAGCAGCCACTCTTCCAGATCCAGGGGAAGGTCGAGGCGCAGACCTGCCAGGAACTCGCCCGTGTAGGCGGCGCAGGCCTCCGTCCAGCGGGCGGCGCGGTGGTGGGTGCGGAACTCGGCGGCGTCGCACGGGAGGCGCGCCTCGACCCTCTGCTCGGTTTCCGTGATGGCGTTCAGGGGCCTCAGGCGGATGAGGTTCTGCGCCAGGGAGTTCATGGGGTTCGCCGCGTCCGGCCAGAACAGGTCGGCCAGGCGGCGGCGGGCCTGCGGGCCTTCGAGCAGCAGGTAGGCAAGGAGAAGCAGGGGTTTCTCGCGCCGGTAGGTGGTGCTGTCCACCCGCAGGCCACCGAACGTGAGAAGTTTCATAGACCATTGTAGCGATACACCTGCCGGGGGGGTCAAGTGGAACCGGCAGGCCCTATCCGGGATCAGCAGAGGCTGGCGCCCCTGCCTGGGTCAGGGGCAGGCGTTCACGACATTCGGCGCGATGGGCGCCTGTCCGGGCGTGGTGATCAGCGGCAGCAGGGGTACGCCGGGCTGGCAGCTCATCCAGCTGGCGAGGAGGCCGCTCACGACCGGCGCGGCGAAGCTGGTGCCGAAGTACGGGTACCCGCCCAGCCAGAATTCACCGGGGGCCTGCACGCTGGGCGCCTCGGTGAGCACGCCGGGGTTGCCCACGCCCCGGTTGTAGGTGGCCAGCTGTCCCGTGGCGACGTCCCACCCGGCGACGCTGAACAGCATCGTGGCGCGCAGGCTGCGGGCCGCGAGGTTGACTGCCGGGCCGAACTCGTAGGCGCGCGTCCAGTCGGCGGGGTAGTGGTTGCAGCGGTCACCGGGCACCAGCCGGGCGCAGTCGTCACGGTTGCCGTAGCTGGCGGCGACCGGCACGCCCAGGGTCGTCACCTCGCGCAGCGCGAGGTTCAGGCCGCGCGTGGGGTTCGGGCCGCCCACGCTGAGGTTCACGACGTGCCGTCCGCCGCGCCGCGCGTCGGCTGCGACGGCGCACAGGGCCTGCACGGTCTTCAGGGTGGAGCAGGTGCCGTCCTTCTCGCACACCTGCCGGTAGTCCAGCTCCGCGCCGGGCGCGACGGCCTGCGCGATCTCCCCGATGGCGCGGCCGTGGTGGGGGCGGTCCGTGAAGGTCACGGTGTAGTACTGCCCGCTGTACGTGAAGGGGTCCTCGGTGGCACTGGCCGTGTCGAGGACGTGGATGGTGACGCCCTTGCCGCTGCCTCCCCTGAAGTTCAGGAGGCGGGCGAGCACCTGGGCCGGGGGCATCTTCGCGTACGGAGGGTCTGTGGCCTGATTGGGCCAGCCGACGCGGGTGGGGTCGGTCTGCAGGTCACCGGCGAAGATCAGCTCCAGCAGCGTGAGGACCTGACCCAGCGGCAGTCCGGCCGTCGGGACCGTGCCGGCCAGGGCCGAGCAGATCGAATCGATGGGCGCGGCCGGGGGGCGCGCGGCCGGGTTCAGCAGCTGGGTCAGGTTCGCCGCTTTCAGGGTGGTCAGGGTGACCAGGGGGGCGCGGGTCGCCAGCGTGGGAAGCGGGGCGACCCGCGCGCCCTGGCCCGTCGCGGGGGACGCCAGGGGCGCCAGCGCGGGCGGCTGCTGGGCACTCAGCCTGTTGAGCACCGCCTGCACCTCTGCCGGGCAGGTCCTGGCGCAGGCGTCGGCCAGCGCCTGGAGGCGGCGGGTGTACTCGGCCTGCACGGTCTTGGCGGCGTCGGGGCGGACGTACACCAGGGCGTCGGTGCCGGGCGGCACGGTCAGGACGTTCAGGCTCAGGGACTGCGGGGCGCCGCGCAGTGTAAGACTCTGCGGCCCGCCCGCGGCACGCTGCGGCACCTGGAAGGCCAGCCAGCCGCTGGCGCGGTCCAGGCGGTACTCGGCCGCCTGTCCCCCGACATTCAGTTTCCCTTCCGGCGCGACGCCGCTCAGCCCGAAGATCCAGGCGGTCTCGCCGGGTGCGGCGGCGGCCGGGTACACCCCGGCGGGGCGGACGGCCGTGACGGCAGCTGGACTGGGCTGGGCGTACGCGGCGCCCAGCAGGAGCAGCAGGGCCGGCAGGCGGGTGTGGATCGCGGATCGAAGCATGGATGTCCCTCCGGGGTCAGCTTGTCAGGTGGGGCGTGACCGGCCCATGATCGGCGCTCGGGGTGGTCAGGGGGCGGTCTGCACCTGGGCGGTCTGCACCTGGGCGGTCTGCACCTGGGCGTTGCGGCGGATCTGCGCGACCAGCTCGTGCTGTCCGGCTCCGGTCAGGAGGGTCAGGGCGTCCTCGAACGCGCTGAGGTCACCGTCGATCTCGCTGAGGTTGCTCAGGGCGACGCCCAGCAGGCGGGTGTTGCCGGTGCCGCGCAGGTGGGCGATGGCCGCGCGGTAGTGTTCGGCGGCGCCCGTGAGATCACCGCTCTCGTGGGCGTCCACACCCCGGTTGATGTGGACGTTCGCCAGCCCGAAGGTGTCCCCGGCCTCGTGGAGGGCCTGCATCAGGGCGGGGTACAGCGCCTCGGCCTCACGGCGCTGGCCGAGGGTGCCGAGCAGCATCACGTAGTTCAGCAGCAGGCGGCTGCGGGCGCTGGGAATGTCCCGGGCGCGGTCCAGCAGCGGCGTGAAGACGGCGTGGGGCTCTGCGCCGAGGCCGACCTGGGCGCGGGCGACCATGCCGAGTTCGGTGAGGTGCGCCTCGTCGTCCCCGTGGAGGTTCCAGAGGTCGGCGGCGATCTGGCTGTGGCGGCGGGCGGCGTCCCATTCCTCACGCATGCGGGCGGCGTGGGCGCGGACACTCGCGGCGTGGGCGGCGTCGGGGCCATGGCCGCTGATCTGCCCAGCCAGCGCCACCGCCTCATCGGCACGCCCGAGGTACACCAGGGCAACGGCGCGGGCGGCCAGGGCGTCGCTGACCTGCTGGTCGTGAGCGCTCAGGGTGCTCAGGCGGGTCAGGGCGTCCTGGGAGCGGCCCACGCCGATTAGCGCCCAGGCGTGGGGGACGGCCAGGGTGGGCAGGTGGGCCAGGGTGTCGAGCAGCGCGGCGGCCTGGCCGGGGTAGCCGCGCCTGAGGTGGGTGTGGGCGTGCTGGCGGGCGGCGTGGGCGGCGCGGGTCTCGTCGGGATCCTCCCAGAGGTCGCGGCTGCGGTCGTAGTGGGGCCAGGCGGCGTCCTCGGGCAGCGCGCGGGCGAGGCGCAGGTGCAGCAGCGCGGCGTGCACGTGGATCTGGCTGAGGTGCTCGCGGGTGGTGGCGGCGGCGTACACGCGGCCGGTTTCGCTGGTCAGGCCCTCGGTGGTCAGGAAGGCCAGGGTGCGGGCGAAGGTGCCGGCGTCCTGGTTCAGGGCGGCGCGGGTGGCGCGCAGGTTCGGCTGGTCCTGCAGGGCGAGGAGCAGGAAGGTGTCACGCACCGGGTCGGGGTAGGCGCGGACGCGCGCGCCCAGGCGCAGGTCGAGCGGCTGGCCGCGCAGGGCGTGCCCGACGAGGACGGGGTGCCCGTCGGTGCGTGCGTGCACTTCCGGGTGGGCGCGCAGGTCGTCCGGGGTCAGCGGCCCGAGGTTCAGGTGCAGGTCCACGTCGAAGGGCGGGTGGTGGCGGGACGTGACCACGATGACCGCGCCGGGACGCGCGGCGGCGGCGTGGGTCAGGGCGGCCTGCGTGGCGGGGTCCGCCGCGTCCCAGCTGTCGATGGCGACGCGCAGGTGCGGGTCGCGCAGCGCGGCGTGCGCGGCCTGCGGGTGGGTGGGGGGCGCGGCGCTCAGGGGACTCAGGGTGGCGTAGGGCGCTTCGGCGCGGCCCGGGAGGACCGTCCAGCCGCCGCTGCGCGCGAGGGCTTCGAGCAGGGCCGTTTTGCCCATGCCGGCGTGCCCGCTGATCCAGGCGGTCTGGCCGGGGGTCAGGGTGTTCAGGGCGGCCAGTTCGGCTTCCCGTCCGGCGAAGGGGGCGCTGACCGGGGCAGGCGCGGCGCTCAGGTTCAGGCCGAGGCTGCGGGCGTCCCGTTCGACCTGCGCGGCCAGCGGGTGCCCGGCGAGGCTCAGGAGGTGATGGAGTTTCGGCAGGTCGAGTTCATCGGGGGGTGGAGCGCCGGGCAGCGTCAGGGCGCGCGCGGCGAGGTCCCCGGCCTGTTGCGCGTGGCCGTGCGCGGCGGCCTGCGCCCCGAGGGTCGTCAGGGCGGCGCGGGCCGCCTGCGCGACGGCGTCGCGGGTGTCGAACACCCATTCTTCCAGGTCGGCGCCCAGGGGAATGGTCAGGGCGTCCAGGAACGGCCCGGCGTACAGCGCGGCGGCGGCCTCGTGGCGGCCCCGGCGGACGAGGTCGCGCAGCTGAGCGGCGTCGCAGGGCATGGCGGCGGCGACCCGCTGGCCGTCCTCGGCCAGGGCGCCGGGCAGGCCGCGCAGGTGCACGAGGTGCTGCGCCAGCGAGTTCATGGGGTTAGTCGCGTCGGGCCAGAACAGCTCGGCCAGTCGGCGGCGGGGCTGCGGGCCTTCCAGGCACAGGTACGCGAGGAGCAGCAGCACCTTCTCGCGCCGGAAGGTGACGCCCTCCACGGACAGGGCGCCGAGGGTCCGCAGGGTCATGCGTGCATTGTCAGGGATGAGCGCCGCGTGAAACAAGCGGCGGGCGGGTACCCTGGGGCATGCTGACCTTCCCGCACGACATCTCCCGCCTCCTCACGCCCGGTCATCCGAACTGGCCGGGAGACGCGCCGTTCCGGGTAAGTCCCGGCGCGCGGATCGCGGCGGGTGACAGCGTGAACACCGGCGAGCTGTGCACGAGCACCCACACCGGCACGCACGTGGACGCGCCGTGGCATTACGACGACGCCGGGGCGAGGTTGCAGGACGTCCCGCTGGACGTGTACGTGGGCCGCTGCCGGGTGCTGGGTGTGACGGCGCAGGACGGAGCCGTGCAGGCTGACGTGCTGGCGGGGCTGCCGGAGACCCTCGCGCCCCGGCTGCTGCTGCGCACCGGGCAGCCCGCGCACTGGGCGGCCTTCCCGGAGGATTTCCCGGCCCTCGCCCCGGCCTTCGTGCGGGAGGCGGCGCGGCGCGGCGTGCGGCTGATCGGCACGGACTGTCCCAGCGTGGACGCCCTGACCAGCAAGGACCTGCCGGGGCACGCGGCGTGCCGGGACGCCGGGGTGTTCATCCTGGAGAGCCTGAAGCTGGAGGGGGTCCCGGACGGCGAGTACGACCTGGTGTGCCTGCCCCTGCCGCTGGCCGAGGTGGATGGCGCGCCGGCCCGCGCGATCCTGCTGCGGGCCGGGACACTGTAAGCGCAGGGAGGGCGCCGCTCAGCCGTCGAAGCCGAAGGCGGCGCTGACCGGCGCCGGGGCGCGTTTGGGGCGGCCGGTGCCGGGATCGACCCAGACCCATTCGGTCTGACATTCCGCGAGGCGCACCCCGTCAGCCGGGTCGCCGGGGTTCACGCGGTCCAGGGCGTAGGCGCGGACGCTGCGCACCCCGGCGTGCAGGGTCAGGGCGGTGCGCACCCGCACCTGATCCCCCAGCAGCGCGGGGCGGTGGTAGGTGATGACGTGCTGCCGCGCGACAGGTACGGCGCCCAGCGCACTCAGGGCGTCGGTGCCCATGCCCAGGCGCAGGGCGTGGGCGCGGGCGACGTCCTCGCACCACGCGAGGTACACGGTGTTGTTCACGTGGTGCAGGTCGTCCAGGTCGCCGGGCTGCACCGTGACGACCTGTTCGTGGCGGCGCGTGTCGGGCAGGTCGGCCCACAGGACGTCCGCGTCGGGAATGCGGAGCTTCAAGCGGAGGGCTCTCCAGCCGGTGTGTTCCCGACCGGCGCCTCGGCCGCGACGAGGTCGTTCAGGGCCTGCGCGGCGTCCAGGTCGCGCTGGGTGACGCCGCCCGCGTCGTGCGTGTAGTAGTTCACGCGGACGTAGTGGTAGTGGATGTGGATGTCGGGGTGGTGGCCGCGCTCCTCGGCCTGCTGCGCGACGCGCACGGCGAAGTCCACGCCCTCCATGAAGTGCTGGAAGGGAAAGTCGCGGTAGAGCTTGCCGGAATCGCCCCACCAGCCGTCGGGTTTGGCCTGGAGGACGTCGCCGTCGGTCAGTTTGCGGGTGGGGTCGTAGCTGATGCGGGGGTCGTACGCCATGTCCTGCATGCTAGGGCCCCGGGGCGGGGCGCGTGGTGGGCGGGGACGCGGTTCAGCGGACGATCCGCCCGGTGGGGACGCGGCTCAGCGGATGATCCGGCCGGGTTCCACGCTCGCGGCGCGCCGGGCGGGGATCAGCGCGGCGAGCAGGGTGGTGGTCAGCCCGATGGCGTTCACGGCGAGGATGTCGGTGAATTTCACCTCGACCGGCAGGGTGGTGATGAAGTACAGGTCGCCGGGCAGCGTGAAGGGCCGCACGGTGAAGTACGCGCTGATGCCCAGTCCCAGGACGTTGCCCAGCAGCAGGCCGCCGAAGCCCAGGATCAGGCCCTCGATCAGGAACACGCGGGTGATCAGGGGGCGGGTGGCGCCGATGGCGCGCAGGATGGCGATCTCCTGGGTCTTCTCGAACACGGCCAGCGTCAGGACGTTCGCGATGCCGAACGCGGCGACCACCACGATCAGCAGCACCACGAACGCGATGACCCGCTTCTGCAGGGCCAGCTGGTCGAGCAGCGTGCCGTACAGGCTCTGCCAGGGCAGCGCGCTGTACGCGCGGGTGCGGGTCAGGTCGTCCCCGACGCGCGGCGCGAGGTCCGGGTTGAACAGGCGCAGCTGGTAGCCGGTGATGTTCGCCGTGCCCTGCACGGCCTGCAGGGTCTTCAGGTTCGTGAAGGCGTAGGCGGAGTCGATCAGGTAGTTGCCGGTCTGGAACACGCCCCGGACCTTCAGGGTGGTGCGGCGCTGGCTGCTGTTCAGGAGGCGCACCTCCTCGCCGCTGAACGCGCCGACGCTGCGGGCCAGGGCGGCGCCCAGCATGACCTCGCCGTCTTTCAGGGTGCCCAGGATCAGGCGTTCCTCGGGGGGCAGATCCAGCACCCGCGCGGCGTCCCGGCCGACCCCGAACAGCGTGGTGAAGTCCACTCCGGCGGCGCGCCCGTCACTGGCCGGGCGGGTCAGGAGGCCCTTGTCCGCCAGGAAGGGCGTGAAGGCCTGCACCCGGGCGTCGGCGCGGATCGCCTGTTCCAGGTCCGGGCTGGGGCCACTGGGGCTGTACGCGGTGACGCTCAGATGCGGGCTGGCGCGCAGGGTGGCGCTGACCAGCGCGCGGGTGAAGCCGTTGGTGAGGCTCAGCGCGGCGATGAGCGCCATGACGCCCACGGCGATGCCCAGGATGGTCAGGACGTTCTGGGTGCGGCGGCGGCGCAGGTGCGCGAGCGCCAGCGTCCACGCGAGCGTCCGATCGGGGGCGGAGGTCATGACAGGGGAGGATAGCACCCGCTGTCCGGCGTGGGCCGCAACGCGAAACCGCCGCCCCCGAGGCTGGAAGCGGCGGTCCGGGAGGCGCGCGTCAGCGGACGGCAGTGATGCGGATCTGCCGCGCGCCCCAGTTCAGGGCCTCGCTGCGGGTGGGCATCCACACGTCCACGGAGTTGGTCTTGCGGGCGGCCATGGTGTCCTCGACGATGAACACGCGGTTCTTGAGCATGCTGCTGTACTTGCCGCTCAGGTCCTCGATGATCACGCGGGTGCCATATGGGAAGACGCGCAGGAGGTCGCGGGACAGCGCGATCACGCCGGGGCGGGTGCGGGTGCCGGTCGCGGTGATGTAGGGGGTGGCGTCCGTCTGACCGGGGGTGCTGTTGTAGGCGGTGCTGCGCGCGATGGCCGTCTTGCCACGGATGGGGGTGTAGGCGACGGTGTCGCTGGCCTGCTGGGTGGCGGCGATCCCGGCGGCGCGGTTCTGCGCGGCCTGGCTCTGGGCGGCCTGCTGGGCGCTGGTCTGGCTGGGGGCGGTCTGGGTCAGGGCGTCGCGGACAGCGTCGGTGGCGACGGTGCTGGCAGGCAGGGCGGGGGTGGCGCCGGCAAGGCCGAGGGCGGCGATGATCAGGGCGTGCAGGCGGCGCTGGATGGCTTGAAACATGAACTCTCCTGTCAGGCACGACAGAGGACGTGCCTGGCGATGGTGATGGGGCATTGTGCTGCGCGGTTTCTCTGCTACTTCACTGCTGCGAAACCTGGGGGTCAGGAGTAAAGACTTCGCTTAACCTGGGCATGAGCGTACGGCCCATTTATGGGCACTTTCTAAGATATTCACATTTATTAACTCATTATAAATACGTTTATTTTCTTGACTGAGTATAAATAAATCTACTTTCTCTCAATTTATGGGCATATAGAAAATGAGATAAGTTCTAATGCTCTCATTTAGTTTCTCACGGTATACGTCGCCTCCTGGCACCCAAACAGTGAGGCGCGACCCCCCAGGGGGTCGCGCCTGCGTCAGATAGCAAGTCAGATCACGCTGCTGAACTGAGAAAGGGTGAGAGGGCTATCAATGTCAGCTGACCGGCCAGCCAGCTCCACACCGACTCTCACTGCACACTCATTCTTCGTTCTGGGCATGTGGGACGGCGCCCCACCCGGAAAGCACCTGCGCCGAGATTTCCCGGAAGATCGGGGCGGCCAGCTGCGAGCCGTGGTGCCGCACCTTCGCGCCGTGGACCATCACCGTGATCGTCACGCGCGGCGCCTCGGCGGGCAGGAAGCCCGCGAACACACTGTCGTACACCGTGCTGGAATAGCGCCCGTCCACGACCACCTGCGCCGTCCCGGTCTTGCCCGCCAGGTCATAGCCCTTGATCCCGGCCTGCGAGAAGATGCCCTCGTTGATCACGTTGAGCAGCAGCTGCCGGGTGGTGCGCGCCACCTCGGGCCGCAGCACCTCGCGCCGCTCCACGCCCCCGCGCCCTCCACCAGTCTGGGCGCCACGTACTGACCGTCGTTGGCGAGCACGTTGAAGGCCGAGACGAGCTGCAGGTTCGTGCTGCTCATGCCCTGCCCGAAGGCGTTCGTGGCGCGCACCAGATCGCCCCATTCCGACAGGGGGCGCAGCTGACCGGTGCCGGCGGGAATCACCGGAATCTGCACGTCCTGCCCGAAGCCGTAGCGCGACAGGTACCCGCGCATGTCCTTCGGCTCGAAGTGCTCGACGATGTGACTCATGCCCACGTTGCTGCTGTAGCGCAGGATGCCCTGCGTGGTCAGGGTGGACGGATGAGCGACCGCGTCCCCGATGCGGCTGCCCCAGCGGCCACCCACGAAGCGGCTCATGGGGGTGCTGTACAGCGTGTTCGGGGTGGTCAGCCCCTCGTTCAGTGCGGCGGCCACCACCAGCGCCTTGATGGTGGAGCCCGGCTCGAAGACGTCCAGGAACGGGCGGTTCCGGCGTGCCTCCTGGCTGTATTTCCTCCACTCGTTCGGATTGAAGGGCGGGTAGCTGGCGGCCGCCAGCACGCGGCCCGTGCGGGTCTCGAGTACCAGCGCCGAGGCGTATTCGGCCTCGTGTTCCGGCACCGCCTTGGCCAGGGCCGCCTCGGCCGCCGCCTGGATCTGCGTGTCGAGCGTCAGCTTGAGGTTCTGCCCCGAGGTGAGCGCGCCGTTGTACGCCGCCTCTAGGCCCTCCAGACCCTCGGTGTCGCCCATCATGCCCAGCAGCTGCCCGGCCAGCGTGCCCTGCGGGTACACCCGCTTGCCGTTCACGCTGGTCGCCAGCACCCGCCCGTCCGCCGCGAGAATGGAGCCGCGCGCCTGCACCGCCCGCTGCCGCACGCCCTGCGGCGCCCCCCATTCCAGCTGCGCGTAGGCCCACACCAGGGTCAGGAACATGGCGAGCGCGATCAGGCGCATCAGCGCCGAGCGGGTCCGGATCTTCACTTCCACTGCGTCCTCACCTCCACCTTGCGGGGCTGGGCCGACCTGACCGGCGCGGCCTGCACCCCGGCGATGTCCGCCGTGTCCTTGGGCGCCACCGCGAAGAGCTGCATGCCGTTGGCCTTCGCCCACGCCCCAATCCGCTGCGGGGCCTCGAGTTCCTGCAGTTGCAGCGCCAGGTTGTCGCGCTGGGTGATCAGGGTCTGTTCCTGGCCCTGGGCCTCGCGCAGCAGGCTGCGGACGTTACTCGTCGAGGCGCGCACGCTGACGAGCGCCACGACGAGCGCCACGTAGATCAGCAGGTACCGCACGGCGCGAGCCCGCCAGGTGGGCAGGGTGAGGTCCGGATCGAACTTCGGCCAGGCCCTCACGCCGTCACCCGCCGGGCCCCGCGCAGTTTCGCGCTGCGCGCGCGGGGATTGCCGGACTGTTCCTCCTCACTGGCCACCACGGGCCGTTTCGTGAGGGCTTCGAGCCCCTCGCTGCCCAGCAGGAAGCGCTTGACGATGCGGTCCTCAAGCGAGTGGAAGCTGATGACGGCCAGCCGCCCACCGGGCGCCAGCAGCGTCTCGGCCGCCGCGAGCCCGTCGCGCAGGGCGCCCAGTTCGTCGTTGACGTGAATGCGCAGCGCCTGGAACGTGCGCCGCGCCGGGTGGATGCCTTTCGAGAAGCCGGGGTAGGCGCGCTTGACGATGTCGGCGAGCTGCACGGTCGTCTCGATGGGCGCCTGCTCACGGGCGGCCACGATGGCGCGCGCGATGCGGCGCGACAGGCGGTCCTCGCCGTACTCGTAGATGATGGACGCCAGTTCCTCGGCGTCGTACTCGTTCACCACGTCGGCGGCGCTCTCGCCGGACTGGCTCATGCGCATGTCCAGCGGCGCCTCGGTGTGGTACGAGAAGCCGCGTCCCGTGTCGTCCAGCTGGAAGGAACTGACGCCGATATCGAGCAGGACGCCGTCCACCTGCGTCACGCCCACCCCGGCGAGCAGCTGGGCCATGTCGCGGTAGTTGCCTTCCAGGACGGTCAGGCCCTGCGGGTTCGCGGCACGCGCGCGGCTGAGCGCGTAGGGGTCCTGGTCGATGCCGTACACGGTCGCGCCCGCGGCGAGCAGCAGCCCGGTGTGCCCGGCGCCGCCCAGCGTGCCGTCCACGAAGACCTTACCGGGCGCGGGCTGGAGCATCTCCAGCACCTCGGCGGCCAGGACCGGCACGTGTGAGAGGGTGTCCCCGGCGGCGCCGGGCGTCAGGTCGGGGTCAAACGGGTCGGCGGCGGATTGCATCGCGTCCCCGTGGGGGGAGGCGGGGAGGTCAGTGGGAAAATCAGGGTCAGTCATGGGGATCACGCCACGAAGTTCGTGAGAAGGTCGGATTGGGGTGGGTTGTCCTGCACGGCCGTGATGGCCGCTTCCCAGCGCGCCGGATTCCACAGTTCGAGGCGGCCGGGCGCGCCGGCCACGATCACCTCGCTGTCCAGACCCGCGAAGGCCCGCAGGGTCTGCGGGACCGACACGCGGCTCTGGTTGTCCAGTCGCGCCTTGTTCGCGCCGGAGTAGAAGAACCGCACGAACGCGCGCGACTGCGCGTCCGTGAGCGGCAGGCCCTCGAGCTGCTCCTCCACGCGCTTCCAGCTTGACAGCGGAAACACGTACAGGCAGCCCTCCATGCCGCGCGTCAGGATCATCCCGTCCTCCACGAAGTCACGGAACGCGGGTGGCATGACCACTCGGCCCTTGTCGTCGATGGTATAGGGGTACTCTCCAAACGGCACACGTCTCCTCTTGTCCCCACCCGTTCCCACCACGCCAGGTGGCCGGACAGGCGGTCACGGTCAACCGTGAACACGAGCTAAACGCATTTCGGTTGATGCGGCGAGTGTAACAGCCACCACCACGATTTACCACCGATTCCCACCGTCTCCCCCGCTTCCCCCCACAGGTGGTCCCGGATTCCCACTGGGGCCCCACAGCCGGACAGGACACCCACCCCGGCGCCCACCCGCTACGCTGCCCGCATGACCCCCTCCCGCACCCTGAGAAGCGGCGCGATCCTGGCCGCGCTGGCCGTCGCCCTGGGCGCTTTTGCCGCGCACGGCCTGAAACCCCGCCTGGACGCCGCGATGCTCGCCAACTTCGAGACCGGCGCCCGCTACCAGATGTACGCCGCGCTGGCGCTGCTCGCGCTGGGCACCCAGCCCGGTCAGCGCCGCGCGCCCGGCTTCCTGCTCGCCGGGGCCGCCGTCTTCAGCGGCAGCCTGTACGTGCTGGCCCTGAGCGGCGTGAAGGTGCTGGGCGCGGTCACGCCCCTCGGCGGCGCGCTGATGATCGCCGGGTTCGTGCTGGCGGCGCTGGACGTGAAGAAGGAGCAGTAACCCGTCAGGAAGCAGGCCGCCCCGGTTTCCCGGAGGCGGCCTGTTCGTGTGGTGCGGGGGAACTGTAAGCCGGGTTCTGTCCGCCACTGACGTGGCTGTTCGGCCATCTCTCTGGGACGCGCGTCGCCGCGCGCCTCAAGCGACCATCCTGGCGGTCAACGGGCGGGCCGCCCTCGCGCGCTGTCGGGTCTTGCACCGGATGGGGTTTACCAGCGCTCCCGGTCTCCCGGGGGCCTGGTGCGCTCTTACCGCACCGTTTCACCCTGACCACCTGCCCGCCCGCGCCGGGGCTTCACGTTCTGCACGCCAGCAGGTGGCGGTCTGGTTTCTGTGGCACTGTCCTTCGGCTTCGCCGCCACCCCCGCGCAGGCGCGCGCAGTGGGCGCTTGACTCGCCGACCAGCCGTTAGCTGGCATCCTGCCCTGCGGTGCCCGGACTTTCCTCACCCGGACTCACGCCCAGGCGCGGCCGAACATTCCCCCGCAAGAACGGAGCATAGCAGACCCCGCCGCCCGGCCGCGCCGGAGGCACCGAGGAGACCGTCGCCCCTCCAGCGTCCGCGTCCTGGTGGGTACCTGCCCGGGAGAGCAGCGGGCCGGCACCCGCACTGGCACCTTCCACATGCCTCTACTGAGGTCCTGAAAGCGCTGGGACTCCTGGGCATCCTGGCCTTCGCGCCGGGCCTTGCCCTGAATGGCCTTCAGGCCAGCCGGGGACAGCGGCGGCGCCGGGCCTGAACCGGGCCGCCGGCCGCCGGCTGCGCGAGTGGAGGGGTGCGCCCTGAAGCGCACCGGGGCGCCTTCGGTGCACACTGGTACGGGCGGGACGTCCGGCATCAGGACGCGCGCCGCAGGGAGAGGGCAAGTTGAGAATCCACCTGATCACCGTGGGAGAACCGAAACTGGCGTACGCGCGCGCCGGCTGGGACGAGTACGAGAAGCGCCTGCGCCGCTACCACAAGGTGCAGGTGACGCGCGTGACCGGCAAAACCCAGGCCCTGGAGAGCGAGGCGGTGCGCCGCGCCGCCGGGCGCGCGCCGCTGGTGCTGCTCGACCCGCGCGGGCGACAGTTCACGTCCGAGGGCCTGAGCGCGTACCTGGACGCGCAGGGCGTGGCGGGCGTGGGCGAACTGGCCTTCGCCATCGGCGGGCCGGACGGGCACACCGACGACCTGCGGGCCGGGGCGCACCTGCTGTGGGGCCTGGGGCAGCTGACCCTCCCGCACGATCTGGCGATGGTGGTGCTGGCCGAGGCGCTGTACCGGGCGAGCACGATCAGCGCGGGCGAACCCTACCACCGGGGCTGAGGGGTAGGGTGGGACCATGAGCGACGCGACTCCCCCCACCCTGCCGGCCCCGGACGCCGAGTGGTTCGAGACCCCGAGCCTGCGCGGGCGGCTGGTGACCCTGGAGGGCCTGCACCCCGAGCACGGGGCCGACCTGAGCGCCGGGGCCACCGACGACACCATCCGGTTCCTGGCGCGCGGCGGCCCGGCGGCCAACACCCCGGCGGCGTGGGGGGAGTACGTGACGCGGCTGAACGCCCTGCCGCGCCGCGTGAACTTCGCGGTGCGGTCGCTCTCGTCCGGGCGGGTGGTGGGGCGCGTCAGTTACAGCGAGGTGAACGTGGCCGACCGCTGGGTGGAGGTCGGCACGATGCTGCTGCCCGAGGCGCAGGGAACCGGCGTGAATGCCGACGCCAAGGAACTGGTCATGGCGCGGGCCTTCGAGGTGCTGGGCGCCAACCGCGTGCACTTCAAGGTGGACGCCCGCAACGAGCGCAGCCTGCGGGCCATGCGGCGCCTGGGGGCCACCGAGGAGGGGGTGCTGCGGGCCTATCAGGTGCTGCCGGATGGATCGGCGCGGGATTCGGTGATGTTCAGCGTGCTGCGCGCGGAGTGGCCGGCGGTGCGGGCGGGGCTCCGCGCGCGGCTGCCCTGACGCTGGCGCACGGAGCACCTCTCCTGTGCCCGGAGCGTCTTCTGTCTGGAATCCCGTCAGCCGCTGCTTACACCGCCCCCGAACTGATCTGATGGGCAGCTGATGGCATGAGAAATGCCGCAAGATTGCCATAAAGTGTTCGGTACACTGACCCGCGTGACCCGCCGCCTCCCCGCCCGACTGGCTGCCGTGCTGGCCGCGCTGCTGTGCCCGGCGCAGGCCCTGATCGTCCCCCTGACCGGCTGGACGCCCGTGAATGGCGACGCGAACTACTGGACGGATGCCAGCGGCGCCTGCCTGATGCGCGAGGAGCGCTCCGGGCAGGCCTTTCCCACCTTCACGAACGCCGAGGACGCCCGCGCGTTCGCCCTGAAACTGCAGGGCAGCCTGGGCCGCAGCGTCAGGGCCGTGGTGACTCAGCCGGTCGACCGGGCCGGCGCCTGGGGCGTGCTGGCCGCCTACGACTACCAGCAGGCCGGCCAGACCTACCGCATCAGTCAGCTGTACCTCAGCGACCGGGGCGTGCTGCGCACCGTGACGGGCAGCGCCGCCCTGAAGGACGCGGGAGCGTGCGTGAACGAGATGCGGGACTTCATCCGCTACCTGGCGAACTGATCCGGCGGTGGGGGCAGGCCCACGGTGCGCTACAACGGGGCATGACCTCGCCCGACGCCGTGGCCGCCCTGCTGCACCGACTGGACCTCATCGCCGGCGGCCTGGCCGCGTCCGGACGGGCGCTGGCGCTGCTCGGGCTGGGCTCGGTGGGGGCGGAACTGGACCGGATGGATCAGTTCTCGGACCTGGATTTCTTCGTGGTGGCCCGGGACGGTCAGGTGCGGGCGCTCCTGGAGGACCTGGGCTGGCTGGGGGACGGGCTGGTCCAGGCGTTCCGGAACACGCCGGACGGGTTCAAGGTGCTGTTCGAGGGTGGCGTGTACGGCGAGTTCGCGGTGTTCGACGAGGCGGCGCTGCGGGGGGCGTCGTTCGTGAACGCGCGGGTGGTCTGGCTGGCGCCGGACGCCCCGCGCGACCTTCCGCTGCGCCGGCGGCCGGCGGCGACAGCCACGGCCCGGCTGGACGCGGCGGCGCGGACGCATCATCTGGGCGAGGCGCTGACGAACCTGCTCGTGGGCGTGCGGCGCTTCCGGCGCGGGGAGCGGCTCTCGGCGTGGCAGTTCACGCAGGTGTACGCGCTGGGGCACGCGCTGGCGCTGGCGGCCGACGCGACCCCGCCCGCGCCGGGCTGGGCGGACGCGTTCGGATTGGAACGCCGCTTCGAGGCGCGCTACCCGGGTCTCGCGGCGCACCTGGGCGCGTGCCTGCCCGGTCTGGACGGCACGCCCGGCGCCGCGCTGGGCCTGCTGAATCTGCTGGAGGAGCTGCGCCTCCCGGAGTGGGCCGGCGCCCTCCCCCTGGCCGGGCAGGTGCGGCGGGAGGCCGGCGCGGCCCTGGCAGGGCCGGCGGCGCTGGACGCGCGTGGTAGGCTCCCCGGTTGAGATGTCGAGACTGAGTGCGTTCCGGGCGGTGCGGCCATGATGGTCGTCACGGCGCTGCTGTCGTGGTTCCTGGTGGGGCTGTTCATCCGTGCCAGCAAGGCGCGGGGCTGGGGGCAGCCGATCCGCAAGGACGGCCCCGCGCACCAGCAGAAGGAAGGCACGCCCACGGCGGGCGGGGTGCCGTTCGTGCTGGCGATGACGGCCGTGTTCTTCCCGCTGTACTTCACCGGGCACGCGGGCGGCCCCCGGGAACTGCTCATCATGCTCGCGGCGCTGGCGATGGGCGTGATCGGCGGGGTGGACGACCTGCTCAAGGTCCGCTCGCGCATGGTGGGTGGCAAGAAGGAACTGCTGGCCCGCGAGAAGTTCCCGCTGCAGTTCATCGTGGGGCTGGTCTTCGCGTACTTCGCCGCGCCGCTCGCCTCGCACGAACTGGTGCCCGGGCTGGGGCCGGTGGGGGACGTGATCCTGCTCACGCTGGTCATGGTGGGCAGCGTGAACGCCTTCAACTTCACCGACGGCCTGGACGGCCTGCTGGGCGGCGTGGCGATCATCGTGCTGCTGCCGCTGCTGGCGCTGTCCCCGGTCAGTGCGCTGCTGGTCGCGGCGCTGCTGGGCTTCCTGTGGTTCAACGCGCACCCGGCGCGGGTGTTCATGGGGGACATGGGCAGCCACGCGATCGGGGCGGTCGCGGCGGGCGCGTACGTGCTGTACGCGGACGTGTGGCTGCTGCCGGTCGCGGCGATCATCCCGGTGGTGGCGGTCCTCAGCGTGGTCATTCAGGTGGCGTCGTTCCGGCTGCGCGGCAAGCGGGTGTTCAAGATGTCCCCGATCCAGCACCACTTCGAGCATCCCGACGTGGGCTGGCCCGAGACGCACGTCACGGTGCGCTTCTGGATGGTCACGGCGGTCGCGACGGCGCTGGTGTGGTGGCTGCTCGGCGGGCGGCCGTAGGACCGGCAGCGGGGCGCCGAGATCGGGCGGGGCGAGGGGACGACCTCTCCCCCGCCCGCGCCCGTTTCAGGAGTGAGGCCGCTAGACTCGGGTGTGACCGAGTACCACCCCCTGCACCTGCCTGACCTGACTCGCCTGTTTGCGGCGCGCGCCGCGCTGCCCGCGTCGGGCACGACCGTGTACCGCGCCGCGCACCTGACCGAGACGGGCGGGCAGTTCACGCTGGACGTCGCCGGGGACGCCGGGGTGCTCAGCCTGTACGTGCCGCTGAGCCCGCCGGACGAGGCGGCGCTGGCGGCGGCCTGCGGCGAGGCGGCGGGGCTGGCCGGGGTGTACCTGAAGCGGCGGCCCGTGGAGGCCCGGCACGCGGCGAACGTGGCCCGCGAGGACCTGTCCCCCCCGGACCCGGTGTGGGGCGAGGCGCGGCCCGAGCTGACGGCGCTGGAGGCCGGGGTGCCGCTCCTGATCCGCCCCGGGGCGGACCTGAGCATCGGGGTGTTCACGGACGCCCGCCCGGCGCGGGCCTGGGTGCGCGCGAACGCGGGGGGGCGGCGGGTGCTGAACACCTTCGCGTACACCTGCGGCTTCGGCCTGAGCGCGGCGCTGGGCGGGGCGGCGGCCGTGAAGAACGTGGACCTGTCGCGCAAGGTGCTGGCGTGGGGTCAGGAGAACTACGCCCTGAGTGGCCTGGGCGCCCCGGACACGGATTTCCTGTTCGGGGACGTGTTCGAGTGGCTCGCGCGGCTGGAGCGCCGGGGGGACACGTTCGATCTGGTGGTGCTCGACCCACCCAGTTTCGCGCGCGGCAAGGCCGGTGTGTGGCGCTCGGAGCGGGACTACGCGCGGCTGATGGCGCAGGCGGCGCGGGTCACGGCGCCGGGCGGACAGGTGCTCGCCCTGCTGAACCACGCAGGCGTGAACGGCGCGACGTTCGGGCGCATGGCGGCGGCGGGCCTGGACGCGGCCGGGCGGCGCGGCGCGGCGCAGACTCGCTTTGGCGCGGGCGAGGACTACCCGGGCGCGCGGCACCTCAAGGTGCACGCCTGGCAGCTGGACTGACGTGGGGCGCCCAGCAGGAGGGCGGGGGCCTTGTGCCTCACCTCACTTCGTTTTCTAAAGCGGGCGCTATGCTGGGTGCATGACGCAAGCCGCTCAGAACGAAGCGCAGGTGCTCGTGCCCCTGACCACCCCCGAGGAAGTGGATCAGTTCCTCAGCGAGTACCCGCTGGCCGCCGTGTTCAAGGCCGGGACCTGCCACAAGACCATGCAGGGTTTCGGGGTGCTGGAAACCTTCCTGCAGCGCCACGACCTGCCCGTGGGCTTCATCCGCGTGGTGGACTGGCGCCCCGCAAGCAACCACGTCGCGCAGCTCACCGGCATCCAGCACCACAGCCCGCAGCTGATCCTGTTCCGCGACGGAGAGCCGCAGTTCGAGGTGAACAACTGGGACATCACCCCGCAGGCGCTGGCCCCGGTGTTCGAGGCCCAGGTGCCGGTCCGTGAGGGCGTGGCGAACGTCGCCACCGACGACAACGTGGAACCCTACCGCCGCCTGATGCGCGCCTACCTTGACGGGCAGCTGAGCGACTGGGCCTTCCAGGACCAGTACGTCAACATGTTCCGCGACGACGCCAGCCTGCGCAGCCAGCGTGAATTCGAGCTGCTCTCGCGCCTGTTCGGCGATCCCGACGCGTACCACGGCGGGCTGCACCAGCTGGGCGCTCCCCAGGGCCGCGGGGACCTGAAAGCCCGCGTGCAGGACCTGCTGACCGAACTGAACTGATCTGCCGCTCCCGGAGGCCCGCTGCTCATCCAGCGGGCCTCCGTCCTGCTGCGTCCTCCCACGCTGACCTCGGCGGGCCCCGGCGCCGCCGTCGCACCGCGTACCCGGCGCGACCCTCAAGTGAGGTTTTTTACAGCTGTAAGCGGCACGTAAGACGCCAGCGGGTGTCATGATGGGGTATCCCTAAAGGAGTCCAGCCAGAACTCGGATCGCCACCTCGTCCTGACCTCACCCGGAAGTCGCATGCCTGATTCAACTGTCCCGACCGCGCCCCCGAAACTGACGCATCCTGTCCCCATCCCGCAGGACGCCGCCGTCTACAGCGCCCTGAGCACCGATCATTACCCCTGGACGGAAGTCACCGCCGACCTCGCCCTCCGGCAGGGCCAGGGCTTCACCGGCGCCTTCGACGCCTGGCAGGGACCACGCTGGGCGCGCTTCCTGTGGCATCAGGGCAGCCTGCTCGGCGGCTACACGCACGCCGGTCAGGCCGTGAACTGGGCCACGGTCATGCAGGGCCTGCCCCGCGCGCGCGTCAGCCTCACGGAGCTCTCGGCCCGCATGGTCGACCTGCTCTGGACGACCCGCGACGTGGACGGCCGCCCCGCACCGGCCGCGTGGCCCGCCGCGCGCCCGGTGCTCGAGGCCCAGCACTACCACGGCCTGATGCTCAGCGGCGCGGCCTGCAGTTACTGGCTGGCCGGGCGGCACGTGTCCGGCGACCTCCCCGCCGAGGGCGCGGGCGCATGGCTGTTCGCCCCGAATTCGGAAGCGAACCGCGCCGGGCTGCTCCGGTTCTGGCAGGACCTGCTGGCCGCCACGCACGGCGCGCACCCGCTGGACGCCACGTGGCAGGAGGTCACGGTCCGTCTGGCCGAACAGCACCCCTGCCTGGACCCCTTCGCGCAGGACGTGACCCTGCAGGGCGGGCACCTGACCGTGCAGGACGACGTGCCCGTGGAGGAATTCCGCCCCGCGCTGAGCGCCGCGCTGCGTGGCGTGCTCGCGCGGCTGGGCGTGCGGCTGGTGGACCTGCCGATCACGAACCTGCGTGACCGGCCCGAGTGGGCCGCGGCCGGCCTGGAGACCCCGTGAGCGCACCGGTCTGGCCGGACGGACTGCAGGACGGCACCCCGCTGCCCTTCAGCGTGTGGCGCGTCATGCACCACGTGGACGGCCAGCGCGACATCTCCGAGGTGGCCCGGCTGGCCGGCATGACCGTCCCGGACGTCCAGGAACGCCTGAACGCCGCCGCCGCGTGGATCGCGCGCGCCACGCAGCGCGACCTGCCCATCAGCGACGACCTGGCTGAGCGCATCAGCCAGTGCCTGACGGGCGTGGTGGGCCCCATGGCGGCCGTCATGGTCGACGAGGTCCTCGACGACCTGGGTGACCACGCCACCCTGAACGCCACCCTGTCGGCCCTGGCCCGTCAGCTGACCCCTGAACGCGTGCAGCTGTTCGCCCGGCTGCTGCGCGAGCGGGGCGTGACGTGAGCCGCGCCCCCGCTGTCCGCCCGCCTCTTCCTGCCCCCTCACAGTCCCTGGACGCACTGACCCCTGGAGCACAGCCATGAAGTACACGGTTCTCATTCGACAGCCCGTCAACCCCGAACGCAAAGCGGAACTGGAGCAGCAGCTGCGTGACCGGTTCGGCCTGACCGGCGAGCAGGCGCAGCGCCTCAGCGACCGCCGCACCGGCCGCCTGATGAAACCCACCGGCCGGGCGCGGGCCGAACTGCTGCTGGGCCTGTTCCAGTCGGTCGGGGCCGACGTGCTCCTGGAAGAGGTACGCGAGGAAACCAGCGTGATCAGCGAGCCCTTCCAGGGCCTGGGGCCCACCCGACCGGCCCCGCAGAGCGGGCTGGACGACGCGCCCCTGGCGCCCAGTCAGACGGACGCGCCCATGTCGGTCTCGGGCATCTGGCCGGACGTCGATCTGGGCAGCGCGCTGCCCGATCCGTTCGCCGCGCCGCCCTCCAGCTCGCTGCCGGGCGAGTTCATGCCCCCGGCCTGGGGCGGCGCGCCGCCCCCCACGGCGAGCGGCACCCCCTCGCCGTTCGCCGCGGAGACCGCCACGGCCCTGATGCCCCCACCGGAACCGGCCGACCCCTTCGCCGCGGCCTTCGGGGCGCCGCTGGTCACGCCGGACAAACCGGCCGAGCAGGCGGACGTCTGGTCCGACTTCACCGGCGCCCTGACCCTGACCGACGCCACGCCCGCCCCCACCACCCCGGAGGTCGCCGCCGTGCCCAGCAGCGCCGGCCTGGGCCCGATCGTGTCGCCCCTGCCCGATACGGACACGCAGCCCAAGCTGCGCCGCAGCAGCCTGCGCAACCGCATGACCGTCGGCGCCCTGGTGCCGCTGGGCGTCTCCAGCCTGCTCACGCTGGGCGTGCTGGCCCTGACCCTGCCGAACCTGCAACAGAATCTGGTGCAGCGCAACGCGCAGGCGGTGGCGGTGGCCGTCGCCAGCAACATTGACCCGACGCGCGGGAGCCAGAGCATCGACCCGCAGCTGCAGGCCCTCGTGAACAACTCCAGCGTGGGCTTCGTGCAGGTGGAACTCCGCGACGGCTCCCGTTACTTCTCCAGCCAGACGCCCAAGGTGGGCGACCTGCTGAACGCGCAGGTCAGCAACTGGCTGGTTGAGAACCCCAACAGCGCGGTGTTCAGGGACAGCATCTCGCCCGCCAAGCTGTACCGCGATCAGGCCACCGAGATGCGCACCATGGGCGGCACCGCCAACGACGTGGACAAGCTGGAGAAGCTGGCCGCCGATCCCAGCAACCAGGCCGTCACGAACGTGAACTACATCGTCCAGCAGATCACGGTGATGAGCAAGGACGGCCGGCGCGTCGTGAGCAGCGAGCGGGCCAGCGAGGCCGACGCGGACAACGTCCTGTACACCGTCGCGGTGGGCGTGGAGAACGGGCAGCCGCAGGCGGCGCTGCGACGCACGCTGTTCCTGGTGATGTTCGTGTCGCTGCTGGCACTGGCCATCGCGGCCTATCTGGCCCTGCGCGCCGCGCGCGCGGTCGTGCAGCCCATCGAGGAACTCGTGCGCGTGGCCGACGCCATCAGCATGGGTGACCTGAGCCGCCCGGTGCGCGCCGAGCGCAACGACGAGATCGGTGACCTCGCGCAGGCCCTGGAGCGCATGCGCCTGAGCCTGGATTCCGCGATGGAGCGCCTGCGCCGTCGCCGCCGTACCAACTGAGGCAGCCCCAAGGAGGTCGCCCCCCGCATGCAGCGCGGGGGGCGACCTCCTTGGGATTCAGGGCCGCTCGATCAGCGGGCTTCCATGCTGCGCTTCATGTCGCGGATCTGGTCGTGGCTGGCCTTGACCTTGGCGTACTGACCCTCGACGAAGCTGCGCACGTCGGCGGGCAGCCCCTCGGCCTTCAGCACGTCCTGGTAGTTCTCGACAGCCACGTCCTCGCCGCGCTCGGCCTCGGCGACGACAGCCGTGTCATCACGGCCGGTCAGGGCGTCACGGACGTTCAGCCAGGTGCGGTGCAGCGCGGCGCCGACACTGCCGCCCTCGCGGGGCTTGTCGCCCAGGCGGCCAATGTGGGCCTCGACTTCACTGGCAAGCTGGGCACGCTGGGCGCTGCGCTCGGAGAAGAGGCTCTTGAGGCTGGGATCGGTGGCGTGCTCGGCAGCGTCAGCGAATCCCTTCTGGCCGTCGCGCAGGGTACCGAGGAGGTACTGCAGTTTGTCGAGGACGTTCTCGTTGCTCATGGTCATGGTGGTGCCTCCTGTGGACCCACGGGGTGCCGGCAGGACGCCGGGGGACCGTCTCGTGGGGTGAACGCCGTCAGGTTAGAAGAGGCAGACAGGCGGCACCTGATAGCAGGGCCAAGGCGGCATTCACGCAGGGTTGGGCTGCCCTTGCGGGAGTTCACATGCGGGCCGCGCGGCCCTGGTCAGCGCGGGCCCGCTGTGGTGCACTGGGCCGGATGACGCCCTGGGTACTGCGGATGCAATGGCTGGACCTCTGTTTCATGCACTGGCCGGTGCCGCCGGCGCTGGTGCAGGCCACGCTGCCCCCCGGGGTGGAGGTCGACACCCGTGACGGGCAGGCGTACGTGGGGGTCGTGCCCTTCCGGATGGCGGACGTGGCCCCCCGGCTGGTGCCTGCCGTGCCGGGCCTGAGTGCCTTTCCGGAGCTGAACCTGCGCACCTATGTCCGCGTGAACGGGGAAAGCGGCGTGTGGTTCTACTCGCTGGACGTGACTCAGCCGCTGGCGGCGGCGCTGGCCCGCACGTTCTTCCACCTGCCCTACCGGCAGGCGCGCATGTGGGTGGACCGGCAGGGGGGCGTGACGCGCTACGCCAGCGTCCGCACCGACCTGCGCACCGGGCCCGGCGCGTTCGCGGGCGCGTACCGCCCGGTCGGGCCGCCCCTCTCCCCCGCCCCGGACAGCCTGGAAGCGTGGCTCACGGATCGCCTGCGGCTGTTCAGCGCCGATCCGGCCGGCCGGGTGTACCGGGGACAGATCCACCACCGGCCGTGGCCGCTGCGGCGCGCGCAGGCCGAGATCCGCGTGAACACCCTGGGCGCCGCCCAGCACTTTGACCTGAGCGGAGCGCCGCACCTGCTGCACGCCGGGCGGCTGGACGTGACCGCCTGGTGGCTGGAGCGCGTGCGCTGACCGACTCAGGTCAGGTGCAGCGCGAAGGGCTCGCGCAGGCCGTCCTCGGCGGCGGCGCGGGCCACCTGCGGGGCGTAGCTCAGGGCCAGCACGGCGCGGTAGGTGCGCTGCGCGAGCTCCCGGTCTCCCAGCGCGTCGCGCACCTGACCCAGCCGGGCCAGCACCAGACCGGCGAGGCTGCGGGGCTGGCCGTCGGCCAGGGCGTGCGCGGCGCGTTCCAGCCGCCCGCGCGCGCCGGGCAGGTCACCCACCGCGAGGTGAATGTTGGCGGCGGCGGCGTCCAGTTCCGCGCGGGGCGTGACCCGGTCGCCTGCCTCGCGGTCCAGCGCGGCGAGCAGCGCGTTCAGGTCGTCCTCGTCGCGCAGCTGCCACGCCCGGTCAGCCAGGGCGCGCAGGCGGCTCGCCTCGCCCGGCTGGAAGCCGGTGAGGTCGGGCAGGGCCGCGCCGGGCAGGCGCTCCAGCAGCGCGGGCAGGTCATCCAGCGGGACCAGCGTCACGCCGCTCTGCCCGTCCAGACTCGCGGCAAGGTCGTCCAGGCGGCGCTGACGCCAGCGGGTGCCGGGGCCCTCGTCCAGCGCGGCGCGGACCTCCGCGCGGGTGGCCTCCACCTCGGCCAGGAACGCTCGGGACAGCAGCCGGGCCGGGTCGAGCGGCGCGGTGACGAGGGCGGCCAGCGCCTGTTCCGCCGCCTGCGCCCGGCGCAGCCGCTCGCGGCCCTGCGGGTACTGATTCAGGAAGCCCAGCAGCTGCTCATGCTCGGCGTCCGCCCAGGCCCAGTCGGGCAGCGGGAGGTCGTCCAGGGTGATCCCGGCGGCGGGCAGGGCGTCCCGCAGCGGGTGGTCCGCGTCCGCGCCGGACGCCCAGCGCACCTCACGGGCCCCCAGGTGCGCGAGAAGTTCCGTGACGGTGGCCGCGTTGACCTGCGGGTGCAGCCGCAGCAGGTCGCCCAGGTCCGGCAGGAGGAGCAGCGGGGCCGGGCGCGGGCCGGGCGTGGATTGAGGCATGCGCGCAGTCTAGAGCAGCAGGTCAGGGCGCGGAGGGGAGGACCCCCGGTCGTATCCGGCGGCCCTCCAGGGACAGAGGCGGGTTACGCGCTGGCGCCGTTGCGTTTGCGTCCGCCCACGCGGATCACGTCCTGCACGCCCTTCACCGTGAGAATCGCGCGGCGGATGCCCTCCAGGTCGCCGTGCCCGGCGACGTTCAGGCGCAGGTGGATCACGGCGATCTCCTCCTGGCCCACCACGGCCTCCACCTTGGTGGGGCTGCGTTTCTCGCGCGCCAGGATGCCCAGCACGTCCGCGAGCAGCCCGGCGCGGTCGGGCGCGATGACGTCCACGTCCACCAGGACGCTGCCCGGCGTGCCGGCCTCCCACGAGGCGGCCACGCAGCGTTCCGGCTCGTCCTTCAGCAGGCGGATCATGTTCGGGCAGTCGATGCGGTGCACGCTCACACCGCGCCCGCGCGTCAGGTAGCCCATGACCTGATCGCCCCGGATGGGCGTGCAGCATTGGCTGAGCTTGGTGTTCGTGCTGAAGCCCTCCACGTACACGCCGCCCGGTTCGGGCGCCCTGGGGACGGGCGCGCGGCGGCTGGGGCCGGACGCCTGTTCCTGCGCCAGTTGCGGGGACAGGACCTTGCCCACGGCGCTGGGCGTGAGTTTCCCGGCGT
This sequence comes from Deinococcus actinosclerus, assembly GCF_001507665.1. Classification (NCBI taxonomy): domain Bacteria; kingdom Thermotogati; phylum Deinococcota; class Deinococci; order Deinococcales; family Deinococcaceae; genus Deinococcus; species Deinococcus actinosclerus. The sequence continues at coordinate 1,110,209 of NZ_CP013910.1, read as the reverse complement.
GCAGCGCCAGATACAGGTCGTCCGGGTTGCGCGAGCCCATGAGTTTCTGCGCGGCGTCCTCCAGCAGCTTGGTGCGCATGAGCTGCCGCACGGCCAGCTGCCGCTTGCGCAGGTAGCGTTCGAGCAGGTCGTGCCCGTGCTGGAGGGCCTCGCTGCGTTCCTGCGCGCGGAAGTGGTGGCGGATCTTGCTGCGCGCCGAGCGGGTCACCGTGAAGTTCAGCCAGTCCTTGCTGGGGTGGCCGTTCTTGCTGGTGACGATCTCGACCATGTCGCCGTTGCCCAGCCGGTGCGACAGCGGCACGATGGAGCCGTTCACGCGCGCGCCCACGGTCGTCTCGCCGATGCGGGTGTGGATGTGGTACGCGAAGTCCACCGGGGTACTCCCCGCCGGGAGGCTGATCGCGAGGCCCTTGGGCGTGAAGACCCGCACCCGCTGCGACAGGATGTCCACCTTCACGGCGTCCATGTAGTCCGAGGCGTCGTTGATCTCGTTCTGGAGTTCGCGCAGCTGCGCGATCCAGTTCTCGCGGTCGCGCTGCGCGAGCTGGCTGCCCTGCTTGTACATCCAGTGCGCGGCGACGCCGTACTCCGCGACCTCGTGCATGCGCCGGGAGCGGATCTGCACCTCAATGGGCTGCCCGCTGGGGCTGATCACGGTCGTGTGCAGCGACTGGTACCCGTTGGGTTTGGGCACCGCGATGTAGTCCTTGAAGCGGCCCGGCAGCGGCGTCCAGACGCTGTGCACGATGCTGACCGTGTGGTAGCAGATGCGTTTCTCGCGGGTCTCCTCGGCCCGTTCGCGGCGTTTCTCGTCCGTGCCGGGCGGCACCACGAGGTCACGCGGCGTGAGGATCACGCGGATGGCGAGCAGGTCGAAGATCTGCTCCAGGCCTTTGCCCTCGCGCTGCATCTTGTTGTGGATGCTCCACAGGTGCTTGCTGCGCCCCGCGATGTCGATGTCCGACACCCACTCCGGCAGCTCCAGATCGTCGGTCAGGGAGTCCTGGAGCTGCTGCACGGCGTTCTCGATCAGTGTCTGGCGCTCCTCCTGGCGGGTGCGCAGCCGCGACTGGAGGTACGCGTACTCATCGGGGTAGAGGTACTGGAAGCTCAGGTCCTCGAGTTCCCACTTGATCTGCCCGATCCCCAGGCGGTGCGCGAGCGGCGCGAAGATGTCCATGGTCTCGCGCGCGATCCGCTGCTGCTTCTCGGGCTTCATGGAGCCCAGCGTGCGCATGTTGTGCAGCCGGTCGGCGAGCTTGACCACGATGATGCGGATGTCGCTCGTCATGGCGATCAGCATCTGGCGGAGGTTCTCGGCCTGTACGTCCCGGCCGGACTCGCGCACCTCGGCCGCCTGCGAGCCCTGCTTGCTGAGCTTGCTGACCTTCGTCTCGCCTTCCACGATGCGGCGCACGTCGGGGCCGAAATCCCGCTCGACGAGTTCGAAGGTGACGCCGTCCACGTCCTCGACGGTGTCGTGGAGCAGCCCGGCCATCAGGCTGTCGGTGTCCATGCCCAGCCGCGCCAGGATGACCGCCACCGCCACCGGGTGGGTGATGTACGGTTCGCCGCTCTTGCGGTTGACGCCCGCGTGGGCGTCGCGGGCGAACACGAAGGCCGCCTCCACCCGCTCCCGGTCTGCCTCGGGGCGGGACGCGATCAGCGCCCTGAGTTCTCCCATTCCATAGTCGCTGTCCGCTGCGCCTGCCTGCACGCCCCGCAGCATAGCGTCCCCCGCCCACCCGAATCTGACGCGGCCCGGACCTGTCCACGCCGACTGCGGGCCAGCAGAACGCCCACCACGCGGGTGGGCGGGAAAGTCACGTCAGGAAGAAGAACAGGGAGAACGCTGGATGCCCGTCAGCGGCGCTCGCGCACACGCACGGGAACCGGCACCGGCTGAGGTTGAGGGCTGCCGGTCAGCACCTCGCGCAGCCAGTCAACGAATTCGCGCAGGCCTTTCATGCGTTCCAGTGTACTGACCTGCCCCTGACAGAGATGGCACCAACCTTACTATGAGTTCACGTTCGGGCCGCGCAGGACGTCCCCCCGGCGGGTACAGGTCCCTTCACGAACGCTCATACTGACGGTCATGACCACGCCCCGCCCCGTCATCCTGGATCTCGACCCCGGTCACGACGACGCCGTGAACATCCTGCTGGCGCTGGCCAGCCCGGAGCTGCGCGTGCTGGGCCTGACCACCGTATTCGGCAACGTGGGCCTGGAGCGCACCACCCGCAACGCCCTGATCACCCGCCAGATCGCCCGCTCCGACGTGCCGGTCTACGCCGGCGCGGACCGGCCGCTGGTGCAGGAGCGGATCAGCGCCGAGGCGGTGCACGGCGAGAGCGGCCTGGACGGTCCGCACCTGCCGGCGCCCACGCGCGGCACCGAGGACGAGCACGCCGCCGCGTTCATCATCCGCACCGTGCGTGCCCACCCCGGCGAGGTCACGCTGGTGCCCACTGGACCGCTGACGAACGTGGCGCTGGCCTTCCGACTCGCGCCGGACATCATCCCCCTGGTGCGGGAGGTCGTGTGGATGGGGGGCAGCACCGACACCGGCAACTGGACGCCCGCCGCCGAATTCAACGCCCTGGCCGACCCACACGCGGCGCACGTCGTCTTCGGCAGCGGGGTGCCGCTGACCATGATCGGCCTGAACGCCTCCCATCAGGCCATCGCCCACCCCGCCCGCGTGGAGCTGTTCCGCGACCTGGACACCCCCACCGGCGCGTTCGTGGCGGACCTGCTGGCCTTCTTCGCCGAACACCACCTTGAACGCTACGGCTGGGACGGCGGCGCGCTGCACGACCCGCTGACCGTCGCGTACCTGCTGCGCCCCGACCTGTTCACCGTGCAGCCCATGCATGTCCAGATCGACCTGAGCGGCGGCCCCAGCCACGGCCGCACCGTCGCCGACCTCTGGCACGTCACCGGGAACGCCCCCAACGCCCAGGTCATGACCCGGGTGAACGCCGACGGCTTCTTCGAGCTGCTGCGTGACCGCATCGCCACGTACTGATCAGGAGACCGGTCCCGTGAGGGGGAGCGGCGCTGACTGCTCCCCCGACCCAGACTGCTCGGGCGCCTCCCCTGCCCTGCTGACCCAGAAGGCGCTGGGGCAGGGCTACAAGCGGCCGTCAGTGGACGCGCACGCCCCGTGAGAGCGGCTGCTTCTGCACCCACTTCACGAACTTCTGCACCTCCTCGCGCGCCTGGATAGCCTCCACGGTGTTCAGCTCATTCGCCAGCTGCGCGTTGCTGAACGTCTTGGCTAAGAAGCCCTGGCAGGCGGCACACATCTTCACGGTGGGAATCTCACCCAGCTTCACGCCCTGGCGGCGTCCCTGCGACTTGGGCACGAGGTGATGATCCGTCATCTCGCCCTCGCGTCCGCACAGCACGCAGACGTCCAGCGGCTCCGTCTGTGTGTCCTCGATCCAGCTGGCCTGCTCACGTTCCTTCCGACCCATGGCGGCACCATAGCGCGCGGCGTTCACCTCCCGTCCGGCTCCGGTCACCCTTCACGCCGGGGCAGGGCCCGCTCACAGCGGCAGCTCATCCGCTCTTCACCTGCTCCAGCACGTGTTCCCTGATCACCTGCACCGGATGCAGTCGGCGCTGTGGTGCCGCTCAGCTCAGGTGCCTGACGCCCACCAGCCCCAGCGCCCGCCCCCTCAGGCGCTTCAGAGGGTGACCCGGGCCTTGACCGACCATTCACGCGCTTTTGGGGCAATCTTCCGGAAAGCAGTCACTGACCTGAGAACTTTCTAGGATCAGCAGCATGACTCTGAACGCAGATCGTCTGTCCCACCGCCTCTCCTGGCGGGGTGTCTTCGCCGGGATGGTCATGGGCCTCGTGACCACCTTCACCCTGATCGCCCTGGGCACCGTCATCACCGCCCTCACCGGCCTGACCCTCTCCGGCGTCGGCATCGCCGCCGCCATCTGGTCCGGCATCGCCGCCCTGGTCGGCGCATACGTGGCAGGCCTGACCGCCGTGCGCGCCGCCGCGCCCGCCACCCGCAACGACGACGGCATCGCCGCCATGACCCACGACGACGCCACCCTGACCGGTCTGGTCACGGCCGGCATGATCATCCTGCTGAGCACCATCTTCGCCTTCAACAGCGCCAGCCGCCTGCTCGGCAGCGCCACCAGCGCCGCCAGCAACCTCCTGGGGGCCGGCGCGACCGCCACCGCCGCCGCCGGGACCGCCACGGCCCAGAACGGCGGCGTGCAGGACTTCGTGAGCGGCATCAACGAGCAGGACATCGTGAACCTGATCGCCGACAACAACGCCCAGCTGAACGAGCAGCAGGTGCAGGCCACCAGCAACGTCGTGACCGGGATCTTCCGCCGCGCGCAGTACGACCTGGGCCAGCAGGACCTGAGCAACATCACCGACTTCGCCGGGGCGCGCGTGACCGCCATCAAGAACGCCCTGACCGGTGAGCAGTTCGTGACCCGCCTGCAGCGCCAGGGCCTGAGCGAAGCGCAGGCGCAGGAAGTCCGCACGGTCGTGACCGGCGAAGTGGACCGCCTGGAGAAGCAGGCCCAGCAGATCGCCGACGCCACCGAACGCACCGCCCGCACCGCCGCCAGCACCACCGGCTGGGCGTGGCTGCTCGCCGCCGGCCTGACCCTGGGGGCCAGCGTGATGGGCGCCCGCAGCGCCGCCACCACCCGCACCACCACCCGCACCACCACCCGCCGCTAAGCACCGTTCACCCTGAAGGGCCCGTCCAGCTGGACGGGCCCTTTCTGATGCAGCGGCGGCCCGGGAAGCTCTGTTTCAAGGTCCTTCCGGCAGAGCGCGGGCAGACGACATCACATGAGCGGCCCCCACCCAGTCTCCCGGGTGGGGGCCGTTCAGGTCAGGCTCTCAGGCTTACGCCTTGACTTCGTTGCCCTTGGCGAGGATGCCGCGCAGAACGGTCTGGAGGATGCCGCCGTTCTTGTAGTAGTCGATCTCGACAGGGGTGTCGATGCGGCACTGCACGGTGATGGTGCGGCTCTGGCCGTCGGCGGCGGTGATCTTCACGCTGACGTCCTGGCGGGGTTTGAGGTCGCCGGGGAGGATCACGTCGAAGGTCTCGTCGCCCTGGATGCCCAGGCTCTCGGCGGTTTCACCGTTCTTGTACTGCAGGGGCAGGACGCCCATGCCGACGAGGTTGGAGCGGTGGATGCGCTCGAAGCTCTCGGCGATGACAGCCTTCACGCCGAGCAGGAAGGTGCCCTTGGCGGCCCAGTCGCGGCTGCTGCCCATGCCGTAGTCCTTGCCGGCGAAGATGACCAGGGGGATGTTGCTGGCCTTGTAGTTCTGAGAAGCGTCGTAGATGGAGCTGACCTGGCCAGTGGTGTAGTCGGTGGTGAAGCCGCCTTCGGTGCCGGGGGCAAGCTGGTTCTTCAGGCGGATGTTGGCGAACGTGCCGCGCGTCATGATGCGGTCATTGCCGCGGCGGCTGCCGTAGGAGTTGAAGTCCTTCGGCTGGATGCCGCGTTCGGTGAGGAACTTCCCGGCGGGGGTGTCGGCCTTGAAGGACCCGGCGGGGCTGATGTGGTCGGTGGTGACGGAGTCGCCGACCTTCACCAGGGCGCGGGCGCCCTCGATGCTGACGATGTCGCTGGGGCCACCGGCGAGGTTGTCGAAGAAGGGCGGGTTCTGGATGTAGGTGCTGTCTTCCTTCCAGTCGTACAGCGCGCCCTCGGCGACGGGGATGGCGTTCCAGTCCTGATTGCTCTTCTCGATGCCGTCGTAGACCTTCTTGAACATCTCGGCGTTGATGGCCTGGTCCATAACCTGCTGGATTTCGGCGGTGGTGGGCCACACGTCGCGCAGGTACACGCTCTGACCGTCGGGGCCGGTGCCGATGGGGTCGTTCACGATGTCGTTCACGACCGTCCCGGCCAGGGCGTACGCGACGACCAGGGGCGGGGAGGCGAGGTAGTTGGCCTTGATGTGCGGGTTGACGCGGCCTTCGAAGTTGCGGTTGCCGGACAGGACGCTGGCGACGACGAGGTCACCTTCCTGGATGGCTTCCACGACGGGTTCGGGGAGGGGGCCGCTGTTGCCGATGCAGGTCATGCAGCCGTAGCCGACGGTATTGAAGCCGATCTGGTCGAGGTAGCTCTGGAGCCCGGCAGCTTCGAGGTACTCGGTGACCACGCGGCTGCCGGGGGCGAGGCTGGTCTTGACCCAGGGCTTGCTCTTCAGGCCCAGCTGGACGGCTTTCTTGGCGACCAGACCGGCGGCGATGAGCACGCTGGGGTTGCTGGTGTTCGTGCAGCTGGTGATGCTGGCGAGGGTCACGGCGCCGTGGCCGATCTTGATGTCGGTGCCGCCGATGGTGCCCTGCGCGTCCAGCTTGTCAGCGGGCAGTTCGAAGCCGCGGGCCTTGACGGGCGCGGTGAGGGCCTCGTTGAACACGGTGTGCATCCCGGACAGGTCCACGCGGTCCTGGGGCCGCTTGGGACCGGCCAGGCTGGGGACGATGGTGCCGAGGTCGAGTTCGATGGTGTCGGTGAAGACGGGGTCGGCGGTCTCGTCGGTGCGGTACATGCCCTGGGCCTTGTAGTACGCCTCGACCAGTTCGACTTCGGTGTCCAGGCGGCCGGTGCGGCGCAGGTAGCGCAGCGCCTCGTCGTCCACGGGGAAGAAGCCCATGGTCGCGCCGTACTCGGGGCCATGTTGGCGATGGTGGCGCGGTCGGGGAGGGTCATGTTGCTCAGGCCCGCGCCGTAGAACTCGACGAACTTACCGACGACGCCCTTGGCGCGCAGCATCTCGGTGACGCGCAGCGCGAGGTCGGTGGCGGTGGCGCCTTCGGGCATGGCGCCCGTGATCTTGAAGCCGATGACTTCGGGCATCAGCATGTAGATGGGCTGGCCGAGCATGACGGCCTCGGCCTCGATGCCGCCGACGCCCCAGCCGACGATGCCCAGGCCGTTGATCATGGTGGTATGAGAATCCGTGCCGACGAGGCTGTCGGGGTACACGACGACGCCGTCGTCTTCGGGGCGGCTCTGGACGCCCTTGGCGAGGTACTCCAGGTTGACCTGGTGCACGATGCCGCTGGCGGGGGGCACCACGCCGAAGTTGTCGAAGGCCTGCTGGCCCCAGCGCAGGAACTCGTAGCGTTCGCGGTTGCGCTCGAATTCGAGGGCCATGTTGTTGGCCAGCGCGAAGTCGGTGCCGAACTCGTCGACCTGCACGGAGTGGTCGATGACGAGGTCCACGGGGATCAGCGGGTTGATCTTGCTGGGGTCGCCACCGAGTTTGACCATGGCGCTGCGCATGGCGGCGAGGTCCACGACGGCGGGCACGCCGGTGAAGTCCTGGAGGATCACGCGGGCGGGCTTGAAGGGAATCTCGACTTCCTCGTTGACGGGTTTCCACCCGGCGACGGTGGTGACGTCCTCGCGGCGCACGTCGTAGTCGTTCGCTTCGCGCAGGACGCTCTCGAGCAGCACCTTGATGGAGACGGGCAGGCGGCTGATGTCGTGGCCCTGCTCCTGAAGTTTGTTCAGGTTGTAGTAGTAGAGTTTCTGGCCGCTTTGCGTGGTGAGGACGTCGCGCGTCCCGAACAGGTTCATCGCCATGCTTGGTTTCCTCCTTGCCCACAGGGGGCGGTTCTTCCATCATAAATGTTCCATGTGTGAGCGGGCGTTACCGGAATAGGCACGAAAACCGGATATCGTAACCCCCTTAGAGACAACACGGGTGCGGCGGGGACCGGACCCGGCCCATCCGCCACGCTGTCGCGGGGCACTTCTTCACACACGCCGGGTCATTTCCGGCATGATGGCGGCACCGGAGGACTCATGAGCGCCATCTCCCGCCCCACCAGCCGCACCGACACCACCCCACGGGAGGACCTGAGCCGGGACGTCCCTACCCGGCGCGCCGCGCAGCCTCACCCCTCCTGGCAGTTCCAGGATCAGTTCGACCTGTGGATCGCCTGGATGGAACGCGATTCCAGCGGGGTATGGCACGAGGCGCAGCCCGTCACGCACCGCACGTTCCGCACCCGCGAGGACACCCTGAAGCACGCCGAGCGTCTGCTCCAGCGGGGCGAGTTCCCCATGGAGCGCGCCATGCCCGTCACGCTGGTCCGCAACCGCCGCGACGCGCTCCTCTCGGCGTTCCGCGAGGCCGAGGGCGACGGCGTCACCCTGATCCGCGACCTGACCTTCCCGGTCGGCGAGTACGGCCTCATGGTCCGCGTGACCCGCGAGCGGCAGGCGCAGCCCGTACGCGCCGCGTTCGCCAGCGCCGCCAACCCCCTGCGCAGCCTGATCGGGCAGCCCGTGAAACTCACCGTGCTGATCGAGCACCCCTACGACGTCCTGAGCCGCGCGCAGGGCCCGCTGGACGTCAGCGACCGCGCCGCCCGCATCGGGGAGGACACGCAGCTGTTCAGCGCGTCCGCGCAGGTCAGCGGCCTCCCCTACCAGAGCGCCACCGTGACCGTGCCGCGCGGCCTGCTGAAAAAACCCCTGCTGTACCGCTTCGAGCGCCTCCCGGAAGGCGGCGAAGGCTAACAGCGCACCTCGCCCAGCGCGCCCAGGGGCACCTCGCCCCGGTAGAGGACGTGGGGCACGTCCAGCCACAGGATCAGGGGGGCGCCGTCCGGGAGGGCGCGCAGGCGGGCCAGGGTGGCCGCAGGCGCCGCCGAGTGCTCGCGCAGCGTCTGCGGCGTGAACGGCAGCTCGTCCGCCGGGTCGGGAGCGGGCTTCACGCCCCCCGGCCAGGGACGCGCCAGATAGATGCAGGCCCGCGCGGGGTCGAGCTGCGCGGCGTCCAGCGTCCAGTACCGGATGGGGGGAATCACCCGCCCGCTCTGCCGCGCGGCGTCCAGCAGCGGCCCCGGATTCACGGGCGAGAAGAACAGCACGTCGGTCCACCGGCAGTCCAGCCGCCCGACACGCTCCTGCATCAGCGCCTCGCGGCCCACGTACTTGGCCGCCTCGCGGGCGTACACGTCCGGGTACCGCTCCCGCAGGGTGCTCAGGGGCAGCAGGTGGTCGCCGCGCACGTCCCGCACGGCGCGGTGATACAGGGTCAGGCCTTCAGGGATCACGCCCGCAGGATGCCCGGCCTGCCCCCACGCTGCCTACGCCCCAGCCGGCGGATTGAACCGCCCACCCTGGGGCATGTAGGGTCCCATCACCCTCACCGGACGGTCCGGCCTGCCCCGCGCGCCCGTCAGGGGCTCTCCACTCCTGACCGCCCGCAGGCCCAGCACACCGCAGAATGAGCCCATGTCAGGAACCCCGAGGGCAGACCGTCCGGTGCCGTACCCACGCTGGCAGGACGAGGCGTGGTTCGACCTGTACGCCAGCTGGACGTCCCCCTACACGCAGGGCTTCGGGTCGGTGGACCCCCCGGCGTACACGCCGCCGCTGCGCTTCACGACGCTGGCCGGGGCGCTGGCGGCCGCGCCCGACTGGATCGCCACGGAGTCCTTCTGGTTCACCCGCAGTGGCCTGACCGACACGGATCAGACCGACGAGTCCCTGCGGGTTCGGCTCCCGCCGGTCACCCCGGAGCTCCGCAGGGAGTTGCTGCGCCGCTGGCAGGAGGCCGCGCCCGCTCAGTCCTCGGCGTGGTCCGGGTCCGGCAGCGAGGTGGTGTCGGTCGGTCACGAGTTCACGGACGGGTACGTCTGGTATCTCGCACTGCAGCTCACGTTCAGCCGCCAGCCGCCCCTGCTGTCCCTGCCCCTGAGCCATCCGGAGAACGTGCTGAACAGTCTGGTGGGCCTGCCCTGCATGGTCCAGGACAACATGAAGGTCTTTCATGGGGTCCTGCGGTGGGACGGCTCGGAACTGAGGGTCGGGGACTGCCGAGCGGTCCTGCCGGGCGACGCCGAGGTGACGGGCCGCGCGTACCACTCGGCCCGCTGCCGCTACCGCGCCGGGCCGCTGGGCCGGACCCACACCCTGTCCATCCACGCCGGGCCCGGCCCGTCCTGACGGCACGCCCCCGGTGGCGGACGCGGGGCCTCTGTCAGCGTGCGGATTGAAATGCGCCGCCCCCGGCGCGTACACTCCCGGATGCAGTGACCGGGAGGAGTACCCGGGTCAGGCCCCCACAGGAAACCCGCCCCGCGACTGAGAGGGCAGGTGGACCGGCCCCCGGCGAACGTCACCCGCGAGCACGACGGCAGAAACCCCCTCACGCGGGGGGGCGTAGAGCCTCCGGGTGCGCCCGATACAGCGCGCAGCGAGTGCCCCCCATGCAGGCGGGGAAACGCGGTGGTACCACGGGACATCCTCGTCTCGTCCGCATCCGGAAGTTCATCCGGCGGACGGGACGTTTTTCGTTTCCCTCCCCGGTCAGGAGGTGGGAAAAGGATGGTCACGTTCTACGACACGCAACAGCAGGCCCGGCGGGACGCGGCGGCGCGCGCACTGCGGGAGAAGGTCGTGTGCTTTGTTACGCGCGCCGGTTCCGGCGGCCCGGAGCTGCTGGTGTTCGATCACATTCCGGACGGCGGGGCAGGCGTGCAGGTCGTCGCGGGCGGGGTCGAGCCGGGGGAAACCCCGGAGCGGGCCGCCACACGCGAACTGCATGAGGAGTCCGGCCTGACCCATCCCACCTTCCTGACCTCTTACCTGTGGGAGGCGCAGCTGCCGGAGCGGTTCACGCGGCAGGTCTGCCACGCCTACGCCCTGACCGCCCCGGCTGGCACGCCGGACACCTGGGATCACCTCGCCGAGGGCCGGTACACCTTCCGGTTCCGCTGGGCGCCGCTGCACGCGCCCGGCCTGAACTGGGAACTGGACGCCGCCCTCCCCCACCTCAACCAACTGCTGCACAAGGAGCTTCAAGCATGACCGACCCGCATACCCCTGACCAGATCCCCACGCCCGAGAACGACGCGTCCGTCCTCGCCAAGCAGTTCGACCCGAAGGCCGTCGAGCCCGGCTGGGCCGCGAAGTGGCGCAACGAGCCGTTCCGCGCGGACGCGACGAGCGGCAAGGAGCCGTTCACGATCGTGATCCCGCCGCCGAACGTGACGGGGAACCTGCACCTGGGACACGCGCTGGACAACACGCTGATCGACACGCTGATCCGCTACAAGCGCATGGCGGGCTTCGAGGCGCTGTACCTGCCGGGCATGGACCACGCGGGCATCAGCACGCAGGTGGTCGTGGAGCGGCAGCTGCGCGAGCAGGGCGTCAGCCGTCACGACCTGGGCCGCGAGAAGTTCCTGGATCAGGTGTGGGAGTGGAAGGCCGAGTCGGGCGGGATGATCCTGGAGCAGCTGTCGCGCCTGGGCGTCAGTGCCGACTGGACGCGTGAGCGGTTCACGATGGACGAGGGCCTCTCGCGCGCGGTGCGCCACCAGTTCGTGAAGCTGTACCACGAGGGCTTCGCGTACCGGGGCGAACGGATCGTGAACTGGGACCCGGCCAGCCAGACGACCCTGTCGGAACTGGAGATCGACCGCGAGGTCCGCAAGGGTAAGATGTACACCCTGTCGTACAAGCTGCGGGACCCGAACGCGGCGGCCAGCAACGGTGAGGCGGGCGAGATCCGCATCGCGACCGTGCGGCCCGAGACGATCTTCGCGGATCAGGCGATCGCCGTGCACCCCGAGGACCCGCGCTTCGCGCATCTGGTCGGGCAGGAGGCCCGCATTCCCCTGACGGACCGCTTTGTCCCGATCATCGCGGACGAGGCGGTCGAGATGGAGTTCGGGGTGGGCGCGCTGAAGATCACGCCCGCGCACGACCCGACCGACTTCGAGGTGGGCGAGCGGCATGGGTTGAGCCGGCCCAGCGTGATCGACCTGCACGGCAACCTGACCCGTGACGAGCTGGTGCCCGCCGAGTTCCAGGGCCTGGAACGCTTCGCGGCCCGCAAGGCGGTCGTGAAGGCCCTGACCGAGGGCGGCGACCTGCTGGAGGAGAAGGATCACGACACCGCCATCGGCCTGTCGGAACGCACGAAGGTGCCGGTCGAGCCGATCATCAGCGAGCAGTGGTACGTGAAGATGAAACCCTTCGCGGAGCAGGTCCTCGCGGGGCTGGAGCGGGGCGAGATGCAGCTCGTGCCCGAGCGGTACGCGAAGGTGAACCGCGACTGGCTGGAGAACATCCGCGACTGGAACATCAGCCGCCAGCTGTGGTGGGGGCACCAGATTCCCGCGTGGTACGACGAGCAGGGCAACCTGTATGTCCCAGACCCCGAGAACCCCGACCTGGACTGCGATCAGGATCCCCGCTACGCGCACCTGAACCTGCGCCGCGACCCGGACGTGTTCGACACGTGGTTCAGCTCCAACCTGTGGCCGTTTTCCACCCTGGGCTGGCCCGACACGGACAGTGAGGACTTCCGGAAGTTCTACCCCACCCAGGTCCTCGTCACCGGGTACGACATCCTGTTCTTCTGGGTGGCCCGCATGCAGATGGCCGGGTACGGCCTGACCGGTCAGGCCCCCTTCAGCACGGTGATGCTGCACGGCCTGTACCTCGACGCGAAGGGCCAGAAGATGTCCAAGAGCAAGGGCAACGGCATCGACCCGCTGGAACTGTTCGACCAGTACGGCGTGGACGCCAGCCGCTTCGCGTTCAGCTTCCTGTCCACCGGCGGGCAGGACATCAAGCACGACCCCCGGCGCTTCGAGCAGGGCCGCAACTTCGCGAACAAACTGTGGAACGCCGCGCGCTTCGCGATGCTGCGCCTCGGCGAGGCCCTCCCGAACCTCCAGACGAGCGGCAGCGAGGCCGACGAGGCCCTGATCCAGTACGTGCAGGGCGCGCTGGACGACAGCGTGGGCGAGACCCTGCGCAGCCGCGACGCCCTGAGCGCCGTGCGCGCCCGCGCCGACCTGACGCTGGCCGACCGCTGGATCCTGTCGCGCCTGAACGCCGTGACCGCCGAGGCCACCGCGCAGCTCGACGCGTTCGACATCGGCGCGGCGATCCGCACGCTGTACACCTTCACCTGGGACGAATTCTGCGACTGGTACATCGAGGCCGCCAAACCCGCCCTGAGCGAAGGCAAACTGTCCACGCTGGTGACGCTGAAGGCCACGCTGGAACACATTCTGAAGCTGCTGCACCCCTTCATGCCGTTCGTGACGAGCGAACTGTACGGCGCGCTCGGCCACCGCCGCCAGCTGGCCGTGCACTCCTGGCCGGCCGCCGACGCGGCGCTGCACGACGCGGACGCCACCCGCGCCTTCGACGCCCTGCGCGCCGCCGTCGCTGCCGCCCGCAGCCTCAAGAGCGAACTGGGCCTCAGCCCACAGGACCGCCTGAACGTCGCCGTGGAGGGCAACCTCGCCCCCACCGTGCACGAGAACGCCCGCGTGGTCGAGAGCATCGCCCGCGTGAACCTCACGGCCGATCTGGAGGGCCGCACCCTGAGCCTCGTCGAGCAGGGCGTGACCGTCCGCGCGCCGCTGGAAGGCACCGTGGACATTGCCGACTGGATCGGCAAGCAGAAGAAACGCCTCGCGGAGTTCGACAAGCAGATCAAGCAGGCGCAGGGCAAACTGAGCAACGAGGGCTTCGTCGCCCGCGCCCCCGCCGAGGTCATTGAGGAAGAAAAACGCCGCGTGGCCGACTTCGGCGCGCAGCGCGAACGCCTCACGCAGGTCCTCGCGCAGTTCGAGTAAATCGGGACGCAGGAGGCGGGGCGCGGTGGGAGACCACGGTGCCCCGCCTTCCCCTTCATGACGGCGGGCGTCGCGCTCGGCCCTGTACTCCACTCTGGGCATGGGGCGAGGGCGGTGGCTGGAGGTCGGGCTGACGGTCTCCGCCTGTCCGTGACCCACCGCTGCCGAGCGGCGTGGCGATCATGGGCCAGCCATGACCCGGCAAAAGTGAGACGGCGGGTCAGCTGGGCGGGTACAGTGGCGGCATGTTCAAGGAACGCAAGCAGGCCCCCCCGGGGGCGGCGCAGGCGGGTCCGGTGAAGGCCGAGCCGAAGCTGCCGCCCGCGCGGCCGCCCCAGGTGGCGGTGCAGGCCCGCCGGACGGTGCACCGCCGCGCGCGCCCCGCGCTGGGCGGGCACGTGCAGGCGTTCGCGGCGGCGCAGCGGCAGGCGACGCGACTGCTCAAGCCTCCGGCAGTGAAGGTGGCGGCCCTCCCGCAGGGGCAGGCGGCGGCGCCGAACCCACCCGGGCAGGTCCGGGCGCGTGAGGTGCGGCTCCCGCCGCCCGCCAGACTGAACGTGCTGCCTGTTCCCAAGGTGGCGGTACCGGCGCGCGTGCCGCAGGGCACGCAGTTCGCGGCGCTGCCGGTCAGCCGGGAGCGGGTGCGGGCGGCGGGCGTGCCGTACACGCACGTGAAGAGGAAACTGGCGGCGCAGCGGCGGGCGTCGAGCGCACTGGCGCGGGCGTTCGTGGGGCGCGGCGCGCGGCAGGTGGGGATCGTGCGGGCGCAGGGGCAGACGGCGCAGCGGGCGGTGCAGGCGGCGGCGGCGCGGGCCGGCGCGCAGGTGGACGCCGCGGCGTCCGCGCAGGGGCGCGTCCTGCGGGCCGGGGTCGCGGCGCAGAGGGCGCGCGTCCTGAGCCGCGCCGCGTCCGTGCGCGCGGGCCTGACTGCCCGGCGGGCGGCGGCCCTGGCCGCCCTGCCCCAGGCCACCCAGGCCGCCCGGGCGAAGGTGCAGGACAGTTACACGCAGGCCCTTCAGGCGGCGCGGACGGACGCGAACACCCAGAAGCAGGCGGTGCGGGCCAAGTACACCCGTATGACGCCCGCGTATCTGGCCGCCGGGGATGAGGTCGGGGCGGAGGCCCGCTCGCGCGCCGAGGCGCAGGCCGCCGCGTACGAGTCGCACGTGACCGGGCAGGATGACAGCCTACTCGACGGGCCGCTGACCGACAACCGCTGGAAGGCCCGGGCGGGCGCGGCGCGGGATGTGGGCGCGGCGTACGCGCCGGGCTTCCGTGATCAGGCGCAGGAGGAGGCAGAGCACCTGACTGGTCCGGGCGGCGGGCTGGAGAAGGACCTGAAGAACATCGACCTGGCGCTGCGGGACACCGAGCGGCTGCTGCGCGAGCACCTGACGGCCAGCACGCGCCGCCTCACGGCGCGCGAGACGCAGGCGCGGGCGCAGGCGACGCAGGCGTACGCGGGCCTGAGCGCCGCGCTTCAGACCCAGCTGGCGGCGACCTTGCGCGGCCTGGACGGTGTGCAGGGCGCGCAGCTGGCCGCCATCGCCGCGCAGGCGGGCGCGCAGCGGGGGGCGCTGGATACCCAGGCGCAGCGGGCGTCGGCGGCCATCGGGCGGAGTCTCACGGGTCTCGCCGGCGGGCTGGAGCGGCAACTGCACGCGTTCGACGCACAGGTGCGCCGCGCGCCCGCCCCGGACCCGAAGGACCTGGCGGCCACCCTGAACCGCGCGCAGGCGGGCATCGTGGGTGGCGTGCGGCGCGCGCAGGTGGCCGCGCGGCAGGGCACCACGCAGGTCACGGCGTCCCTCAGCCGGGGGGCGGCGCAGGCCGGTCAGGCGCTGGGAGGCGTGGCCCGCGCGGGGGTCACGCAGGCGGGCGGTCAGGCGGCCGGGTTCGATCAGGGCATGCAGGGCCTGCTCACGCAGGTGCTCGCGACCTTCAGGGCGCTGACGCAGGCGCACGCGCAGGGCGCGCAGCAGGACTCGCAGCTCACCGGCAGGACCCTGAGCAGCCTGGAGCGGGGCCTGTCGACGCTGTACGCCAGGGCCCTGGCTGGCCTACCGCAGGAATTGCGCGCCACCCTGCCGCCGCTGCGTGAGGGGTTGCGTGGGAACTTCCCGCAGGAGGACGCCGCCATCCGCGAGAACGCCGAGAAGGCGGCCGCGCAGGTGCAGCCCCGCTGGAAGGGCTGGGTGAAGATCGCCCTGATGGTCGCCGTGATCATCGTCGTGGCGGTCGTGGCGGGCCCCGCCGTGATCGGCGCGGTCGGGGCCATGGCGGGCGCACTGGGCGCCGGCGCCGCGGCCGGGGCGGTCGGCGCCGTGGTGGGCGGGGCGCTGGTCGGCGCGGCCAGCGGCGCCGTCATCCAGATGGCGAACAACGCCGTGGACAACATCGGCGTGGACGCCAGATTCCAGAAGGGTCTCTTCGAGGGGGTGGGGAAGGCCGCCCTGATCGGCGCGGTGGGCGGCGCCCTGGGCGGCGCGGGCGGCCTGATCGCCGGGAAGCTGGGCGCGGCGGGCCTGCTCGGCAGCGGCCTGACCCAGAAGGCCGGGACGTTCGCGGTCGGGACCACCTTCGACCTGGGCGGCAACGTCCTGGGGGACGTCATGAACGGCGCGTCCCTGGGGGACGCCCTGAAGAACCTCAGCAACCCCGAGACGCTGATGATGCTGGCCATCGGCACCGGCGTCGGCGCGGCCGCCACCCGCCTCCCGGGCCGCGCCGGGCAGCTCCAGAGCCGCGCGCACGCGGCCGGCGAGCGGGTCGGTACCGCCGCGGGCGACCGCGTGAACCACCTGACGGGCAACCCGCACGGCACGGTTCCCACCCGCGTCAATCCTCAGCTCCCGGCCGGGACGCCCGGGCGCATCTCCGGGCACACGCAGGGCCGCACGGCCGTGGAGCTCAGCCCGCACGCCGCGCCGCGGGACGCCGCCCTGCACGATCAGTACGCGCGGCAGGCGCGGCAGGAGAACAGTCCGCTCAGCCGCGTGGCGGACAGGGTCCGGACGCTGCTCGGCAGCGGCGCACCCATCCGGCCCGGCACGCGCCGCTGGGAGCTGGGCGTGGAGGCCGCCAAGCATCAGGACATGGCGCACTGGCGGTTCCAGGAGGCCGGGCGCCTTCCGAAGACGTCCCCGCAGCGCCAGCGGCTGCTGCAGGAAGCGCATGACCTGCAGCGGCTCGCGCAGGAGTACGAGCAGGCCGCCGCGCGGGCCGACGGGCAGACCCTCATCGATGAGAGCGTCATCGAGGGCCGCAGGAAGCTGTACGCCAACCACCCGGAAATCGAGGGGCTGCTGGGCAAACCCTTCGACGCCGCGGCGCTCCCGGACCGGTACGTGACGTTCGAGGTCGAGGGAGGCCGCAAGGTGGTGGGCCGCCTCAACGCGGACGGCACCTTCGACATGAAGGCCGCCATTCTCCTCGTCCGCCCGGACGGCACCGTGCAGGTCAACCCCAGCAACCGCATCACGTACGACTACATCCAGAAGTACCAGCTGGACCCTGGCGCGCGGGCCGACATCGACTTCGGGCTGGACGGGCACACGATCCACCACCTGATCCCGGACAAGGTCAGCACCTCCAACCCGCTGTGCGTGAAGGCCATGGAACTCATCGGGTACAGCCCCGACCGCATGACCAACTACCACGAGATGCCCATGCGGAACCTCTACCGCCTCCTGGACGGGCAGGAGGTCGGGCACTGGTCCCACCACAGCCGCTACGATACGGAAGTCGTCATTCCGGCCCTTCAGGACGCGCAGAATGCCCTGGTGGCGGACTTCGGGCCCCTGCACACCTGGACTGAGCAGCACCCGCGCGTTGCGGAGATCCGCGCGGCGCTGCGGCACGAACTGAACGGTATCGAGGCGGCACTCAAGCAGCGGATCATCGACGGGAACGTCCCCATGACGACCGAGAACACCGCAGGCAATAAAGGACGCATCCGATGACCGACGTCAAGATCATCACCCCCAACTCGAGCGCGCACTGGACCGATCCGGACCTGCGCGGGGACGTCGCCAACACGTCCGAATTCACCGTTGACCTTCAGGCCTACGATCAGGGCCAGGCTCTGGGCCTCGACGCCTTCCACTTCGAGATCTGGAACGACCGTTTCGAGGAACTGGACTGGCTCCAGCACGCCACCATGCCCAGTCTGCTCATCGTGTCTGAACCGTTCGCGCAGGCGGTCAGCGACCTCTCCCCCGACCCGCCCACGCGGTACCCCGTCCGCTTCGAGCGGCGCGGCGTTCCGGTTCAGACGCGCCCCTACGTGGTGCTGCAACTGGGGCCACCCAGAGACTATTTCGACGCCGACCGTTCCGACTTCACCACCCGGACGAATTACCGTGGGCAGGAGGTCATCTCTGCCGTTCAGACCTACCGCCTGAACCTGCCGGCCTGCGCGCCGCCCGTGTTCCGGCTGAGCGTGTCGCCGCACCATCCCACCTTCGCCACGGCTGCCTTCCTGGCGGAGGCCCGGCAGCGGCACCTGACCAACGTCGCCTGGATGGACGCGGCGGGCTTTTCGGCGGCCAATCAACTCCGTCCGCTCTGAACGGCGCCGCCCCGCCGGGGGCCGGGCGAGCACGCGGCGGCCGGGCCGCTCTGAATAGGGCCACAGGGCACAGCGCGCGGCCTGCCGGCCTGCTCTATGATGGGCGGCATGGCGTATACCATTCTCGTCGCGGACGACGAACCGGCCATCCGGACCATGCTGGAGGTCATTCTGTCCGCAGACGGGCACGACATCGTGGCCGTGCAGGACGGCAAACTGGCCCTGGAGTACCTCAAGGAGCACACGCCCGACGCGATGCTGCTGGACGTCAAGATGCCGTTCATGGACGGTTTCGAGATCTGTTCGCGGGTCAAGCGGATCAAGCGGCTGCGGGACACGCCGGTGCTGCTGCTCACGGCGTTCGATGACGATCAGACGCGGGATCACGCCAAGCTGGTCGGCGCGGACGACATCGTGTACAAGCCGCTGTCCGGCAAGAACCTGCGCGGCCGCGTGAACCAGCTCATCGAGGCGCGACGGCGTTGACGGGTGCAGCGTGGACAGTGGCAGGCGAGTGGGGGCGGGCGTGATCGTCCTGCGCTTCCTGAAATTCCTGACGTCCTTCGTGGTGGCCGCGCTGGTGGCCGCGCTGGGCGTGGCGGCCACGTACGGCCTGAAGTGGGCGCGGGAACTGCCGGATTACCGTGAACTCGACAACCTCACCCGGTCCCTGGGATCGGAGACGAAGATCTTCGCGCGTGACGGCGCGCCGCTGGGCAGCCTGATCCCGAAGGTGGGAGATCAGGCGATCAGCCGCACGATCGTCACGCTCGACGAGATCAGTCCGTTCATGCTGGGCGCGCTGATCAGCAACGAGGACCGGCGCTTCTTCGAGCATTACGGCCTGGACCCGTACGGACTGGGCCGGCAGTTCCAGCGTATGGCGCGCGGGGACAGCGTGCAGGGCGGCAGCACCCTGACCAACCAGCTGGTGAAGAACACGCTGCTGCTCGACGAGTACCAGCAGGCCCGCACGCCGGACCGCAAGTTCAAGGAGTGGATCCTGAGCGTGCAGGTCGAGCGGTCGTTCACGAAGGCCGAGATCCTCCAGACGTACCTGAACACGATCTACTGGGGAGACGGCGGCCCGGTGGAGCTGTACGGGATCTACTCGGCGGCGCAGGCGTACTTCCGCACGACGCCCAAGGAGCTGACGCTGGCGCAGGCGGCGTACCTGACGATCCTGGTGCCGAATGCCAGCCGGTACTTCCAGTACGATCAGGTGCGGCCGCTGATGCGGGTGCTGCTCTCGCGCATGGTCGAGGACGGCTGGATCACGCAGGCGCAGATGGACGCGGCGTGGCGGGAAAAGGTGCAGCCGCGCGGCTGGCAGGTCACGTACGACGAGACCGGCAACGTGAAGACCGCCAAGCTGGTGGACCGCACAGCGAAGGAACTCAAGGCGGTCGTCACGACCCGCGCGCCGCACTTCACGCAGCAGGTCGAGCAGGAACTCGTGCGGCGCTTCGGGCGGGACGTGGTGTACGGCTCAGGCGGCCTGCGGGTGTACACCACGCTGGACCCGAAGGTGCAGACGGCGGTGGAGACCGCGAGCCGCGAGGCGACGGGACTGCCGCCGGGCGCGACACTAGGCGCGACCATCATCAACCCGTACACGGGTGAGGTGCTGGGCATGATCGGCCAGAAACTGCGCGGCACCGAGCCGCCCGCCGCGTGGAACAACGCCGCGCAGGGGCAGCGGCAGATCGGGTCGACCATCAAGCCGCTGCTGTACACCACGGCGCTCTCGACGGGGCTGGACCAGACCCACCGCGAGGAGGACCGCCCCGTGTCCTTCCCGTGCACAGGCTGCAAGAACGGCGTGTACGAACCGAAGAACTTCGAGGGTGCCACCACCTACCGGGACATGACCATCCGCGAGGCGCTCGACCGGTCGCTGAACCTCGTGACCGTCCGTCTGGCGGACCGGATCGGGCTGCAGACCTTCTTCGGGAAGATCCGTGAGCTGGGCATCCAGACGAACGACGGCACCGGTCTGGCTGCGGCGCTGGGCGCCGTGGAGACCACCCCGGTGAAGATGGCAGCGGCCTACGCGCCGTTCGTGAACGGCGGCCTGTACCGCGCGCCGCGCTACATCACCCGCGTGACCGACGCGCGCGGCGCGGTGCTGTTCGACGTGAACAGCCAGCCGGTTCAGGGCAAGCGCGTCTGGACGCCGCAGATCGCGTGGCTGGGCCTGGACATGATCCGCGGCGTCGTGAACGACCTGACCGAGCGTCAGGGGGGTCTGGCCAGCCGCGCGAAGTTCGGGGACTGGCCGGTGGCCGGAAAGACTGGCACGAGTAACGGCCCGAAGGACTTCTGGTTCGTGGGCACCACGCCGCTGTACACCGGGGCCGTCTGGGTCGGGAAGCAGCAGGGCGGCGACATGCCGATCTACTACTACTCGGGGTACGTGAACGCCCCGGTCTGGCGGCGCATGATGGAACTCGCGCACCAGGGGCAGGCGCTGCGGCAGTTCAGCGAACCGCCCGGCGTCCAGTACGTGGACGCCCCGGATCAGCAGTTCCTGCCGAACGTGAAGCTGGCCGTGCTCGATCCCAAGTACCGCGACGCGGCCAACACCGAGGTGCAGGCGGACGCGCCGCCCCCCACGCCGTACCGTGAGACGACCTTCCGCCCGAGCACCGATCCGGACACGCTGCTGGTCAGCCTGGACCGCACGACCGACCGCCTGGCGACCGAGTTCACGCCGCCGCAGAACATCGTGCAGCGCCGGGTCCGTCTGGAAGACCTGCCCGGGTACGCGCCGGACGAGAATCCCGCGCCGCTGAAAGACGAGCAGCCCGACCCCGAGGCCGTGAAAGCTGCCAAGGGGGTCACAGGGACCACGCAGTCGGTGCCGCCCGCCGCGCCGTAACACCCCGCACGCTCAGCGTCCCCTGCCGGTCCGGAGGGGACGCTGCCTGTTGACGCTGCGCTCACCGGTTCGTCATGCAGCGCCGGCGTGAAGCGGGCATCATGGCAGGCATGAGGTTGCGCCGCGCTCCCCTGCTGACTCTGCTGCTGACCCTGGGCATCTCGACCGCCGAGGCGCGCGTGCGCCTGGGGGAACTGCTGCCGCAGCATCCGTGGACGGCGGCCGCGCAGGAGGTCGTGGTCGTGTACAGCCACGACTGCGGGGATCTGGGCGACCTGTGGTCGGCGGTGCTGGCGGCGGGCCTGCCGGTGCGGGCCGTGAATGCGGAAGACTATCCCTCCCCCGCTCCGGCGGGCGTGCAGGCCTGGACGGGCGAGGCCGCGACAACCTTCGCGCGGCAGCTGCGGGTGGGCGCCTATCCGACGGTGCTGCTCGTGCAGGACGGCCGGATCATGAACGCCTGGGAGGGCACCTTCAGCGGCCGGTTGGATTGATCAGAGTGGACGCTCAAGACAGTGTACCTCGTTTAGGGCTCTCGCTATGACCTGTTCAATGGTTCCCAGAGAGCAAAAAATGGAGACGGTATGGCTAGATACCGTCTCCATCACAGTTTAGGCCGACGAGCCGTCATCCGTCAGCTTCACCGCTGGGCCAAACGGTATTTCAGTGACCTCAAGCGGTGTTCGCACCAGAAATTGAGTGACGCCCTGCTGGTCGCCCTGTTGCTCAGCCGACTGGTCTTCAAACATCCATTCCCGTCCATCTGGTGGAACATCCTGAGGGAAGATCGACACGATCTTCCCTCCTACACGCAGGCGTATACACGGGGACAGCGATTGCTTGAACGACTTGAAGCGGTCGCCACCCCGTCACAGTCCTGCACGGAAGTGATCGTTGATTCCATGCCTCTGCCCGTCTGCCGACCCAAACGGGGGAAGCGGTGTTCGTTTCCCGGTGCTCGTTGGGGTTACGGCACGCAGGGAGACGTCTACGGATACAAGTTGCACGCGTGGGTCACCGCTTCAGGTGCCATCGTGCAGTATCTGATCCGACCAGCCAATTTGCACGATACGACCGTAAGCTACGAGCTCAACCGGCGGTGGCCCGACTTCGGCGGGCCACGCATCATCGGTGATAAGGGGTACTGCTGCCTGGGCTACGTGTTCCCACCGAAGAGTAATACCCGGTATGACACGGGGTGGCGGCCAGGCCGACACCCTCGACTGCGAAAACGCATTGAAACGGTGTTCTCTGGTTTGGTCGAGGCTCAGATTCGCTCCGTGCAGACGAAAACGTTGCGGTCGCTCCGTCTCCGTGTCGTCCTAGCCATACTCGCTCACAACCTTGCCCAACCCTAAACGGCGTAGTGTACTTTCTGCTGACGGCAATGCTCCACTGTCATCTGTGGCGTCTGGAACGTCTAGTCTACGCACCCATGAGCATGTCTTGTAAAGCCTGCCATTCGGAATGCATCATCAAGCAGCTCAAATTCGCAGATATCTGTCAGTTGATCAAGCGACGGTCAATTATCTCGTAGCCCGTCTCAATATCATTGTCATATAGAGTAAGTGTCGCCCCAGCACTGAGTGCAATTCGCATGCCTAACCACGAATAGTGGTTGACCTGAACAGTGAAAAATGTCAAAGGGACGGTACGTATGGGCCGTTCCGATCTCACTGCGATTGCCGATCCATGAGGCAGTCACGAACCTCAGCCGTTGGAGTACGCCACATAGTCCAGCCAATCTGCTCCATCCACATGAGAAAATCTCTGCCGCAGACCTCCTTGTGGTCGTCACGCTTCAGAAACCCCATACAGTGTCCTATTTCAGCCGGTGAAGACGCTTTGTCGAGGTCAACTACTTTGCTCAGCTCCTTATCGCGGCCTGATGTCCGCGCTGGAATTACACAATTCCGCAAGGGATTTAACCCATGTTTGCGATATTTATCTAAATTTAATGTATCTTAAATATATTTATTAAGCGATGGAGGTAAAGAATTGCGTAAATAGAGAGATTATAGAGCTCTATTTCGGATTCTCCAGTATTCTTCAAGTCTTCAAAGGATTTTAAAAGATCATCCAGCTCTTCAGCAATAAAATGATCAATTACACGTAATATAGGCAAAAATTTAGTATAACTAATCAGCTTCTCCTTATCAATTAAGGACATATTCGATCTTTCAATTAGATCTATTAATGATATAAAATGGCTTCTGTTATTTACTGACAGACATGCGAGATGTTCATCTTTATTTACGATATAAATTTGCCAAGCGTGAATGCCAACAATGATGCTCGGGATTCCTTCTAAATCATCGCTGCTAATATTAAGGATATATGCCTCAAATCTGTTATATACAGATTTCTTCTGATCTTCTGACAGGACATAGAAAGCGATGCCACCCATACCCACAAAACTGTAGAGCATATCATCATCCAAGCTCTGCTCCATTATGTCTATTAGACAATCTACATAAACTGAATCAAAGCGGTCATTCTCATCGATTAGATTATTAGTTTGTATAACCTTAGACATCCCGTCACCTCAAGATGATTCTTCCTTAAAATATGTTCGATGATTTGTTTTCTGCATATTCTATTCAGCAAAATATATATTAAAACTTTTAAATTTAATAGTATATCTGCCGTACCCCTTAAAACCTGCATCGTGGCGCGCGTTTAAACGTGCAGACTGGAAGTGGGTCAGAAGCCACTGCGACTTTCACTGTTCAGGCCAACCACTATTCGCGATGCCTAGAAGCATCACGTCTGCACCGATGAATGCTGCAGTTGGGCCCACTACAAAGCTGCGGGCATGCTCGCCGAAAACCATCGCTAGCACAGGCTCATCTGGCGAGAAAGTCAACGTCTGGTGATCTTGAGCCGCAAGACGTTGCACGTCACTAGCTTGCCATGCATCCGGCCGAAGAACGCACTGTCGGGACAGGCGGCCTGAGCCCGGCCCGCTAGACTGCCGGGCATGACGAGTGCATCCCCGACCCTGACCGTGGCGTTCCTGGCGGGGCTGGTGTCGTTCCTGAGTCCGTGCGTGCTGCCGCTGGTGCCCAGTTACCTGGGCGTGCTGGGCGGCGAGCGGCAGCCCTGGTCGCGCGCGCTGGGGTTCATCCTGGGGTTCGGGCTGGTGTTCATCGCGCTGGGCGCGACGGCCAGCAGTCTGGGCGCGCTGATCGCGCCGCACAAGGCGCTGCTGGGGCAGCTGTCGGCCGCGCTGATCATCTTCTTCGGGCTGGTGATGCTGGGCCTGATCCGCCTGCCGTTCCTGATGCGGGATACGCGCGCCCTGGCCAACGCCGGGGGGTACGGGCCGGTGGCGCTGGGCGCGGCGTTCGCGTTCGGCTGGAGTCCGTGCCTGGGGCCGACGCTGGGCAGCGTCCTGAGTCTCGCGGCGAGCAGCGCCAGCCTGGGCAGCGGCGTGACCCTGCTGGCGATGTACACGCTGGGCCTGAGCGTGCCCTTTCTGCTGGCGGCGGCGCTGTGGCACCGCGTGAACCTGCGGAGCCTGAACCGCTTCGCGGGGGTGTTCGAGAAGGTAGGGGGCGCGCTGCTGGTCGTGGTGGGCCTGATGATGCTGACCGGGCAGTTCACGCGGCTGGCGACGTTCTTCTTCTCGGTCATGCCCGAGTGGCTGCGCCTGTGACGGAAGGGGGGGTAGCTGATCCGGGCGAGGCGTTCGCGGTGCAACTGCGGGACGTGTGGCTGCGGCTGGGCCGCGAGGTGATCCTGCGCGGGGTGACGCTGGACGTTCCGGCCGGGCAGGGCGTGACGCTGCTGGGCGAGAACGGCGCCGGGAAGACCACGCTGCTGCGCCTGCTGAGTGCCGGGCTGCGGCCCACGCGCGGCGAGGGGCGGGTGCTGGGTTTCGACCTGCGTGACAGCCGCGGCGTGCGCGACGCCATTCACCTCATGCCGGTGGACGGCGGGCTGTACCCGGACCTGACGGCGGCGGAGAATCTGGCGTTCGCGCTGCGGATGCACGCGCAGGCCGGGGACGTGCCGGGCGCGCTGCGCCGCGTGGGGCTGGAGGGCGCGGCGCAGCGGCGGGCGCGCTTCCTGTCGGCGGGGATGCGCAAGCGGCTGGCGCTGGCCCGCGCGCACCTGCTGGCCCGGCCGCTCACACTGGTGGACGAACCCTTCGCGAACCTCGACGACGCGGGGCGGGCGCTGGTGCAGGAATTGCTGCTGGAGTTACGCGGGCAGGGCTGCTCGCTGATGATCGCCGCGCACGAGCCCGCGCTGGCGCAGGTGGTCGCGCCGCGCACCCTGCGCCTCGCGGGCGGCCTGCTGCGCGAGGAGGGAGGCGCGTGAAGGGCGCGCTGAGGCAGGCCCTGACCGTGGCCGCGAAGGACCTGCGCGTGGCGGGCCGCACGCGCGACACGCTGCTCGCCACGGCGTTCTTCGCGGGGATCGTGCTGCTGGTCCTGGGCTTCGCCCTGAGTGGCGGCGTGGTGTCGCGTGACGCCCGCCTGACCGCGCCGCTGGCCGCCGGGGCGATCTGGACGGCGCTGGCCCTCGCGGCGGCGGTGGGCGCCCAGCGGGCCTTCGCGCAGGAGCAGGAAGCTGGGGCACTGGAGCAGCTGCTGGCGTACCCCGGGCCGCACGGCGCGCTGTATCTCGGCAAGCTGCTGGGTGTGCTGCCGCCCCTGCTGCTCGTCGCGGCGGTGACCGTGCCGACGGGTCTGGTGCTGTTCGGCGCGTCCGAGGCGGTCACGGCGGCGGGCCGCGCCCTGCCGTGGGCGGCGCTGGCGCTGACGACCGCGCTGGGCGTGCTGGGCTTCGCGGCCGCCACCACCTTCTACGGCAGCATCACCGTGAATCTCCGCGCGCGCGAGGCCCTGCTGCCCGCCCTGGCCTTCCCGATCCTGGTCCCGGCGGTCCTGGCGACCGTGCAGGCCACCCGCCTGCTCCTGGAGGGCGGCTGGAGTCCCGAGGTCACCACCTGGCTGACGTTCCTGACGGCGTTCGACCTGGGCACGATCATCCTGGCCACCCTGCTGTTCCCGGCGGCGGTCGAGGGCTGAGTTCACCGGTGACCGCAAGACAGGAGAGGCTCCGGCAGAACAGTCCCCGGGAACTCCTGACCGCTTTTCTCAGGGGGTGGTGAGCAGCGCGGCCTGACCGTCGTGGTCCCCGGTGGTGTCCTGGGGGGTGTCGAGTCGGTTGCCGAGGTCCACGTTCGGGGCGCGGCGGTACAGGCCGGTGGCACTCAGGCGCGCGGCGAGGTCCTCGCGGGTGGCGGTGAAGCTGTTGTAGGTGTGGCCGGGTCTGGGGAGCCAGCGCATGTCCTCGCGGCTGACGGCGGCGCTGAACAGGTAACCGCCCTGCACGGGAGCGGGGCCGAACACGCGGCCGTGGTGGTTGCTGGCGTACCAGGGGCCGTCACTGAACGCGAGGCCCTGCCCGCTGGGGGGCAGTTGCGGGTACAGGCGCCCGCCGAGCTGGCCGCTGTAGCCGTCGCTGTGCATGTTCTTCGGGCCGTACCCGGCGGCGGTCATGGCGGCGTTCAGGCGGGCGGTGGCGGCCTCGGGCGTGGTCGCGGCGCGGTCGAGGATCAGGACGTTGATGGGTTCGCGCAGGGTGCGCCCGCCGGTCCGTTCGCCCAGCCAGGTGGCAGGCTCCAGCGTCTTGGTGATCATCCAGCGGCCGACGGGGCCCAGGTCGGGCAGGGTGACGGTGTCCCCCGGACCGGGGCGGTACGTGGCGGGGTCGGGCAGGGGGCCGGTCTGGGTGGGGGCGCAGGCGGGCAGCAGGGCGCTCAGCGCGAGCAGCGCGGCGGGCAGGATTCTCGGCATGGGTGCGTGCAGCATAGCGTGGCGGGGACACTCGCACTTGCCGGTTTCCTGCGCGGGGCGCGATGCTGCGGGCCGGAATTGACCGCTGCGCGGCGGGCCTCACGGTTCCCCGCCCGGCGTTGACGGCACAATAGGAGCGATATGAAAAGAGACGTCACGACGACCGTGCTGGGCGCGGCCAGCCTCCTGGGCCTGGCGGTGGTGCTGGGCCTGAGCCTGACCTCTCCGCTGGACGTGAATCAGGGATCGCTGGTGCGGCTGATGTTCGTGCATGTGCCCGAGGCGTGGCTGAGTTACCTCGCGTACGGCGGCACGGGGCTGTTCGGGCTGCTGTACCTGATCCAGCGCCGCCGCCACTGGGACCGGCTGGCGATGGCCAGCGGCGAGATCGGGCTGCTGTTCACGCTGGCGACCATCGTGGGCGGGATGCTGTGGGCCAAGCCCACCTGGGGCACGTACTGGGTGTGGGACGCCCGGCTGACGACCACGGCGCTCAGTCTGGTGGTGTACGGCGGGTACCTGCTGATCCGGTCGCTGATCGACGACCCCGAGCGCCGGGCGCGCGTGTCGGCGGTCGTGGGGATCGTGGGGACGCTGTACGTGCCCGTGAACTACATGGCGGTGGAGTGGTGGCGCGGCGTGCACCAGACGCAGACGCTGAAGCTGCTGGGGGGCGTGCGCTGGGACGCCGCGCCGATCTACCTGCCGACGCTGCTGCTCAGCGTGGCGTCGTTCACGCTGCTGTACTTCTTCCTGCTGCGCCTGCGCGGCACCCTGGCCGCCCGCGAGGAAGCGCGTGAGGAACGCGAACTGACCGGCGTGACCGGCCGGGTGGAGGTGGCCCGTGGATAAGTACTTCTGGTACGTGCTGTTCTCGTACCTGGCGACGTTCAGCGTCCTGATCGGGTATCTGGTGTGGATGTGGATGCGGCTGCGCGCCGTGCGCGGCGAGGACGTCAGCGAGGCCCCCCGGTGAGTGCGCCCGGCCCTGACGCCCCCACGCCCCTGACGCCGCTGCCGCAGGCGCGGCGGCGCAGGCGCAGCCCGCTGCCGGTGGTGCTGGGCGTGGCGGCGCTGGTGGGCCTGACCGCGACCATCGCGTTCGGGAACCTGAACAGGTCGCTGGAGTACTTCGTGACGCCCAGCGAGTACCAGCAGCAGGAGGCCGAGTTGCAGGGCCGCCCGGTGCGGATCGGCGGGCTGGTGAAGGCCGCGAAGTACGACCCGCAGACGCTGGACCTGCGCTTCACGGTCACCGACGGCAGCGCGAGCTTCCCGGTGCAGTACCGCGGGGCGGTCACGGATCTCTTCAAGGAGAACCAGGGCGTCGTGGTGCGCGGCGAGTTCCAGGGCGAGACGTTCCACGCGACGGACCTCGTGGTGAAGCACAGCGAGGAATACAACGTCCCGAAGACGCAGGCCGAGCTGAAGGACATGATCAAGTCGGCCGACTGAGGCTGCAAATGGACTGCGCCCCTGCGGCGGGGTCCGGGTGGGAGTGAATGTGCTGAACCTGATCTCGTTTTCGTCCAGTGCGTCCGGGGCGCTGGGGCAGCTGAGCCTGCTGGGCGCGCTGCTGTTCAGCGTGGCCGGGCTGCTGCTGGCGCTGCTGGGCGGCGCGCGGCGTGACCCGCGCGTCACGGAGGCCGCGCGCCGGGCCACCTGGGCGGTGTTCGCGCTCGTCAGCCTGGGCACGCTGGTGCTGCTCGCGGCGCTGCTGCGGGACGATTTCACGGTGCGGTTCGTCGCCGAGCACTCCATGCGCGCCTCGCCCACCTGGGTGAAGGTCACGGGCCTGTGGGGCGCGCTGGAGGGCAGCATCCTGCTGTGGGCGTGGCTGCTGGCCGGGTACGCGTTCATCCTGAGTGTCACGCTGCGCCGCGACGCACTGCGGCCCTGGGCGCTGGCGGCGATGTTCGCCAGTCTGGTGTTCTTCGTGGGCGTGTGCGCCACGGTGGCCTCGCCGTTCACGCCGGTGGCGACACTGGTCGCGGACGGGCGCGGCCCGAACCCGGCGCTGCAGAACCACTGGATGATGGCGGTGCACCCCGTGCTGCTGTACCTGGGCTTCGTGGGCCTGAGCGTGCCGTTCGCGTACGCGGTGGCGGCGCTGGTGACGGGTCGGCTGTCGGATCACTGGGTGGTCGTCACGCGCCGCTGGACGCTGGTCGCCTGGGCGTTCCTGACGGCGGCGATCGTGGCGGGCGGCTGGTGGAGTTACGAGACGCTCGGCTGGGGCGGCTACTGGGCCTGGGACCCGGTCGAGAACGCCAGCTTCATCCCGTGGCTGCTGACCACGGCGTTCCTGCATTCCATCCAGATCCAGGAACGCCGGGGCCTGATGCGGTCGTGGAACGTGTGGCTGATCGTGCTGGCGTACGCGAGCACCGTGCTGGGCACCTTCCTGAACCGCAGCGGCATCGTGCAGAGCGTGCACGCCTTCGCGGGCGGCCCGGTGGGGCCGGTGTTCCTGGGCTTCCTGGCGTTCCTGCTGCTGGCCGGGACGCTGCTGGCCGCGTGGCGCGCGCCGCACCTGCGCGACGACAACGACCCGCCCGCCGCGCTGAGCCGCGAGGGCGCCTTCCTGGCCGGGAACTGGCTGTTCGTGGTGTTCGCGGTGATGGTGCTGGTGGGCACGCTGTTCCCCACCATCGTGGAGGCCGTGCAGGGCCGCCGGGACGCCAGCGTGGGCCCGGCCTTCTACAACGCGTTCGCCATTCCGCTGGGCCTGGGCCTGCTGCTGCTGATGGGCGTGGGGCCGCTGCTGCCCTGGCGCCGCGCGGACGGGCAGGGCCTGTGGCGGGCGCTGCGGCCCCTGCTGATCGCGGGCGCAGGCGCGGCGCTGCTGGCGCTGGCGCTGGGCGTGCGCCACCCCGGCGTGCTGGCGACGGTGGCCCTGAGTGCGTACAACCTGCTGGGCCTGGGCCTGCTGACCGCCCGCGCGGCGCGGCAGGCCGGCGGACTGGGCCGCACGCTGCGCGCGCAGCCGCGCCGTTACGGGGCGTACCTGTCGCACGCGGGCCTGATCGTGCTGGCGCTGGGGCTGGCGTTCAGCGGCACGTACCGCCGCGACGCGCAGGTCACCCTGAACCTGAACAGGCCCGCGCACCTGCTGAATGAGGACCTGACCCTGACCGACCTGGACACCGTCACCCGCCCCGACGGGAAGTCGGTGGTGGCGCGCGTGCTGATCGACGGGCGGCCCTTCGGCGCGCGCCTGAATACCTATATCCAGGGGGGCGACACGGCCTTCCCCGCCCCGGCGGTGCGCTACGGCCTGACCGGTGATACCTACCTCGTCCTGACGAACGTGGACACCCAGAAGGGCCAGTGGGCCAGCGTGCGCCTGATCGAGTCGCCGCTGGTGTCGTGGATCTGGTGGGGCACGCTGCTCGTGTGCGTGGGAGCCGCGTTCACGCTGGTGAGCCCGCGCCGCGCCCCGCAGGCCGCCCCGGCCCGGCTGGCGCCCGCCACCGACTGAGCCCCTCCTCCCTTTCCTGCCTGACTCTGACGGAGCTGTGATGACCGAATCCACCCCCTCTGCCCCGAAGTCCGCCCCCGCGTCCCAGACCCCGGCGCCCAAGCCCCCCGCGCCGCTGTGGCGCCGCCTGCTGCCCCCGGCCATCGCGTTCGTGCTGGTGGCGGTGCTGGCGGTCGCGCTGCGCACCCCGGCCAGCAACAACGCGACCGGCGGGCCGCTGGTCGGCAAGCCCGCCCCCGCCTTCACCCTGAAGAGCCTGGACGGCCCCGAGCTGTCCCTGGCGAGCCTGAAGGGCCGCCCCGTCGTCGTGAACTTCTGGGCGTCGTGGTGCGGTCCCTGCCGCGAGGAAGCCCCGATGTTCCGTGAACTGAGCGAGCGGCAGGGCGGCGGCGGCGGACTGGCGATCGTGGGCATCCTGTTTCAGGAGACGAACGAGAGCAACGCCCGCAACTTCATCCAGGAGTACGCGCTGGCGTACCCGAACCTGCGCGATCCCGGGATCAACACCGGCGTGAACTACGGCGTGTCGGGCGTCCCGGAGACCGTGTTCATCGACAGGGACGGCGTGGTGCAGCACATGGACCGGGGCGGCCTGACCCGCGAGCGCCTGAACGTGGGGCTGGAGAAGATCGGCGTGCCCGGGCTATGACGCGCGCACTGCTGCTCACGGGCGCGCTGCTGAGCGGGACCTTCACGCTGGCTCAGACGGCGCCCACACCGTCCCTGACCCCGGCGCAGGAGGCGCGGGCGCTCGCCATCGAGAAGAACCTGCGCTGCCCGCTGTGCGACACCGGGGAATCCATCGCGGATTCGCGCAGCACCATCTCGGGCAAGATGCGCGACTCGGTACGTGAACAGGTCGCGGCCGGGAAGGGCGACACGGACATCTACGTGTACTTCTCGCAGCGCTACGGGAACTTCGTGCTGCTCGACCCGCCCAAATCGGGCCGGAACCTGCTGCTGTGGGGCGCGCCCCTGGCAGCGCTGGCGGTCGGCGGTGGGGTGCTGTGGGCGTTCCTGCGCCGCAGCCGCCCGGCGGCGAACCTGCCGGATGAGCCGCTGAACGACGCGGGCGGGTTCGACCCGTACCTCGCACAGGTGCAGCGCGACACCCGCACAGGCGGCGAGTCGTGACGGGCCCGGTGCTGCTGAACGTGCTGCTGCTGGCGCTGGTGGCGCTGGCCTGCGTGTGGCTGGTGACCGAACCGCTGCGCACCCGCACGCCGGACGATCCGGACGCACAGGAACGCGCGCGCCTGGGGGCCGAGCGGGACCGGCTGTACGCGGACCTCGCGGCCCTGACCGACGAGGCCCGCCGGCCCGATCTGGAGCGGCGCGCGGCGCTGGCCCTGCGCGGCCTGGACGCCCTGCCGCCCGCCCCGCGGACCCGCCGGGGCACCCGCACGCTGGCGCTGGCGCTGCTGGGCGGCGCGGCGCTGCTGACTGCCGTGGGCGCCGTGACCTTCGTGCCGCGCTGGCAGCTCGCCAGCCTGACCACCGACGAGGCCGCGAACGTGCAGGCGGCGCTGAAACTCCCGGCCCTGAAGGCGCAGGCGCAGCGCCGTGGCCGGACGGAGGATTACCTGGCGTGGGGCAAGGCGGCGTTCGATTCGAACACCTTCGATCAGGCGGTCACGGCATACGGGAACGCCCTGAAACTCGATCCGCGCCAGCCCGAGGCCCTGCGGCGCCTGGGTATCCTGCTGCTCACGCGCGGCGAGCAGACCGGGCAGGCCATCAGCGCCGAGGACGCCCAGCGGGCCGCGCTGCTGATCCGCACCGGGGCGCAGCTGGCCCCCCAGGAACCGGAATCGCAGCTGCTGCTGGGCTTCGCCCTGGCCCGCTTCGGCGAGGATCAGGCGGCCCTGGCGGCCCTGGAACGCTACCGCACGCTCGACCCGAAGGGCCGCGACGCGGATGAACTGATCACGGCGCTGCGCGCGCGGCTGAACACCAGCGATCCGGGCCTGCGGGTGTACGCCGCGAGCTGCGCGTCCTGCCACGGACCGGCGGGCGGCGGGGGCGTGGGCCCCAGCCTGCGCGAGTCCACCCTGACGCGCGCGGCGCTGTCGCAGGTCATCACGCAGGGCAAGGGCGCCATGCCCGCCTACCCGGACCTGAAACCGGCCGAACTGGCCGCGCTGCTCAACGTCCTCGAGGGCTGGCAGCGGGAGGGCCAGTGACCGACCCGGGTGCCGCTGGCCCGAAGGCGCGCCGCGTGACGCGCCGGGCGCTGCTCGAACGCTGGTGGCTGCTGCCGGTGGCCGGCACGGTCGGGACCTTCGGGTACATGGGCTGGTACGCCTCGCGCGTGACCTTCGCCAAACGCACGCCCGGGGCACCCGCCTTCCAGGACGCCGCGCCGCAGCGCCTCGCCGCGCTGACGCAGCTGGGGACCGACTGGGCCGAGGTGACTTTCACCTACGCCGGGCGGCCCTGCACGCTGCTGCGCCTGCCCGCCCCCACGCGCGGATCCGTCGAGGTACCCGGGGGCCACCTGGCCGGCTTCTCGCGGGTGTGCACGCACCTGGGCTGCAACGTGAACCTCGTGCGGGACGCCGAGGTACTGGCCTTCGCGTTCAACTACCGCGCGCCGGGCGGGCAGGATCACCCGCAGCTGGGCTGCCGCTGCCACTACTCGGTGTTCGATCCCCTCAAGGCCGGCGAGGCGGTGTTCGGCAAGGCCCTCGCGCCGCTGCCCCGCGTGCGGCTGGACGTGCGCGGCCAGGACGTCTGGGCGACCGGGATCGAGCCGGCCCCCGAGTACAGCGGGTGACGCGCTACGCTGGGCGGCATGACCAGCCCGCTTCACTTCACGCAGGGTGACCTCCAGGCGGCCGCCGGCGTGGTCCGGGCCACCGCCCTCCACCAGGAGGCGCTGGGGCGGACTCTCTGGCCGCCGGCGAGCGTCACGCCCGAGCGGCTGGCGCGGCATTACCCGGCCTCCACCTGGCACGTCGCGTGGCGGGACGGGGCGGCGGTCGGAGCGTTCAGTCTGCTGGACACCGACCCGCCCTTCTGGCCGGACGACCCGCCCGGCGAGGCGCTGTACCTGCACAAGCTGGCGGTTCACCCCGCCTGCCAGGGGCAGGGGCTGGCACACACGCTGCTGGGGCACGCCGCGCAGGTCACGCGGGCGGCGGGGCGGCCCTGGCTGAAGCTGGACACCGCCGCCACCCGCCCCGCCCTGCGGCGCCTGTACGAGACCTTCGGGTTCGAGCCCATGGGGGAACGGGACGTGTTCGACTTCCGGGTGGTGCTCTACCGCCTGCCGGTGTCGACCCCGGGGACCTGACCCCAGCGACCCGGGCCGTCAGGCTTTCGCGCCGGCGACCTGCGCGCCGCGCAGCAGCGTGGCGCGCAGGTCGCCGGTCAGGGTCACCTGGGCGCGCATCTGCTGCACCAGCCCCCGCACGAGCTCGTATTCGGCCGGGGTCGTCCAGCCGGGTTGCCGGATGATCTTGATCAGTTCCTCCAGGCTCAGGCTGCCCAGGTGACGCAGGGCGGTGTTCAGCTCCCGGATGTCGTCTTCCAGGGCGTTGAGATCGTGCGGACGGACGGGACGCGGGGACTCGGGGATGGCGTCGGACGACATGGTGACCTCCTGGGTGGGGGACAGGCGGAGCGGGCACTGCACGATCAGGTGGGGCCGGGCCGTGACCTTCCCCCCGGAGGTGGCGCGGCCCGCACCTGGGGTCAGGATGCGCCGGCCAGCATGATCAGCCCATGACCGGGGGTGGGCCTCCGGCCGGCCGTCGCCGGGCAGGTCAGACAGGGGGCCCGGCTCGGCCGGCTGGCCTCGTGACCATCACGCTAGGATGGGTGGGTCATGTCCCTGCCCCAGATCACCCTGCCCCTGATTGTCAGCGCCGGTGAAGCCCTGACGGACCTCGTGACCGCCGGCGGGAACGCCTGGCACGCCCACCCGGGCGGCGCGGGCTGGAACGTCGCGCGGGCCTGCGCGTCCCTGGGGGTGCCCAGCGCCTTCGCGGGGGCCGTCGGCCAGGACAACTTCGGCGACGATCTCCTGCACGCCTCGCAGGCGGCCGGGCTGGACCTGCGGTTCCTGCAACGCGTGCCCTTCCCCACCCTGCTGGCCGTGGTGTACTCCGCGAACCCGCCCGCGTACCGCTTCCTGGGTGAGAACAGCGCCGACCTGCACTTCGATCCCGCGCGCCTGCCGGACGGCTGGCTGGGCGCGGCGCGCTGGCTGCACGTGGGCGGCATCAGCCTGAGCCGCTGGCCCCTGGCGGACACCCTGCTGGGCCTGATCGACCAGGCCCGCGCGGCGGGCGTGCGCGTCAGCTTCGATCCGAACGCCCGCATCACGCACCGTCACCCGGACTACCCGGCGGTGTTCGAGCGGGTCGCCAGGCGCGCCGATCTCATGAAGTTCAGTGACGAGGACCTGGCGTTCTTCTTCCCCGGGCAGTCCGAGGCGGACGTGCTGCGCCGCCTGCGGGGCCTGAACCCGAAAGCGCCGATCGTGATCACGCGCGGCGCCCAGGGCGCGAGCCTGTACCACAGCGCGGGCCGCGCCGACCTGCCCGCCACGCCCGTGCAGGTGGTGGATACCGTGGGCGCCGGGGACGCCCTGTGCGCGGGGCTGCTGGTCAGCGCCACCGAGCGCGAGGGCGCCCTGTGGAGCGACCACCTGCGCGTGGGGCTGGACGCCGCCGCCGCCGCGTGCGCCCACGCCGGCGCCTACGCCCCCACCCGCGCGGACCTCGGCCTGGACTGAGGGCGCGCCCCCCCGGCGTGATCCCTACACCACGAGGTGCGCTTCGTCGTGTTCGGCCATCATGCGCAGGAACGCCTCAACGTACTGCGGGTCGAACTGCCGGCCGGCCTGCATGCGGATCTCGCTGACCGCGCGGTCCCGCGTCCAGGCCGGCTTGTAGGGCCGGGCGTTGGTCAGGGCGTCGAACACGTCCACGATGGTGAACAGCCGCGCGGTGTCGGGGATGTTCTGTCCGCGCAGGCCGCTGGGATACCCGGTGCCGTCCCAGCGTTCGTGGTGGTAGCGCACCAGGTCCAGCGTCTCGGCGGGCAGGAAGTGCAGGTCCTGGAGCATGTCGTAGCCGATGGTGGTGTGCGTCTGGATGACGCGGCGTTCCCCGGGGTCCAGCGCGCCCTGCTTGTGCAGCACCGAGTCGGGAATGGCCAGCTTGCCCAGGTCGTGCAGATACGCGCCCCAGCGCAGCGCCTTGACCTGATCCTCGTCCCAGCCGAGCCGGCGGGCCAGGCGGACGCTCATGGTGACCACGCGGGTGGTGTGCCCGCCCGTGTCGTCGTCGCGGTGTTCCAGCGCGGCGCCCAGGGAGCGCAGGGTGAGGTCGTTCGCGTCGCGCAGGTCACGGATGGCGTGCCACTGGCCCAGCTGGGCGCCCAGCAGCCGGGCGAAGGACGCCACGACGCTCTTCTCGTGCTCGTCGAAGGGGTCGGACTCACTGCGGGTCAGGATGAGCACGCCCAGGTGGTTCGAGGCCCGGCCGTACACGGGCGCCACGTGGAACCGGCGCCGCTGCGGCTTCTTCAGCAGCGCCAGCGCCTCCTCGGCCACCCAGTGGTCGGCCTGCACGCTGCGGCTGTTGTTGTCGCTGGGATGGATGGGCCGCTCCAGAAAGGCCTCGAACGCGCCCTTGGCGGCCAGGATGTGCGGCGTGCCGTGCCGGTAGGCGACGAACGCGAGGTTCGGCGCGACCTGCAGTTTGTCCAGGATGCCGATCCCGGCGCGGATGATCGCGTCGGCGTCGCGCGCGTCGGCCAGCCGCTCACTGCCCGCCTGGAGGGCCGCGATGGTGTTGCGCTGCCAGGCCAGCTGCCGGGCGGTGATCTGCTCCTGCAGGATGCGGAAGCCCAGGCCAGCCAGCACCAGCAGCGCCGCCAGCAGGTCGAGGACGCCCAGACGCGGGCCGGGCAGCAGCAGCGCCGCCACGAACGCCAGCGCAAACGCGGTCAGGGGCAGGAGGCGCCGCAGGCCGGTCGCGCCGACGGTGGCGGCGGCCAGCAGCAGCGCCGCGCCGATCATCAGCGCGGCGTGGTGCTGCCAGGTGGCGTAGAGCAGCAGGGCAGTCGCGCCGATCAGTACCAGATGAGACCACATGGTTGAGCGGGGCACCGGGTCAGCATACCACCACCTGCGCCGGACCCCAGGCGTTTTTGACGCTGTCCAGGGGATTCGTTCGCTGCTCACCCTGCGCGGGAGGCCGGGGTCAGCTGCGCAGAACGTGATGGACCCGGCAGCGGGCCTCGTAGCTCTCCTGCGCGCCCACGAGCACCACGGGATCGTCGAAGCGGGCCGGCTGGCCGCCGATCAGGCGCTGCGAGCGGGTGGCCGGGGCGCCGCAGACCGTGCAGATCGCGGTCAGTTTCTCGACGCTCTCGGCGCGGGCCAGCAGTTCGGGCATGAACCCGAAGGGCTCGGCCCGGAAGTCCTGGTCCAGTCCCGCCAGGATGACGCGCACGCCCGCGTCGGCCAGTTCCAGCGCCAGCGGGATGATCGCGTCGTCCAGGAACTGCACCTCGTCGATGCCCACCACGTCGGGCAGCACCTCGCCCTGGGCGTGCAGCAGGGTGCCCTCGCCGCTCAGCTGCGCGCGGATGTCGGCGGCGCCGCGCACGGGCGTGGCGTGCACGGTGCGTCCGGCGTGGCTGGCGACCGCCGACTCGTGGTAGCGGTCGTCCAGGGCAGGTTTGAACACCAGGACGCGCTGCCGGGCGATCACGGCGCGGGTCACGCGGCGGATGAGTTCCTCGCTCTTGCCGCTGAACATCGGACCGACGATGACTTCCAGGTGACCGCCGTGGTAGGGGGACTTCAGCACGCCCGCGAGTATCGCAGATCACGCGCGGGATCGGCAGGCCGGCCCCGGGGCGGACGGCACAAGCAGAACCGCCCGGCCACGGACGGGCAGGGCGGCGCAGGCACTGAAGGCTTACTTCTTCTTGTTGCGGTAGCTGTCGCCGAAGCGCTTGTTGAACTTGTCCACGCGGCCTTCGGTGTCCACGAAGCGCTCTTCGCCGGTCCAGAAGGGGTGCACGCCGCTCCACACGTCCACGTGGATTTCAGGCTTGGTGCTCAGGGTTTCCATCACGACTTTGCCCTGGTAGATGATCTTGGTAGGAACGACTTTGGGGTGGATATCTTTCTTCATGGGTGCCTCCTCCGCCACGTCTGCGCCCCGGCTGGCCGGTGCATGTGCGTAGCGGGCAACCCTGACAGTATACCACGCCGGCGGGGCGCCGGGTGAGGGCTCAGGCCTCGCAGTCCGTCAGCCACGGCCATCGCTGCCGGTAGGACTCCACCTTGGCGCGGTACAGCCCGGGCGTGTGGTTCTGGCGATTCAGCCGCAGCCGCCCGGCCGCCAGATCACGCAGGCCGAAAGGCGCGTAGATCTCGCCCCGCGCGTCGATGCCCAGCGCGGTGCACTCCACCAGGAACTGATCGATGCCGTCCCGGGCCGACCTCAGGGCGGGGCGCTCCAGGCCGGTCTTCTCCCGGAACCACAGGTGCACGCGCGCCTGATTGCGCACCTCGACCGTGCCGGGCAGGTCGGCGAACAGCGCGTCGGCCCGGCGGATCACGGCGTCCTCGGCCTCGTAGGACAGATCGGCGTCCCAGTAGAACAGGTCGTAGTCGGCGATGTTCGCGCCGGGCGGCTGGCCGGACAGGAGGTTCCAGACGGTGCCGAACAGCGCCCCGGCGGTCAGGTGCGCCTGTGGGGCGCCCAGAGCCGGCAGCCGGTCCAGGATGGCTGCGTTGACCGGATTGCGGCGCACCAGGGTCAGGCACTCCTGCCCGGTCACGCCTGCGCGCGGGCCAGCACGCCCGTCAGGTGCCCGGCGGCCGGCCACTCGCGCTGCCAGCCGGGCCAGGTGTGCCCCAGGCGCAGGCCGGGCAGCAACTCCGGCGGGACCGCCAGGCCCCGCGCGCCCACGACGGCGCCCACCACGCACGCGACCGTGTCGCTGTCGTCACCGCCCAGCACGGCGGGTTCCACGCACGCCCACCAGTCCTCCCGTCGGGCGTGGGCCACGGCGGCCTCCAGCGTGTCGAGAACATACCCGCTCTGGGAGGTGACCGTGCCCTCCAGCCCCGAGCGCACGCGGGCGCGGACCTGCGCGCGCGCCTCACGCTCGCGGCCCCGGAAGGCGCGGTGGGCGTCCTGGGTGTGCAGCCCCAGCACCCCGGCGTCCACCAGCACGTCCCGCGCGTCCAGGCTGTCCATGACGCCCAGTCCGGCCTGCGCCGCCGCCGCGTACGGCTGCCCGGCCGCCAGCGCCTCCATGAACGCCGTCAGGAACACGGACGCGGACACGCAGCGCGGGTCGGCGTGGGTCAGGGCCGTCAGGACCGCCGACTCGCGCGCCAGCGCCGCGCCCCGGTGCCC
Source organism: Deinococcus actinosclerus (assembly GCF_001507665.1). Taxonomy (NCBI): domain Bacteria; kingdom Thermotogati; phylum Deinococcota; class Deinococci; order Deinococcales; family Deinococcaceae; genus Deinococcus; species Deinococcus actinosclerus. Next base: position 1,071,434 of record NZ_CP013910.1, on the reverse strand, counting down.
CAGCAGCCACGCGGCGGCCACCCGCATCAGCCCGCCGTTGCCGGCGCCGTCGAACCCACCGCGCTCCCAGGCCAGCGCCCCGCCGTCCAGGCGCTGCGGCTGCGTGAAGGTGACGCGCAGCGCCTGCCGGGTCAGGCCGCCCACGTCCGGCGGCGCGGCCGCCAGCCACTCCCGGAACGCCGTCAGGACGCCCGCGTGCCCCTCGCCCCGCGCCGCGCCCAGCAGGGTGGCGACGACCATCTGGCTGTCGTCGGTGGCCTCGCCGGGCGCGAAGCCGAACACGCTGCCCGGCTGATAGGTGCGGAAGCTCGCGCCGTAGCGGGCGTGGATGACGTCGGGAGACTTGAATTCCGTCGCGGCGCCCAGCGCGTCCGCCACGCACAGGGACAGCAGTACGTTCAGGGCTTCAGGCATGTGCCGATCTTCGCACGCGCCCGCCCCCGCCGGGGGGCCCCCTCGCGTGGCGGGGGCAGGCACCCTACACTGGGCCTTACCTATGGTACGCGGCGATCTGGCAGTCTTTCCCTTCCTGTCCGTCATGCAGATGTTCCTGACCAGCGGACGCGCCGGGCGGCTCAGCGTGGATCACGTCCGCGGCGGGCAGCTGTGGTTGGAACGCGGCGAGATCACGCACGCCGAGGCGGGGCGGCTGCGGGGCGATCACGCGCTGCAGTTCATGGCCAGTCTGGACGCCGGGGTGTTCACCTTCGAGGTGGATCAGCCGCCCCCCAACCGCACCATGAACCTGCGCCGCGACCCGGCGCTGCGCCGGCTGCTGGAGGACAACGCCGCGTGGGAACCGCTGCTGCGCACCTTCCCGGACTGGAACCGGCGCCTGCGGTTCACCGCCAAGTGGAGCGAGACGCAACCCGTGACCCGCACCCAGTACCGCATCCTGAACCTGATCTCCGACAGCGGCAACATCCGCACCCTGCTGGAGCGCACGGCCGCCCCGCCCCGGCTGGTCCTCGACACCCTCAAGCCGTTCCTGCTGGCGGAGCTGATCGAGATCAACTGACCCCGGCGCCCCCGCGTGGCCGCGTCCGGCGCCGCGTCACCGCCTGCGGCCTCACGCCGCGCAGTGGCCGCGACCTGCTCCGTTCGGCATACTCAGCAGGTGACCTCTGCTGCTCCCCTCGCTCCCCACGAGTCCGCGCGACTCTCGGCCCTGGAACAGACCGTCCGGGACGGCCTGCGTGACTTCCGCCGCACCGGGCAGGCCCTCTCGGAAATCCGCGACAACGGCTTCTACCGCGCCTCGTACGACTCCTTCGAGGCCTACTTGCAGGACCGCTGGGGCTTCACGCCCCCGCAGGCCAGCCGGCTGATCGACGCGTCCGACGTGGCCAGGGTCCTCGATCCGCTGGGCATCCAGCCGAAGAACGAGGCGCAGGCCCGCTCGTACCGCGCCGCCGCCCGGATCATCACGGAACTGGAACCCGAACAGCAGCGCGTGGTCGCGCGCCTCGTGGAGACCGCCGCCCCCGGCACCCAGCCCGGGCCGGACCACGAGGACGACGCGCCCTGGGACGTCCCGGCCGCCGAGGTGCGCATCATGGCGAGCGTCGTGAAGAAATTGCAGCCCGACGCGCTGGTGCACCACCCGGACAGCGGCGACGAGGTGCCCTTCGACACCCTGAGCAACCCCGAGCGCTTCGAGGTCATCCGCACCCACGTGGACCAGAAGACCCAGGCGTACCGCGAGAAACAGGAGGCGAAGGCGAGCGCCCCGCCGCCCGAGAAGATCAACTGGGCCGACTGGTGCCTGAACACCGCCGCCACCAGCCTCGGGCACGGGCAACGCCTGGAGATCAGCGTGGAACCGGACGGGAGCGGCGCCGCGCGCGCCGTCGCCCGGATCGTGGACGGCGCCACCGGTGAGGTGCTGGCCGCCGGAGCCGGGGCCGTCACACTGAAAAAGGCCGTGCTGAACCTCGCCGCCGAAACCAGATAGGGGACGCGGCGCAGGCTTGCCCCCGGGTGAATAGCGCCCCAGCGTGAAGAAATCAAGGCGGCCTCCGGGTCGCCTTCCTGCGTTCGGGCCTGGGCGCCGGCGCGTGGTGCCGAACGCCTGACTGGCGCGCAGGAGCCGCCACGGCCTCGGTCGCGCCGGGCGATCAGTAGACAAAGGCTCTGGCAGTGTCCAGCCACTCTTTGCGGCTCCTGTCACTTCTGCCACCCTGCAAGGGATGAGTCTCATCACTCCTCTCCGTCCTCTTCAGATTCTTCTGGTTGACGATGAACCCGCGGCTCAGCTTCTGGCCGAAGCGGCCTTCGAACCGTACGCCGATCTCGCCCGGCTGCATGTCCTTCCCGACCCCCGTGACACGCTCGCCTGGCTGCGCCGCGAGGCCGCGAGCGGCGCGGCCCCGGATCTCGTGTTGCTGGACCTGAACATGCCCGGCTCACCCGGGCTGACCCTGCTGAACCTCATCCGGGACGACCCTGCCCTGACGCAGGTGCGCGTCGTGGTGCTGGCCACGTCCGCCGACTCGGCGGACATCACCGCCGCCTACGCGCAGGGCGCCGTCAGTTACCTCATCAAGCCCGGCACGTTTACCGAATTCCAACAGCAGGTGCATACCCTCGTGACGTACTGGCACCTGATGTGCAGCATGTCCCCCCAGTCGTAACTTCCCCTGATGCCCAACTCCCTGCCCCTCCCAGCGCGCTCCGCCATCCGGCGACGGCTCCTCGAGTTCGCCGTGGACACGTCCCTGTCCGCCGAGTCCGCCGACGTCGCCCTGGAGACCCTGATCGACGCGTACGAGGACGGCTTCCGGCTGGCCCCCCTGCGTCCGGACGTGGCACCCTCCGCCACGCTGCCGCGTCAGGGACTCACGTTCGCCTACTTTCTCGGCACGCTCGACCGCTCCCTCAGTCCGAAACGTCAGCCGCAGCTGGAGTAGCTGCGGCGGGCGACGTCAGGCCGCGGGGATGGGCGGTCTACCCACCCAGGTAACTGGCAGTGAGGCTCTCGTCGCGGGCCAGGGTCGCCGCGGGGCCGCTGAGGGTCACCTGTCCGGTCTCGAGGACGTAGGCGCTGTCGCTGATGGCGAGGCTGGCGCGGGCGTTCTGCTCGACGAGCAGGATGGTCACGCCGTCGTCGCGCAGGCGCTGCACGATCCGCAGGATGTCGCGCACGATCAGCGGGGCGAGGCCCAGGCTGGGTTCGTCGAGGAGCAGCAGGAGGGGGCGGGTCATCAGGGCGCGGCCGATGGCGAGCATCTGCTGCTCCCCGCCGGAGAGCGTCCCGGCGAGCTGGGTGCGGCGTTCGTGCAGGCGGGGAAAACGGCCGTAGACGGTGTCGAGGTCGGCGCGCCAGGGCTGGCGGCGGCGCAGGTACGCGCCGAGCTGGAGGTTGTCCTGCACGGTCATGGACGCGAACAGTTCGCGCCGTTCGGGCACGAGGCTGATGCCGCGCGCCACGCGGCCCTCGAGGGGCACGCCGCGCAGGTCCTCGCCGGCATAGTTCAGGTGGCCCTGCGCGGGCAGGACGCCCATGACGGCGTTCATCAGGGTGGTCTTGCCCGCGCCGTTCGCGCCGATCACGCTGACGATCTGCCCCTGGGGCACCTGGAGACTCACGCCGCCGAGGGCCTCCACCCGGCCGTAGCGGGTGTGCAGGTCGCGGACGTCGAGCAGTGGGGTGGGCGGGGTCACGCGGCGCCCTCCTCAAGGTCGACGCCCAGGTACGCCTCGCGCACGGCGGGGTGGGCGCGGATCTCGTCCGGGCTGCCCTCCGCGAGTTTTTCCCCGGAGTTCATGACCACCAGCCGGTCCACGAGGGTCATGACGAGGTTCATGTCGTGTTCGACGATCAGGATGGTCACGCCCTCGTCCCGCAGGCGGCGCAGCAGCGTGATCAGTTCGAGTTTCTCGCCGTAGCGCAGACCGGCGGCCGGTTCGTCGAGAAGGAGCAGGGTGGGGTCGGCAACCAGGGCGCGCGCGATCTCGAGGATGCGCTGCTGGCCCAGCGCGAGGTTCCCGGCGAGGGTGTAGGCGTGCGGGCCGAGGCCGACGCGCTCGAGCTGGCGCAGGGCCTCGTGGTGCAGCGCGGCTTCCTCGGCGCGTTCGAGGTGCAGGAGGCTGGCGAGCAGGCCGGCGCGGCCCCGGGCGTAGCCGCCCATCATGGTGTTCGCCAGGAGGGTCTGGTCGGGTTGCAGGTGCACGTGCTGAAAGGTGCGGGCCACGCCGAGGCGGTGGATCTGCCGGGCCGGGAGGCGCGTGACCTCCTGGCCGCCCAGGGTGACGCGGCCGCCCGTGGCGGGGCTGACGCCGGTGACGAGGTTGAACAGGGTGCTCTTGCCCGCGCCGTTCGGGCCGATCAGGCCCAGGATCTCCCCGGCGCGCAGGCTGAAGCTCACGTCGGACACGGCGCGCAGCCCGCCGAACTGCTTGACGGCCCGCTCGACCTCCAGCAGGGGCGCGCCCGGCTGGGGCTTGGCCCGCACGGGCAGGGCGCCCACCCGGGCGGGGGCGCGGGGGGCGGGGCGGGCAGCGCGCGGTCGAGCAGGGGCCACAGGCCGCGCCGGGCGAACTGCAGAGTCAGGATGATCAGGATGCCGAACACGATCACCTCGAAGTTTCCCTGCGCGCCGATCAGGGCGGGCAGCGCGCCGCGCAGCCACTCGCGCAGGGTGGTGATCAGCCCGGAACCCAGCAGCGCGCCCCACACGTGCCCGGGACCGCCGACGACGGTCATGAACAGCGCCTCGATCCCGGCCTGGAGGCTGAAGGGCGTGGGGTTCACGAAGCGCTGGCTGTGCGCGTACAGCCACCCGGCCAGCGAGGCCATCAGGGCGCTGAGGACGAACACCTGCACCTTCAGCGCGAAGGGGTTCACGCCGAACGCCTCGGCGACGACGGGGCCGCCCCGCAGGGCGCGCAGGGCCCGGCCGGTGCGGGAGGACAGCAGGAACTGCGCGCCCAGCCCGGTCAGGCCCAGGGCGATCAGCGCGAGGTACGCGAAGTGCCGGGGCGAGGTCAGGGCCGCGCCGAACACCCCGATGGGTGGGATGTCGGTCAGGCCGGTGAAGCCGCCCAGCGCGGGGGTGTTGCCGAACGTGTAGTACAGGCTGATGCCCCAGGCGATGGTGGCGAGCGGCAGGTAGTGGCCCTGCATGCGCAGCGTGACGAGCCCCAGGATCAGCGCGATGACGCCCGTCACGGCGAAGCCGGCGAGCAGGGTCAGCCAGGGGCTCCAGCCGGCCTGGGTGGTCAGCAGGGCGGTGGTGTACGCGCCGACGCCCATGAAGGCCGCCTGCCCGAAGCTCGTCAGGCCCAGGATGCCGGTGAGCAGGACCAGCCCGACGGCGACGATGGCGAAGATGATGACGTTGACGAGCAGCGTCACCTGAAAGAGCGGCAGGACGAGGGGCAGCGCGGCGGCGATCACGACCGCCAGGACGCTCAGCGCGGCGCGCAGCGGCAGGGCGCGCCGCGCGGCAGGCTCGGCGGGGACGGTCATTCCTCGTCCTCCGGGGTGTGGCGGGTGGCGAGGGAACGCCACAGCAGCACGGGCAGGATCAGGGTGAACACGATGACCTCCTTCCAGCCCGACAGGCTGAACGAGGCGAAACTCTCGATCAGGCCCACCAGCAGGGCGCCCGCCGCCGCCAGCGGATAGCTGACCAGTCCGCCGATGATGGCGCCGACGAAGCCCTTGAGGCCGATCAGGAAGCCGCTGTCGTAAGTCATGGCGACCGACGGGCCGATCAGCATGCCGCCCAGCGCCCCGATCAGGGCGGCCAGCGTGAAGGTCAGCGTGCCGGCGGCGGACGGGCTGATGCCGACGAGCCGCGCGCCGAGGCGGTTGACGGCGGTGGCGCGCAGGGCCTTGCCGGGCATGGTGCGCTCGAAGAACAGGTACAGCGCCAGCATGAGCAGGGCCGAGACGAGCATCACGAGCAGGCTCTGGGTGCTGAGCGTCACCTGTCCCAGCGTGACGTTCCCTTCAGCGAAGGGTGGCGTGCGGGAGCCTTCCGGGCCGAAGAACACCAGCGCCACGCCGGTCAGGACGAGGTGCAGGGCCACGGACGCGATGAGCAGCACGAGGACGGTGGCGTTCTGGAGCGGCTGGAAGACCGTGCGGTACAGCAGCGGCCCCAGCGGCGCGACGAGCGCCAGGGTCAGGAGCACCTGCACCGGGAGGGGGGGCTTCAGCGGCGCGAGCCAGTGCGTCAGCGCCCAGGCACACCCGCCCAGCACCAGCGCGCCGCCCAGCGTCAGGGCGGCGCGCCCGGCCTGCCGCCGGCGCAGGTGCCCGGCGGCGTCCATCAGGGCGGCGAGGCCGAGCAGGATCAGCACCAGGGTCAGGGTGCCGGGCACGCGGCCGAGTTGAAGGGCGGCCAGGGTCAGGGTGCCGAACACGACGAATTCGCCCAGCGGCACGAAGATGACGCGGGTCACGGCGAACACCAGCACCAGCGACAGCGACAGCAGCGCGTACACCGCGCCGTTCGTGAGGCCGTCCGCCGCCAGGATCGGGAAGATACTCGGGTCGAAGATCTGCATGGGGGATTCGCGCCTTTCGGCCGCCCGTGGGGGCAGCCCGGATGGAGTGAGGGGGCGGGGGCAGCGGCTGGGCGCAGCGGCGGGGCAACCGGCCCGGCCCTCACCTGCCGTGAGCGCGCCGGGCCGGCGGGGGGAGCAGGGTCAGCGGCTGGGCAGCAGTTTCCAGGTGCCGTCCACGACCTGCACCATGACGCGGCTGCGGGCGTCGAGGCCCAGGTGGTCGGTCGCGCTCAGGTTGAAGATGCCGTGCGCGCCGATGACGTTGCGGGTGCCTTCCAGGGCGTCGCGCAGCGCCTCGCGGAAGGCGGGCGTGCCGGGCTTGGCCTTCTTCAGGGCGGCAGGGACGGCCTTCTGCATGAGCAGGCCCGCGTCCCACATGTGCGCGCCGAAGGTGCTCACGGTGTCCTTGCCGTACTTCGCCTCGTAGAGGTTCATGTAGGCCAGCCCGACCTTGCGGGTGGGGTTGGTGCCGGGCAGCTGGTCGGCCACGAGGACGGGCCCGGCGGGCAGGATCGCGCCCTCGACGTCGCGGCCCCCGACGCGCAGGAAGTCGGCGTTGGCGACGCCGTGCGTCTGGTAGATCTTGCCCGCGTACCCGCGGTCTTTCAGGGCTTTCTGCGGCAGGACGGCGGGCACGCCGGACGCGCCGATCAGGATCGCGTCGGGCCTGGCCGCCACGAGTTTGAGGATCTGGCCGGTGACGCTGGTGTCGCTGCGGCCGTAGCGTTCCTCCGCGACGACCTTCAGGCCGCGCGCGGCGGCGTTCTTCTTGAGTTCGCTGGCCCAGCCCTCGCCGTAGGCGTCGTTGAAGCCGATGTAGCCGATGGTGCGGACCTTGTTCTGCACCATGTGCTGCACGATGGCGGCGGCCATCAGGGCGTCGGTCTGGGGGGTCTTGAATACCCAGGCGCGCTTGGCGTCCACGGGCTTGATGATGCCCTCGCTGGCGGCGAGGCTGATCATGGGCACCTTGGCCTCGGCCACGACGTCGATCATGGCCAGGGAGGCGGGGGTGGTGGTCGTGCCGATGATCAGGTCGACCTTGCCTTCCTGGATGAGTTTGCGGGCGTTCGTGACGGCGGCGGTGGTGTCGGAGGCGTCGTCGAGGACGGTGTACACGACCGGCTGCCCGGCGATGGTCTGCGGCAGCAGGGCCACGGTGTTCTTCTCGGGGATGCCGAGGCTGGCGGCGGGGCCGGTCGCGGAGACGATCACGCCCACGCGGATTTCGGCGGCGGCGAGGGACGACAGGGCCAGGACGCTCAGGAACAGTGCCTTCTTCATGGGGTACCTCCGTGGGTCAGCCCACCGCGTCGTTGCGGGGCCGGGGGCGGTTGAACTGTGGGTGCCGGGAGTATGGCACAGGCGGCCCGGGCGGCGGCGCGAGCGTGCACCCGGCGTCCCGCCTGGCTGTCCGGGCAGATGCCGGGACGGCGTGGTGCGGCCGTGCCGGGGCGGTTCCGGGCCGGGCGGACGGTGTCCGGGACCGGACAGTGGCACGCGCCGGTGGCCTGCTCAGCGCAGCAGGTCGAGGAGTTCGCCGACGCTGTGGTGGGCTTCGAGGGGGTGGCGCAGGGGCGCGCTGGGCTGGAGGCGGTAGGTGTTGCGGCGGCCCTGGCGTTCGCGGGTCAGGACGCCGGCGTCCTCGAGGTCGCGGACGATGCGCTGCACGGCGCGTTCGGTGATGCCGACGCGCACGGCGACCTCGCGCAGGGTGTCGCCGGGGCGCTGCTGGAGGCACAGCAGGACGTGGGTGTGGTTGGTCAGGAACGTCCACGGGGCGGGCGTGGTCATGGGTAGGTTGACCTTAGCACACAAAATACGACATACTTTTCGCGTATTTAATGTCGCTCTTTGGAGGAATCATGACGCAACTCACCCTGGAGACCACTGCCGCCGCGCCCCTCACCACCGTCGCCGTCGCCCATGGGGACGGCATCGGCCCCGAAATCATGGACGCCACCCTGCGGATCCTGGCCGCCGCCGGGGCGCGCATCCAGCCCGTCCCGATCCGCATCGGCGAGGCCGTGTACCGCGAGGGCCACACCAGCGGCTTCACGCCCGACACCTGGGAGACCCTGCGCGCGGCGGGCGTGCTCCTGAAAGCGCCCATCACCACCCCGCAGGGCGGCGGGTACAAGAGCCTGAACGTCACGCTGCGCAAGACGCTGGGCCTGTACGCCAACGTCCGGCCCTGCCGCGCCTACGCGCCGTTCGTACCCAGCCACCACGCGGGCACGGACGTGGTGATCATCCGCGAGAACGAGGAGGACCTGTACGCCGGGATCGAGCACCGCCAGACGCGCGAGGTCGTGCAGTGCCTGAAACTCGTCACGCGGGACGGCTGCGAGCGGATCGTGCGCTACGCCTTCGAGTACGCCCGCGCGCACGGGCGGCGCAAGGTCACGGCGCTGAGCAAGGACAACATCATGAAGCTCACGGACGGCCTGTTCCATCAGGTGTTCCGCGAGATCGGCGCCGAGTACCCGGACCTCGAACAGGAGCACCAGATCATCGACATCGGCACCGCGCGGCTGGCGACCCGCCCCGAACGCTACGACGTGGTCGTGACCCTGAACCTGTACGGGGACATCATCAGTGACGTGGCGGCCGAGGTGACGGGCTCGGTGGGGCTGGCGGGCAGCGCGAACATCGGCCCGAGCTTCGCGCTGTTCGAGGCGATTCACGGCAGCGCGCCGGACATCGCCGGGCAGAACGTCGCCAACCCCGGCGGGCTGCTGCAGGCGGCGGTCATGATGCTGGGGCACCTGGGGCAGCACGACGTGGCGGTGCGGGTGCAGAACGCGTGGCTGCGCGCCCTGGAAGACGGCGTGCACACCGCCGACATCGCGGGGGAACACACCCGCGAGCGGGTCGGCACGCGCGAGTTCGCGGACGCCGTGATCGCCCGGCTGGGGCAGGAGCCGCAGGTGCTGCCCGCCGCGCGCCGGGGCCCGGGGCAGCTGCCGGCGCCCGCGCCGCAGCCGGGGCGCCGGGACGTGGTGAAGACCCTGGTGGGCACGGACGTGTTCTTCGAGTGGGCCGAGGCGGACCGGGACCCGGCGGTGCTGGCCGCGCGGCTGGAGGCGCTGGCGACCGGGCGGCTGCGGCTGAGCATGATCACGAACCGGGGCGTGAAGGTCTGGCCGGGCGGGCAGCCGGAGACGTTCCGCGCGGACCACTGGCGCTGCCGCTTCCTGGCGGGCGCGGACGAGCCGGTAGAGCACGCGGACGTGGTGGCGCTGCTAACGGCGCTGCTGGGCAGCGGGCTGGATTTCATCAAGACCGAGCACCTGTACACCTTCGACGGCGTGCCGGGCTTCTCGATGGGTCAGGGGCAGTAACAGGCAGACGGTCTGACGGAGGGCCGCCTTCTTCTCGCGTGGAAGGGGGCGGCCCCCTCGCCTGTTCTGGGGCCGGGATTGCCGAGCATTCCGGTGGGTGTTCTGCGTTGAGTTCGGGGGGCGGGGGGAGTAGAATTCTCTTATTGAGAATCCTTCCTATTAAGGAGGGTCGTCCCTCTCCCCCACTCCGGAGGCCCCCCGTGACCACCCAGACCCTCACCCCCCCGAGCGCCCGGCCTGAGCCGCACTTCACGATGTCGCCGGAGCTGCGCCGCGCCGTCACCCTGACCGCCCTGACCCTGGCGGGCCTGCTCGTGGGCCTGACCGGTCAGTACCTCCTGCACCTCCCGGCCCTGCAGTGGGCCGGGTACGTCACGGCGTTCCTGGCGGGCGGCATTCCCGCCGGGCGCGAGGCGCTGCACTCGCTGTTCGCAGAGCGCAAACTGGACGTGGACCTGCTGATGGTGCTCGCGGCCCTGGGCGCGGCGAGCATCGGGCAGGCGGCGGACGGCGCGATCCTCCTCTTTCTGTTCAGCCTGAGCAACACCCTGCAGGACTGGGCGATGGGCCGCACGTCCAGCGCCATCCAGGCCCTGATGGACCTGAACCCCGAGGGCGCCACCGTCCGCCGGGACGGCGTGGAGAGGTGGTGCGAGCTGGGCGAGATCCGCATCGGGGACCTGCTCGTCGTGCGGCCCGGCGAGCGCGTCGCCGCCGACGCGCGGGTCATCCGGGGCCAGACGAGCGTGGACGAGAGCCCCATCACCGGCGAGAGCGTCCCGGTGGACAAGGTGCCCGGCGCGGAACTGGCGTCCGGCACCGTGAACCTGAACGGCAGCGTGGAGGCCGAAGTGGTCCGCCCGGCAGGCGAGAGCACCCTGGCGCGGCTGGTGGGCCTGATGGAGCAGGCGCAGACGCAGAAGAGCCGCACCGAGAGCCTCACCGAACGCTGGGAGAGCCCGTACGCGATGATCGTGCTGGCCCTCGTGCCCGCCGCATACGCCCTGCTCAGATACGGCTTCGGCCTGAGCGTGGACGACGCGTGGTACCGCGCCATGACATTCATGGTGGTCGCCAGCCCCTGCGCCGTGGTGATCAGCACGCCCGCCGTGATGCTCTCGGCGATGGCGGCCGCCGCGCGCGCCGGGGTGCTGTTCAAGAGCAGCGCCGCGCTGGACGCCCTGGCGGGCGTGCAGACCGTCGCGTTCGACAAGACCGGCACACTGACCCAGGCCCGCATGACCCTGACCGCCGTGCACGCAGAGGACGACGCGCAGGCCCTGGCGCTGGCCGCCGGACTGGAAGCCCACAGCGAGCACCCCATCGCGCAGGCGATCGTCACCGCTGCCCGCGAGCGTGGCGTGACCCCCCTGACGGTCACGGACGCGCAGGCGATTCCCGGGCACGGCATCGAGGCCCGTCTGCCGGACGGGCAGGTCGCGTGGGCAGGGAACCTCCGCCTCGCGCAGAGGCAGGGCGCGACCCTGGACGCCGCGCAGCAGGCGGCCCTGGGTGACATGGGCGCGCGCGGCAGCTCCAGCGTCATCGTGGGCGTCGGCCCCCGCGTGAGCGGCGTGATGGGCGTCGCGGACGCCCTGCGGCCCGACATCCGCCCCGCGCTGGACGCCCTGAAGGCCAGCGGCGTCACGCACCGCGTCATGCTGACCGGCGACCGCGAGGAGGTGGCCCGCACGGTGGCCGCCGAGGTGGGCCTCAGCGAGTTCCGCGCGGGCCTGCTGCCCGAGGACAAGCTGCGCCTGATCGGGGAGCTGCCCGGCCCGGTCGCCATGGTCGGGGACGGCGTGAACGACGCCCCCGCCCTGGCCCGCGCCGACCTGGGCGTGGCGGTCGCCTCGGGCACCGACGTCGCCATCGAGAGCGCGGACGTGGTGCTCATGCAGAACGACCTCGGGAAACTGGCGGGCGCGGTCCGGCTGGCCCGGGACGCGCGGCGCACCGTGATCACCAACCTCGCCTTCGCGTTCGGGGTAATCCTGATCGTCGCGCCGCTCGCCGTGGCGGGCAAGGTGCCGCTGCCGCTGGGCGTCCTGGCGCACGAGGGCGGCACGGTGTTCGTGGTGTTCATGGGCCTGCGCCTGCTGCGCCACCGGGTATAGGCGGGCGGCGCACGGGGGCAGTGACGACGGTGGTCGGCTGCCCCCGTCCCCTGCACCACCCCAACATTCCCGCAAGCCGCTCCACATCCTGCCCCGGCCCGCGCCGCCGACGCTGAAGCCCGGACGTTTCCCGGAGGACCCTATGAGACTGAATCCCGCCCGCCGCCCCCTGCTGCCCCGCCTGCTGCTGGGCCTGATCGCCCTGTTCGTGCTGATCCAGCTCGTGCCCTACGGCCGGGCGCACGCCAACCCCACCGTTCAGGCGCAGCCCAGGTGGGACAGTCCGCAGACCGAGGCGCTGTTCACGCGCGCCTGCGCGGACTGCCACAGCCACGCGACCGTGTGGCCCTGGTACAGCAACGTGGCGCCCGTGTCGTGGCTGGTGCAGCGGCACGTGGACGAGGGCCGCAGCCGGTTCAACGTGAACGTCCCTGGGTACGGCCGGGACGCGGACGAGGCGGCCAAGGAGGTCCGGAGTGGTGGCATGCCCGAACCGACCTACCTGCCCCTGCACCCCACCGCCCGCCTGAGCGCCCAGGAGAAGGAGCAGCTCGCAGCGGGCCTGGAGGCGACCTTCGGCGGGGAACGCGAGGGCGGCGAGGGCGAGGGCCGCTGAGCCTGCGCGGGCCGTAAGGTCTCGTGAACGCGGCCCCCACCCGGCGCCCGCCTGCGGGGGCCTACGCTGGGCGACACACTTCAGTTCAGGTGCTCCGCGCAGGCGGGGCGGGAGGGCATGACATGGGAGAAGGCAGACCGAACGGGCAGGCGAACGCGAACGTCTCACAGGACACCATCAACGACCAGGGCCAGTGGAACACCGGCACGCCCAAGAACGCCGGGGACGCCGCCACCAAGGGCCAGTACACCGGGGTCAGCGACGCGAATGCGGACGCCGGGAACACCACCTCGCAGGCGCAGCAGGTGAGCCTCACCACCGACCCCCGGTCCGACGCACAGGGCGGCACGGACGTGAACCCGTCCTCGTTCGGGAGCATGCAGGGCAGCCTGCCCGCCAGCGGCGCCACCACCGATCCCGATAAGAAGGCTGACTCCGACAAGGCCTGACACCTGAACGGAAGCGCCCACCCGCAGTCAGGGGTGGGCGCTTTCACTTGCGACCTCGGCGTTACTTCTTGGGTGCGTCGATGGTCTTGCTGGCCTTCGTGGCCGGACGGGCCGGGGCCTTCTCGACCTTCTGGCCGATGCTGGCGGTTTCCTTCTCGACCTGACGGTTGATCAGGATCTGCTGCCCGATGCCGATCAGGGTGGACAGGATGATGTAGATCGTCACGCCCGCCGGGAAGGTCAGCGCGAAGTACAGGAAGATCAGGTAGATGAACGCCTGCTGGCGGAACATATCCGGGTTCTTGCGGGTCATGACGTACAGCTGCCCGATGTTCACGATCAGGTACACCACGGCGAGCAGGTAGAACGGATCGGGAATCGCGAGGTCCGGGAGCCACAGGAAGCCGCTGTCGAACTCGAAGTTGCGGATCGTGGACCACAGCGCGATCAGCACCGGGAACGGAATGAAGGTGGAGAAGCACCCGGCCGGGTTGAAGTTGTAGTCCCGGTACAGCTGCTGCATCTCCGCCTGCATGGCCCGCTGGGAGTCCATGTCCTTGCGGTCTTTGTACTTCTCCTGGATCTCCTTGATCTTGGGCTGCATGACCTGCATGCGGGCGGTGGTGCGGCCCTGCGCCTGCATCAGGGGCCACATGATGGCGCGCAGCAGGATCGTCAGGACGACCAGCACCAGCCCCCAGTTCCCGATGAACTTGTACAGCTGCTCCATGAGCTTCACGATCAGCAGGCTGATCTGACCGAAGAAGTTCGGCTTGAACAGGCCCGGCAGTTCGGTGTAGCCGCTCTGGTACAGGTGGATCAGTTCGTTCTTGCCGCCGTACACTTCCAGGTTGCTGCTGGCCGGCACGGACGCCGTGATCAGGCCCTGCGCGCCGCCCGTCAGGGTGGTGTTCACCTGCGTGCCGCCCTGGGGCCGGATGATCAGCGCGTGCGCGATCTGGCTGGGGTTTTCCTGCAGCGCGGCGTACTGGACGTTCTCGACACTCAGGGTGCCGCTGCCCTGCACGGCGGCAGGCTGCGCGCCGCCCTGCGCGTAGGCCTGCACGCGCGGGTTGTCGGCCTTGCCCAGACCCGGGAACAGGATGTTCACGCGCTCGGGGCCGCCCGTGACCTCGGTCTTCAGGTCGACCTTGAAGTTGCGGGGGTGCAGCGTGACGGTCTTCGTGACGGTCACGCCGCCCTGGGTGTAGCGGAACACGGCGTCCTGACGGTTGGCCTTCAGGTCGGTGGTCAGGCCGGTCGGTTCGCTCGTCTCGGCCGTCTGCGCGGGGTCGAGCCCGGCGGCCTTGTCCTCGACGGCCAGGGCCTTGCGCCCGGCGACCATGTTCACGATGCCCTTCTGGTTGGTCAGGGCGCTGAAGTCGTAGGTGCCGTCTCCCTTCTTCTTGATGTAGGGGGTGCCGGCGTAACCCTTGACGTACCAGCCGATGATCTCACCGCGGGCATTGAACACCACGTCCTGGAGGTTGCTCGTGGCGATGAATTCGTCGCCGGGCTGACCGTCGAAGTCGGTCTTGATCCATTCGGGCGTGATGGCCTTCCCGAAGGTGGGCAGCGGGCCGGTCTGACCGCAGCCGCTGAGCAGCAGCATGCCGCCCAGGGCAGCGATTGGAAGCAGGTGTCGTGTCTTCATGGGTTTCGGGGTTGCCTCTTGGGGAAATGCTCGGGGACGGGGTCGAACCCACCGGGCACCAGGGGGTTGCAGCGCAGGACGCGCCACGCGGCCAGCCAGCCGCCCTTCACGGCGCCGTGCCGCTCGATGGCCTGCGCGGCGTACTCCGAGCAGGTCGGGGTGAAGCGGCAGGTGGGCGCGGGCTTGCGGGGCGAGAGGTGCTGCTGGTAGGAACGGACGGCCCGGACCATCAGTTTGCGGGGCGCGTTCACGCGCGTTCCCCCTGCGGGTCGGGTTCCGGTGAGTCTAGCGCGGGCTGGGGGGCGGCTGGGGGCACGGGGGCAGGTACGCGCCGCCCCCCGCCCGGGTTCCCGCCGCCGCCAGCTTTGCCGCCCCGGCCGCGCGTGGGGGCGCGTTTCAGCGCGCGTTCCAGCGCCGCCTGGAGATCCGCGAACGGCACGGTCAGGATGGCGGGGTTGGGGAGCAGGATGGCGCGGCAGGCCGGGAGACCGCCGGGCAGGGTGCGCAGGGCCTCGCGGGCGCGGCGGCGGGCGCGGTTGCGGTCCACGGCGCGCCTGAGGGTCTTCTTGCTCACCACGATGCCGATGATCGCGCGCGGCTGCCACACTTCCCCGTGGCGCGGGCGGTACTCGGTGACGCGCAGCGTGAAGAGGGGATCGCGCACCGCCTGGCCGTGGGCGCGCACCTTGCGGAAATCGCGGTCGCCCCGTAACGAGTCCAGCGCCACCGGACGGCGGGGCCGATCCTGGGTGGCGCTGGGAAGGTCTGACTGTGCGATGAGGGCCGCTCCGTGGGGGAGCTTACTCGTCGGCGACGGTGAGCTGGTGACGGCCCTTGGCGCGGCGACGCGCGAGGATGTTACGGCCGGACTTGGTCTTCATGCGGGCGCGGAAGCCGTGGGTCTTGGCGCGCTTGCGGTTGTTGGGCTGGTAGGTACGCTTCATGGTGCTCTCCTCTTCTTCTCGCGGAGCCGCCGGCCTCCTGGCCGGGCGCGCAGCGTCACGCGGGAACGCCTCCCTCGGGAGGCAAACTCCGGGAGTGTAGCATGACCCGGGCCCGGCGGGCAAAGGGCATCTGCGGCAGCGCGCCTGCGCCCCGACTTCTAAGCTGACCGCATGTCCAGCCCCGAGGCGACCCCCCATCGCCCTGCGCCCCCGCCGGCCCCTGACCCGGGCTCCGGACGACACGGTCCGGTGCCCCCGGACCGGCACCCGGCGCCCAGGCCACGCCGGACATCCCGGGCAGCCTGGCCCGACGCCTGGACACTCCTGCTGGGCGGGGCCGTGCTGCTCGCGGCGGCCTTCACCCTGGGGCCCGCCCTGTTCCCGCAGCCGCGCGTGCCGACCGTGACCCGCGCCGCGCTGACCGCCGCGACCTCGCCTGTCGCCACTACGCCTGTCGCCACCACGCCGCAGGCGCCGGTCTATCCCACCACGACCAGCGTCACGCCGCTGATCTCGGGCCGGGTGAACCTGAACTCGGCCAGCCTGGAGCAGCTCGAGGCCCTGCCGAAGGTGGGCCCGGCGCTGGCGGCGCGGATCGTGGCGGGCCGGCCCTACCGCTCGCTGGCGGATCTGGACCGCGTGAAGGGCGTCGGGCCGGCGGCGCTGAAGGCCCTGGGGCCGCTGGTGTCGTTCTGAACGCGCCCCGGGCCCGAGCGGGCAGTCTGCCGTGGCCAGTTCCAGCGGTGGCGGGCGTGATCGGCGGGATCCTGCTGGCGCTGGGGCAGGCGTGGGGCGTGGCGGCGCTGCTGGCCGGCGCGGGACTGGCGCTGTGGCACGCCCGGCCGGTCCTGCTGGCGCTGGTCGCGCTGGGCGGCGCGGCGGGCTGGGCCTCCGCGCACGCGGTCCTGACCCGCCCGAACACCCTGACACCGTGGTTCGGGGCGCAGGTGACGGTGCAGGGCGAGTGGGACGGGCAGTTCCTGACCCTGCGCGACCCGCCTGCGCGCCTCACCCTGGCGCCGAAGCCCACGCAGGGACCGGGGCGGCTGCGGGTATCGGGCCGCCTGCTGGCCCCGGAGGGCCGCCGCACCCCCGGTGGCTTCGATCAGGCCGCGTGGTTCCGCGCGCAGGGTGGGCTGCTGAGCGTCACGCCGGGCGGCGCGCTGGTGGGCGCGAGGGTGCGGGAGTTCCAGCCGCAGGGCGGGCTGCGCGGCTGGTTCCGCCGGGGCCTGACCACTGGCCTCACGGAGCGGCAGGGCGCGCTGATGCAGGCCATCGAACTCGGCGACCGGGGCGACATCAGCCGTGAGCAGTTCAGCGAGGGCGAAGCCGTGCGGGACGCCTTCGCGCGGGCGGGGCTGGCGCACCTGATGGCGCTGTCCGGGCAGAACGTGGCGATCCTGACCGGCGCGCTGATCCTGCTCCTGACGCGGCTGGGCGCGGCCCCCGCGTGGCGCTTCGGGCTGCCGGTGGGGCTGCTCGGGCCGTACCTACTGCTCGTGCAGTCTTCGGCCAGCATCACGCGGGCGGTCCTGATGGGCGGCGCGGTGCTGCTGGCCCTGGCGCTGGGGCGCGGGCGGCCCGACCCGCTGGGCGTGATCGCGCTGGCGGCGCTGGCATGCCTGCTGCTGTTCCCGCTGTGGCTGACAGACGTGGGTTTTCAGCTGTCGTTCCTGGCGGTGCTGGCCCTGACGCAGTCCGAACGGGTAGCGGGGCTGCTGCCGGGGCGCTGGCCGCGCTGGCTGCGGCTGGGCTTGGCGGCGACCCTGCTGGCCGAGGCGGGCACGCTGCCGGTCATCGCCGGGACGTTCGGGCAGGTGCCGCTCGTGGGTCTGCCCGCCAACCTGCTCGCGGAGGGGCTCATGGCCGCGCTGGTCCCGCTGGGCTTCCTGGCGGGACTGCTGGGACCGCTGGCCCTGCCGCTGAACGTGGTGAACGGCGTCCTGGCCGACGCACTGCTGCTGGTCGCCCGGACCTTCGGGCACGCCCCGGTGCTGAACTGGGGGCAGGTGGGCGTGGGGGGCTTCCTGGCCTACGGGGCGGCCGTGCTGGCGGGGTGGCTGTGGCTGCTGGGCCGCGTCCGCGCGCCCGCCGCGCTGGGCACGTGGCTGGCCTGCCTCCTGCTGACGACCCTGCCGGGACGACTGCACCCCGCGCGCGAGGTCGTCTTTCTGGATGTCGGGCAGGGGGACAGCACCCTGATCCGCCTGCCCCACCTGACGGTCCTCGTGGACGCGGGCGGCTCGGTGGGCAGTGACTACGACGTGGGCGCGCACACGGTCGTGCCCACCCTGCGGGCCCTGGGCGTGCGGACACTGGACGTGCTCGTCGCCACCCACGCCGACACCGATCACATCGAGGGCGCCGCGAGCGTCCTGCGCCAGCTGCCGGTCGGGGAGGTCTGGATCGGGCAGCGCAAGACGGACGATCCGGTCCTGACGGCCGTGCTGCTGGCCGCGCAGGAACGCCATGTGCCGGTGCGCGAGGTCCGCCGGGGCGATCAGGTCACCTCCGACGGCGCCTCCCTGACCGTCCTGTGGCCCGCCGGGACCGCGTGGTCCACCGAGGACAACGACAACAGCGTCGCCCTGCGCCTGGAGTCGCGCGGGTGGCGGGCCGCGTTCCTGGGCGACCTGCCCGATCCGGCCGAGGGCACGCTGGCCGTGGGACCGCTGAATCTCCTGAAGGCCGCCCACCACGGCAGTCGCCACAGCAGCTCGGCGGCGTTCCTCGCGCAGGTCACGCCGCCCGACACGGTGATCAGCGTGGGGCGCAACACCTACGGGCACCCTCACCCGGACGTGCTGGCCCGGCTGGCGCAGGCCCACTCACGGGCGTGGCGCACCGATCAGCTGGGCACGATCCGCTGGCCGGTGCCCTGAACAGGCGCAGGGCGCGAAGAGGCCTTCCCCTCCGCGCCCTACGCCTGACCGGCCGGATCAGTCGGTGGCGCTGACCTCGATCTTCTCGGCACGCGGGGCGAGTCCGGCGCGGCCCTTCAGGGGGCGTTCGGGCAGGGCGATGGTCGCCAGGAACGCGAGGCCCACGAGCACGGCGGACACCAGGAACACCTGATCGATCGCACCGGCCATGACGCCGCGCAGGGCGTCGAGGATGGGCTGGAGGAGGTTCGCGTCGCCCAGTTTGCCCAGGCCCGCGCCGAGTTGCGCGGTGGCCTGCGGGCTGGTCAGCAGGTTCGGGTTGGCGATGGCGTCCTGCACGGGGGCGGGCAGCGTGCGGGCCTGTTCGGGCAGCTGCGAGGCGAGGTTGGCGTTCAGGTGCGCGTTCACGAGCGCGCCGAACAGGCTGACGGCCAGGGTCCCGCCGATCTGCCGGAAGAACTGGTTGCCGCTGGTGGCGCTGCCCAGTTGCTCGCGCGGCGCGGCGTTCTGCACGGCCAGGGTCAGCTGGCTGTTCACGGGGCCCAGGCCCAGGCCCAGCAGGACCATGATGCCCACGGCGATCAGGATGGGCGTGCCCGTACCCAGCGTGGTGGCCAGCAGCAGCGCGCCGGTGGCGACCAGACCGCCGATCAGGATGAGGTTCTTGTAGCGGCCGGTGCGGCTGACGACCTGCCCGCTGAGGGTGCTGGTCAGGATCATGCCGAACATCAGCGGGGCCAGGGCCAGACCGCTGCCGCTGGCGCTTGAGCCGCGCACGCCCTGCATGTACAGCGGGAGGTACAGGATCGCGGCGTACATGCCCGCGCTCGTCAGGAAGCCCGCGACGGACGCGATGGCGATGCCGCGGTCCTTCAGGAGGCGCAGGTCGAGGATGGGGCGTTCCTGCCGGGCGCTGTGCCACGCGTACGCACCGAAGGTGAGGACAGTGGCGGCCAGCAGGCCCAGGATGGTGGCGCTGCCCCAGGCGTACGTGCCGCCGCCCCACGAGAGGGCCAGGGTCAGGGTGGTGACGGACACGCTCAGCAGCAGCGCGCCGGGCGCGTCGAAGTGGCCGCGAGCGCCGGGGGCGGGCAGGCGGAAGTAGCGCCAGATGAAGTACGCGGCGAGCAGCGCGAAGGGCAGGTTCACGAAGAACACGCTGCGCCAGCCCAGATGATCGGTCAGGAACCCGCCCACGAGCGGCCCGACGACCGAGCTGACGCCCCACACGGCGCCGGTGTAGCCCTGGTAGCGGCCGCGCTCGATGGGCGTGAACAGGTCGGCGATGGCGGTGAAGCTCATGGCCATCAGGGTGCCGCCGCCGATGCCCTGGAGGGCCCGCAGGAAGATCAGCTGCTCCATGTTCTGCACGAAGCCCAGCAGGACGCTGCCCAGCGTGAACACGGCGATGCCGAGCAGCATCAGGGGGCGGCGGCCGTAGCGGTCGCTGACGGTACCCACGATGGGCAGGGTGATGGTGGTCGCCAGCGAGTACGCGGTGAACGCCCAGGCGTACAGGTGGAAGCCGCCCAGGTCGCTGATGACGCGGGGCATGGCGCTGCCGACGACGGTGAGGTTGAGGCTGGACAGGAACAGCACGGTCAGGATACCGACGAACGCGAGGAGCTTCTCGCGCGACGGGGCCGGACTGGCCGGGGTGGGTGCGGGGGTGGTCATGCGGGGTCTCCGGGGGTGGGGCAGGGGGCGTGCAGGGCGGTGTCCAGGGCGGCCAGCGCGGCCAGGGCGGCCTGCACGCGCTCGGGGGGCAGGTGGCCGAAGTGCGCGTGGACGATGTCCTGCGCGACGGCGCGGGTGAGGGCGCGGGTGGCCTGGCCGTCCTGGGTGAGTTCTAGGCGCTGCACCCTGAGGTCGCTGGGGTCGGTGACGCGGCGCACCAGGCCCGCCTGGACGAGCTTGGTGACCATGCGGGTCACGGTGGGCGCGGGAAGGTTCTGTGCCTGCGCCACGGCGCCGGGCGTGTCGGCGCCGTCCATGACGGTCGCCAGCACGAGCAGCTCCTTGGTGTTCAGGCCCAGCGCGGTTTCCAGCGGCTCGTCGAGGACGTGGTGCACGCGCCGGGACAGCCGCAGGATCAGCCGGACGAGGCCGTACAGGTCGTCCATGACTGCGGTGGGGGTGAGGGTAGGACTTCCGTTCATTTCAGATGGAAGTATTTCAAATGGAAGGAGTTGCCGCCAGTGGAGAAGTGTTCATCCAGCAGGAACACCACAGGTCACACTTCAGGGGGCGACCGCGCTGACGGGCCTCAGCGGCCAGCCAGCGGCACACCCCTCAGGGCCGCCCAGCCGTCCAGCATCTCCGAGAGGCGCACCCCGCCGCGCAGGTGCGCGTCCAGCACGCCCGGCAGCCACGGCAGGGCGTCCCCCGGCAGGGCGTGCGGGTCGAACCACCCGACCTCCGAGGTCTTCTCCAGCGGTGTGGGCTCGCCCGCCCAGTCGCGGATCAGGAAGAACACGTCCAGGCCCCCCACGCCGTCCAGGTCGTAGCGGCAGGCACCCAGGCAGGTCAGGGCCGCCGGGTTCACGCGCAGGCCCACCTCCTCCAGCGCCTCGCGGGCCGCCGCCTGCGCCAGCGTCTCCCCCGCCTCCACGTGCCCGCCCGGCAGGCCCCACAGGCCATCGGCGTACGACGACCCGGAGCGGCGGCCCAGCAGCACCCGCCCCGCGTCGTCCTGCACGATCAGCCACGCCACCAGATGGAACGTCACGCGATCACCCGCGCCTCGCGCACGTCGCGCAGCTGCTCGGTCAGGCGCGCCCCGCGCCGCAGGTGGGCGTCCAGCAGCGGCGCGATCCACGGCAGGGCGTCCGGCGGCAGCGCGTCGGGGGCAAACCACGCGACCTCGGAGGTCTTGTGGAGCGGCTGCGGCTCGCCCTCCCAGGCAAGCGTGCGGAACAGGAAGTCCGTGCCCTGCGCGCCGTCCACCTCGTAGCGGCGCACGCCCAGCAGGGACAGCCCGGCCGGGTCGAGGCTCAGCCCCGTCTCCTCCCACACCTCGCGCGCGGCCGCCTCGGGCAGGCCCTCGCCACGCTCCACGCCACCGCCCGGCAGGCCCCACAGGCCATGCCCGTACGCCGAGCCGTCCCGGCGCCCCAGCAGCACCCGGCCCCCCTCATCCTGCACGACCACCCACACGAGCAGATTCCGCATGGCCCAGGGTGGCACGCGCCGCGTGCGGCAACCGCAACCGGTGACGCAGGACACTCCCCGCGCGGCGGCCTGCGCTATCCTGCCGGGTGCGTCACCGGGGGTGCCTGCCAAAGGGCGGGCTGAGACTTACCCCAGGAACCTGATCCGGGTCATTCCGGCGGAGGGAGCGTGACCGGCCGCCCACACCCGTGGTGACGGCCCACCGCTTCCCCTCGTGACGCGAGGGGACTTTCTTATGCGCAACACACTGATCCTGCTGACCGCACTCGCCGCCGCTGGCGCCGCCAGTGCCCAGACCACCCTGACCGTCATCACGCACGATTCGTTCGACGTGGACAAGAAACTCATCGCCGCGTTCGAGACGCAGAACAAAGCGAAGGTGCGCTTCATCAAGGGCGGCGACGCCGGGGAACTCCTGAACCGCCTGATCCTCACCCGCCGCGCCCCCATCGCCGACGTGGTGTACGGCCTGGACAACAGCCTGCTGCCCCGCGCCCGGCAGGCCGGCATCCTCCAGCCGTACAAGAGCCCCCTTCTCTCCCGCGTGCCCGCCGCGTACCGCCTGGGCGACGACGGCCTGCTGAACACCGTGGACTACGGCTTCGTGGCCCTGAACTACGACCGCGCGTGGTTCGAGAAGAACGGCGTGGCGCTCCCCAGGAGTCTCGACGACCTGAAGACCCCCGCCTACGCCAAGCTCACGGTCGTGCAGAGCCCCGCCACGAGCAGCCCCGGCCTCGCGTTCCTGCTCGCCACCGTCAACCACTACGGCGAGACCGGCGCGTGGCAGTGGTGGCGCGCCGCCCGGCAGGGGGGCATGAAAGTCACGCGCGGCTGGAGCGACGCGTACTACAAGGACTTCACCCGCAACGGCGGCAAGTACCCCATCGTCCTGTCCTACGCCAGCAGCCCCGCCGCCGAGGTCTTCTACGCCGACGGCTTCAACCCCGCTAAACTTCCCGCGCAGGCCCCCACCGCCAACCTCTTCCTGCCCGGCAGCACCTACACCCAGCTCGAAGGCGTGGGCATCCTGAAAGGCACCAAGCAGGCTGCCCTCGCCCGGAAATTCGTGGACTTCATGCTGGGCGCGCCCGTCCAGGCCGATATTCCCACCCGCATGTGGATCTACCCCGCCGTGAAAGGCACCACCATGAACCCCGTGTTCACCTTCGCGCAGGAACCCCAGCCCACCACCGTGAAAGCCGAGGTCGCCGCCAACCCCCAGCGCCTTGTGGACGCCTGGGTCACGCAGGTCCTCAGAGCCCGGTGAGGGCGCGGCAAAATCAACCACTCTGCCCAAGCTGAACAAGTAGAACCTGCCGACATGCACCGAGACACCCTGCCCCTCTACCGTCCTGGCCCACGAGCCGTCGTGCGCGCAGCGCGCGGGCCTTCGGCGGTACCGGACTCGCAGAGCTGCGGAGCAGAGGATGGCGTCGAGGCCGGACACGTCACCGCCCAACTCCGACACGCTGCGTCAGTCAAATCTCTTGCCCAGTGCAACGGAAGCCCACTCGTGCCCCCTGGCGATGGGGGCTGGGGGGTAGGGCAGCCCGCCGCAGGCGCCCCCCTATGACGTCCCCGAAACTCCAGGGTTGGCTCCTCGCCCTGCCCGGCCTGATCTTCGTGGCGCTGTGCCTCGTCCTGCCGCTGGCCAGAACGCTGCGGGAGGGGGGCGTGACCCTGGACGTGTGGCGTGACCCGTACTTCCAGGGTCGCCTTGCCTGGACCTTGACGCAGGCGGGCGTGACGGCGGGCGTGGCGGCGCTGATCGGCGTGCCGCTGGCGTTCCTGCTGTCGCGCTTCGAGGTACGCGGAAAATCGCTGTTCCTGCGGCTGCTGCTGTTGCCGTTCGTGACGCC
This sequence comes from Deinococcus actinosclerus, assembly GCF_001507665.1. Classification (NCBI taxonomy): domain Bacteria; kingdom Thermotogati; phylum Deinococcota; class Deinococci; order Deinococcales; family Deinococcaceae; genus Deinococcus; species Deinococcus actinosclerus. The sequence continues at coordinate 1,047,879 of NZ_CP013910.1, read as the reverse complement.
GACGCTGGTGGCGGTGCTGGGCCTGAGTGCGCTGCTGGGTCCGCAGGGGTGGGTGACGCGCCTGACGGGGGTAGACCTGAGTGACACGCCGACGCTGCTGGTGCTGGGGAACCTGTTCTTCAACGTGCCGGTGCTGGTGCGCCTGAGTTACGCGGGGTTCGCGCGGGTGCCGGGGAACGTGGTGGGCGCGGCGCGGTCGCTGGGCGCGCCCTGGTGGCGGGCGGCGCTGGGCGTGGCGCTCCCGCTGGCGCTGCCGGGGGTGCTGGCGGGAGTGGTGCTGGTGTTCCTGTACTCGGCGTTGAGTTTCGGCCTGCCGCTGGCGCTGGGTGGGGAGCGGTTCGCGACGCTGGAGGTGGAGATCTACACCCTGACGGCCCTGCAACTGCGCCTGTCGGAGGCGAGTGCCCTGATCGTGGGGCAGCTTGGGTTCACGCTGCTGGCGACCTGGGCGTACGTGGCACTGTCGCGCGGTGGGGTGGGCGTGCCGTTGGGGGGCCTGCCGCGCGCGCGGGGCGGGGCGCGGGCGGCGCTGCTGCTCTTGGGTGGCGTGGTGGCGCTCGTGTGTTTCGCGCCGCTGGTGGCGGTGGCGCTGCGGGGCGTGCTGGGCGCGTCGGGATTCACGCTGGGGTACTGGCAGGGCGTCCTGGCGGACGAATCGACGCCGCTGCTCGTGTGGAACACGCTGCGCTTCGGGCTGATGGCCCTGGCCGGCGCCACCCTGCTGGGCGGCCTGTACGCGCTGGGCGCGTGGCGGGCCGGGTCGCGGGCGCTGGATCTGGTCTCGCTGCTGCCGCTGATGGTCTCCCCTGTCAGCCTCGCGGTCGGGTACCTGCTGGCGTACCCGGTGCTGGCCGCCACGCTGCCCATGCTGATCGCGGCGTACACGCTGCTGGCGTGGCCGCTGGTGGTGCGCTCGCTGCTGCCCGCGCTGCGGGCCATTCCACCCCGGCTGCTGGGGGCCGCCCGCTCCCTGGGCGCCAGTCGCGGCGCGGCGTTCCGGTCGGTGACGGTGCCGCTGGCCTTCCCGGCGCTGCGGGGCGGCGGGGCGCTGGCCCTGGCGACCGTGCTGGGCGAGTTCGGCGCCACGCTGGTCCTCACTCGGCCCGAGTGGGCGACCCTCAGCACCGGCCTGTACGAACGGCTGGGCCGCCCCGGCGAACGCAACCTCGGCGAGGCGTGTGCGCTGGCGACCGCGCTGCTCATCCTCGCCACACTGGCCTTCACGCTCCTCGACGGCGGCGAGGGCGAGGTGACGTGAGATGCTGTCCCGCGTGAGCGAGTCTGCCCTGGCCCTGTCCCTCTCGGGGATCCACAAGTCGTTCGGTGGGGTGGCGGCGGTGCGGGGTGTGTCGCTGGACGTGGCGGCGGGTGAGACGGTGGCGCTGCTGGGCCCGAGCGGGTGCGGGAAGAGCACGGTGCTGCGGGTGGTGGCGGGTCTGGAGCGGCCGGACGCGGGGTCGGTGGCCGTGGCGGGGCGGGACGTGACGGCCCTGCCGCCGGAGGCGCGCGGGGTGGGATTGGTGTTTCAGGATTACGCGCTGTTCCCGCACCTGAGCGTGCTGGGGAACGTGGCGTACGGGCCGCGTGTGCGGGGGGCGGGGCGCGCGGCAGCGGAGGCGTGGGCCCGCGAGGCACTGGCGCTGGTGGACCTGCCGGGGCTGGAGGCGCGGCGGGTCGCGCAGCTGTCGGGGGGGCAGGCGCAGCGGGTGGCGCTGGCGCGGGCGCTGGCGACGGGGGCGGGGCTGCTGCTGCTGGACGAGCCGATGTCGAACCTGGACGAGCGGCTGCGCGCGGAGTTGCGTGCAGGGCTGCGGTCGCTGTTCGCGCGGGTGGGAGCCGGGGTGCTGCTGGTCACGCACGATCAGCGCGAGGCGCGGGCGCTGGCGGGGCGCGTGGCGGTCATGCGGGCGGGCGAACTGGTGCAGGTGGGGGGGGCGGAGGAGGTGTTCGCGCGGCCCGCGACGGCGTGGGTGGCGGCGTTCCTGGGCGAGTCGAACCTGCTGCCGGACGGGCCGGGTTGGGTACGCTTCGTGCCGGAGGAGGCGCTGCGGCCCGGTGTGGGTGACCGTTGGCCGGTGACAGCGCGGCAACCCGTGGAGGGGGGTGTGCGCGTGACGGTCGCGCACGCGTGGGGGCCGCTGTCCCTGACGCTGAGTGCGCGGGAGGCGGCGGCCCTGGACGGCGACCGGCTAAGCCTGAGCGTGGACGAGTCGGGCGTGCGGCGCCTGCCGGAGGACCGTAGCTCCTAGAGTGACGTTCCTCACATTTTTCGTATGCTGACAGCATGGTCAACTCGAACAGGGCAAAGGGTGAGGGGAGGCGTGGGGCGCGGCTGAGTCTGCCGCGGCTGGGGCTGACGCTGCTGGGCACGCTGTGCGTGGGCACAGGCAGCGCGGCGACGTACGCGGGACCGCAGGCGGCGGTGTACATCGGGGACCGCTGGTGCAGCGGCGGCTACTGCTCGGGCAGCGTGTACGCCGCGTTCGACGAGGCCCTGTCCCGGGCCCTGAGTGGCAGCGGCTACGTGCGTCCCCTGCGCCAGCCGGAGGGCGCGAGCCTGGACCTGCGGGGCGGCATCACGGACGTCAGTACCGGTGGGGGGCTGTGCCTGCCGTTCGTGGGCTGCGTGCGGGGCACCACGGTGCGCGCCAGCCTGGAGCTGCTCGACCGGCAGACCGGTGAGGTCCGCTGGCAGGACGCCTGCGAGGGCAGCAGTTCGGGCTTCAGCACCTGGACGTGGTGGACCGGCAGCGTGTATCTGGATTCCGACGAGGGCAAGGCGGCGGCGGACTGCGCGGCGAAGATGGTCCAGAAGCTGACCGGGAGCGCGGTGCTCAGGCCGTACCTGACGCTCGCGCCGGGCGCAGCCCTCAATTCCCCTGCGGCTCCTGCCGCGCCGGCCACGGCCCTCGGCCCGGCCCCCGCCGCAACCCTGCTCGTCCGGCAGCTGGAGGGCGCGCTGCGCGGGCTGGCGTTCGCGGACCTGAACGCGCTGTTCAGCGGCGACGTCCTCAACCCCGTGAAGGTAAAGGAACTGAACGCGGCGGCCACAGCGGCGACCCTGAAGGCCGCGGCATCCCTGAAGTTCGAGGTGGGGGCCCCCGAGACCGCCGGGCCGTACCAGCTCGTGGGCGTCACGTACACCCTGCCGGACGGGCGGGAGCGCTTCACGCAGCTGGCGGTCACGTCGGACCCGGCGCTGAACCCGCGTGGTGGAACGCGGCTGCTGTACCTGTCGCCGCTCAATCCGCTGCGGTCCAGCGCGCCCCTCGACGGGGTGAGCCGCAGCGTGGAGACGCTGCTGGGTGACGTGCTGGGCAGCCTGAACCTGCCGGGGCTGTAGGTCTACACTGGGGAGGTTTTGAGACGACTGGGCGGCGCAGAGGAGCAGGCGAGGATCGCGTGGGTGCTGGTGGGGGGTCGCCTGGACCCGTCACCGCTGCTGGCGGCGCTGCCCCGCCCCGCCGTGGTGGTCGCGGCGGACGGTGGGGCGCGGCACGCGGCGCTGCTGAGCGTGCAGGTGGACGTGTGGGTGGGCGATTTCGACTCGTCGGCGGGCGTGCAGGTGGACGCCCCGCGTGAGGTGCACCCGGCAGCGAAGGACGAGACGGACGCGGAACTGGCGATCCGCGTGGCGCGCGAGCGGGGGGCGACCGAACTGGTGCTGCTGGGGGCGTTCGGGGGACGCTTCGATCACACGCTGGCGCTGGCGCTGCTGGCCCTGCGCCTGACCGAACGCGAGGGCCTGCGCGTGACGCTGACGAGCGGGAACGAGTGGGGCTGGCCGCTCACGCCTGCCTCTCCCCTGTCGCTGGACGTGCCGCCCGGCGCGACCCTGAGCGTGCTGGCCGTCTCGGATCTGCGCGGCCTGAGCCTGGGCGGGGTGCGCTGGCCGCTGACCGAGGCAGATATTCCGCTGGGGAGCGGCTGGACGGTCAGCAACGAGGCGCCGGGCGGGCCGGTCACGGCCTCGCTGCGCGGCGGGCACGCCATCCTCACGGTTCTGCCGGGACTGCCGGACTGACAAAAGGGGGAGGCCCGCGCGGCGCTCCCCCTTCCCTCTGCGTTCAGGTCAGTTGGCGGGGCAGGCGTCCACGCCGGGGCGGGTAGCGCGCGTGAAGCGGCAGCCGTAGGCCGGATCGGCGAGTACGGCCGGGGTGGTCACGTCGTCCCCGGCGGGTTTGGCGCCGCCCGCCTCCCACTTCACGAGGTCGCCGAAGCCCTCGGCGAGTTCCGGGCCCGTGAACTCGCAGTGCCCGGCGGCGCGGATGGCGCGCTGCACGAGACGGTCGCCGTTCCCGGCTGCGTTCACGGCTGCGCGGTACAGCTGCTGATGTTTGAAGGGCACGTAGAAGTCTCCGGTGGTGTGCATCGTCAGGACGGGCACGCCGATCTCGCCGTTCACGCGCGGCAGGTCGCGCACGCGGTCAGTGCGGGCGGGGTTGGGGTTCTGGTCCGGCGTGACGCGCAGGATGCCCGCGTTGAAGGCGGCCTCGGCAGGGGTGGGGGTCGCGCCGCTCGTCCAGCGGTAGCTGGTGTTCACGTTGCCGTAGATGTTGCGCGGCAGGATGCCCGTGATGGTGCCGTCCGCGCCGCCGGTGCCCAGCACGGCCTTCTGCCAGTACCCGGCGCGGAAGCCCAGGTCGAACACGGGACGCGGGCCGCCGGTGAGGTTGCGGGCGATCTCGCGCAGTTTCGCGCCCTGGGTGGCGTTCTCCTGCCACAGGGGGTCGGTGGTGCTGGTGAAGAGCGCGGCCAGGATGTCCGGCAGGAGTTTGGCGTAGGTGTCGGTGCCTTGCGGGAACGTCTTCGGGCCCAGCCCGGCAAGCTGCGCGGCGGCCAGCGTGTAGTCCCCGAGCCACTGGAATTCATATTCCTCGTCCATGACGCCGCAGACGGGCATGGCGGCGGCGTAGGCCACCTTGTTCTTCGCGGTCTGGGCCGTTTCCTTCTCCACGGCGGCGCCCGCCACGTGCCCGCCCATGCTGACGCCCATGATCAGGGTCTTGGTGGGTCTGGCCCTGCCCGTCAGGGTCGGGAAGGCGTTGGCCAGGGCGTTGGTGTCCTCCACGCCGGCCTGCACGTCGTAGTAGTTGGCGCTGTAGGAGCTGGCCGCCCAGGCGTACCCGAGGCTCAGCCAGTAGGCGCGCAGCGCGGGGGCCTGCACGATCAGGTTCGGGCCGTCGCCGGCGTACCCGTGGGCGTACATGATCAGCTGGCCGTTCCAGTTGGCGGGCACCTCGATGGCGTACGCGGCGTCGCCGTGGATGCCGGGCATGACGCCCTGATAGATGCTCGCGCCGCTCAGGGCGGTGAAGGTGGGCGTCACGGCCTTGAAGGTGCGGGCGTCGTGGGCGCGGGGGGTGGTGGGGACCGGCACGGAGGCCGGGGCGCAGGCCGACAGGGCGAGGGCAGCAAGCAGACTGGCAGTCACGGAACGCTTCATGGGACTCCTTGGGCGCGTGGCCGCGCCGGGTTCGGCTGTGATGATCTGCCCTGACTATAGACCCGGGAACCCCGGAGGGGGCAGCCGCGTACAGGACTGGCATGAGATCAAGTGGCAGAGGGTGGGGGTGCGGGTGTCTGGGCTGCGGCGGGGGCACGCTGCTGGTGCTGGCGCTCCTGGTGGGCGCGGCGTGGTTCTTCGTGATTCAGCCCGCGCGGGCGTTCCTGGCGAACTGGCAGACGCCGCCCGCGCAGACGCAGTCGCAGAGTGGAGGCGCCGCCACGCCGCCTGCCCCGGCGGGCAACGTCAACGCGGCCCTGACGCGCGCGGACGTGCAGAAGTTCGTGCGGGTGCGCCGGGAGGTGCGGCAGGCGATGGGCTCGTCCTTCACGGGCGTGCAGCAGGTCTGGACGGACATCCAGAACGGGCAGAACCCGAACCTGTTCCAGATGATGACCGTGCTGCGCGAGGTGGGCGGCAGCGTGGGCGCGGCCCGGCAGGCGCAGGCGGCCGCCCTGAGCAGCGAGAACATGAGCGCGGAGCGCTACGCGGTGGTGCGTTCGGGCGTGAACCGCGCGCTGGGTCTGCCCAGCATCGACTTCTCGCAGGCGGCGCAGGCCCTCCAGAGTGGGCAGCTGCCGGACCTGAACCGCGACGTGCAGACCGGCACCGCGCAGGAGCGGGCGCTGGTGCAGCCCTTCCAGCAGGAACTGACCGAGACGGTCGCGCTGGGCCTGCTGGGGCTGTAACGGCACGGGACACGGGCGCCCTCCGCGTGGGGGCGCCCGTATCCCGTGCCGTCAGACGGTCTGGTCGCGGCGGGGCGCGGCGTACAGCAGCGCCTGGGCCAGGGCGGCCGGGTCGTGTCGGGCTTGGCCGGGGTGCAGCAGCGGCAGGATCACGCTGCGGCCGCGCAGGTCGCGGCTGGCGCCGCCCAGGCCCAGCAGGTGCGCGCCCTCGGCGGCGTAGCGCTCGATCACGTCGCGGGGGGGCATGGCGTTGTTCACCAGCACGCAGTCGGGCGCGCGCCCCAGGTGACGGGTGATGGCCTGCACGTGCCCCTCGAGGGTGAGGTCGTCGGTCTCGCCGGGTTCGGTCATCAGGCTCGCCACGTAGATCAGGGGCGCGGGGGTCTGGCGCAGTTCGTGGGCTACAGCCGGCACCAGCAGCGCGGGAATGATGCTGGTGTACAGGCTGCCGGGGCCCAGCACGATCTGGTCGGCGTCGCGGATGGCCTGCAGGACCTCGGGCAGGGCCGGGAGGTCCGGCGGGTCGAGGGTCACGTGCCCGATGCGCGCCGCGCCCACCTGCCGCGCGAACTGGCTCTCGCCGCGGATGGTGCGCCCGTCACTCAGGTGCGCGACCAGGGTGGGGGGCTGCGTGGCGGCCGGGTACACGCGCCCACGGATGCGCAGCACCTCGTGGATGTCGATCATGGCGTCGCTCAGGCTCCCCTCCTCCTCGCTGAGGGTGGCGAGCATCAGGTTGCCGAAGGTGTGCCCGGCGATGCCGTCGCCGCGCTGGAAGCGGTGCAGCAGCAGCCGCGCCATGACGGGGCTGTCGCTCAGGGCGGCGTAGCAGTCGGTGAGGTCGCCGGGGGCGATCATGTCCAGCGACTGGCGCAGGCGGCCGCTGCTGCCGCCGTCGTCCGCGACGGTCACGATGGCGGTGGTGTTCCCGGTGTGCACGCGCAGGCCCGACAGCAGATTGGACATGCCGGTGCCGCCGCCGAGCGTCACGATGCGCGGCCCACGCGCGAGGTGGCGGTTCTGGTACATCAGGTCCACCGCCTGGTCCGGCGCGGTGCCGGTCCCGCTGAGCACCGAGCGGTTGAGCATCATGATGCTCCACAGCGCGCCGAACAGCGCCAGCAGCATCAGCACGATGCCGCCCACGTACAGCGGCATGACCTCGGGGCGGATCAGGGCGTTCACCCACAGGATCCAGCGGGTGGCCGTGAAGTGCAGCGGGCCGGTCCAGGTGAAGTGCAGCACGCCGATGGCGCCGAGCAGGGTGCAGGCCACGAACAGCGCCAGCCAGCGCTTGACGCCGATGCCGGGCGACATCCACATGCGGGCGCGGCGGGTGGCGCGCCGCCCACGGGCCCGCAGCGCTGTGCCCCGCCCGTCCGGCGCGGCGTCAGGGTGCGGGTGGGGCGGCAGGGGCGGGTCACTCATGGGCGTGGTCTTTCATGTCACGGTGATCCATGATGTCGACGTTCAGGTCGGCCAGATCGTGGGCCAGCCGGGCCGCGACGGCCACGCTGCGGTGCTGCCCGCCGGTGCAGCCGATGGCGACGGTGTACCCGTGGCGGCCGCTGCTGCGCGCCCGTTCGGCGGCCACGCGCACGAAGTTGCGCAGGTCGGCGTAGAACTGTTCGCTGCTCTCGCCCTGCAAGGCGTAGGCGGCCACGTCGGGTTGCAGGCCGGTCTTGGGGCGCAGGGCCGGGTCGTAGTAGGGGTTGGGCAGGCTGCGCACGTCCAGCACCAGGTCCGCGTCGCGCGGGGGCGCGTACTTGAAGCCGAAGGACATCAGGCGCAGGTGGAAGTCGTGTTCCAGCCGGAAGACCCGCAGGATCTGCGCGGCGAGTTCCTTGGCGCTCAGGGCGGTGGTGTCGATCACGGTGTCGGCAATGGCCCGCAGTGGGGAGAGCAGTTCGCGTTCGCGCGCGAAGTCGAACATCAGGTTCTCGCCCAGCGGGTGCTCGCGCCGCGTGAAGTTGTAGCGTTGCAGCAGCACGTCGTCGTTCGCTTCGAGAAACAGCACGCGCAGATCCTCGCGCCGCCGCGAGAGCCGCAGGTAACTGTCGTCCAGGGCGCTCAGGAAGTCGCGGGTGCGGGCGTCGGCGCTGATCGCCACGCGGGTCAGGCCGCGCGCCTGCACGAGGTCATGCATGGCGCCCCACAGTTCAGGTGGGAGGTTGTCCGTGATGAAGAACCCGGCGTCTTCCAGGGTTCGCAGCGCGGTGCTTTTTCCACTGCCGGACAGACCGGACACGACGACAAACGGCATGCGGCCAGTGTAGCCCGCCCCCGGGCAGGCGCCCGTGACGGGAGCGTCATACGGCGTGAAGGCCGCCCCGACCGGGGCGGCCTTCAGCGGGAGCGGCTCAGCGAACCCTGGTGCCGCTGGGCAGGTCGAGGCCCAGGCCCACGAGGTCGAGGTTGCCCTGGTCGTCCTCGGCGGCCAGGATCATGCCCTGGGACTCGATGCCGCGCAGCTTGGCGGGCTTCAGGTTGGCGACCAGGATGACCTTGCGGCCCACGAGCGCCTCGGGCTCGAACCACTTGCGGATGCCGCTGACGACGGTCCGTTCCTCCTCACCGAGTTTCACGGTGAGTTTCAGGAGCTTGTCGGCCTTGGCGACGGCCTCGGCGGCGAGGACTTCCGCGACGCGCAGGTCGATGCGGGCGAACTCGTCGATGCTGATCAGCGTTCCCCCGGTTTCGGTGGCCTGGGGAGCGGCGGCAGCAGCAGCGGGGGCCGGGGCGGCAGCGGGCGTGGGGGCGGCTTCTGGGGCAGTCTGGGTCATGGGTTTCTCTTTCTTGCCGGGCTTCGGGGCGCTCGCGGCGGGGGTGGGGGCGTCTTTCGGTTCGGGTTTCGGGAAGAGGATCGCGCCGCCCTGCACGCGCGTCCCGGCGGGCGTGAGACCCCAGGCGGCCTGGAGGGCGTAGGTGTGGCCGCCGAGGCCCAGCTGGGCGCGCAGTTCGCGGGCCTTGACGGGAATCACGGCCTCCAGGGCGACGCTGGCGACGCGCAGGCCCTCGGCGGCGGTGTACAGCACGGTGTCCAGGCGGCGCTGGGTCTCCTCGCTCTTGGCGAGGGTCCAGGGTGCACTCTCGGCGATGTAGCGGTTCAGGTCACGCACGAAGTTCATGGCGGCCTCGATCGCCATGTTGATCTTCAGGTCGTCCACGAGTCCCAGGATCTGTCCGGGCAGCGCCAGCGCCGCCGATTCGATCTCGCGGTCCCGGTCGCTGAGGTCCGCCGCGGCGGGAATCACGCCGGCGCGGTACTTCTGGATCATGCTGACGGTGCGCGACAGCAGGTTGCCCAGGTCGTTGGCGAGGTCGCTGTTCAGGCGGTTGACCAGGATGCCCTCGCCGTAGGGGCTGTCGGCGCTGAGGGTCGCCTCGCGCAGCAGCGTGTAGCGGATCGCGTCGACCGGGAACTCGGCCACGAGCGCCTCGGGGTCGATGGCGTTCCCGAGGCTCTTGCCCATCTTGCGGCCGTCCTCGGCGAGGATGTGGCTGTGCACGACGAGGCGGCGGTAGGGGGGCAGCCCGGCGGCTTTCAGCATGGTCGGCCAGAACACCGCGTGCGGCTTGAGGATGTCCTTGCCGATCACGTGCCACGCCGTGCCGATCACGTCGGGCTTCGCGCCCTTGCTGACGGGAGCCGAGACGTAGTTCAGCAGCGCGTCGAACCACACGTACGTGACGTGGTCCGGGTCCCAGGGCAGTTCGATGCCCCACGGGACGCGGCTCTTGGGCCGGGAGATGCTCAGCGGCCCGATGGGCTCGCGCAGCATCTCGATGACCTCGTTGCGGTACCCGGCAGGCTGGATGAAGTCGGGGTTCTGCTGGATGTGCTCCAGCAGCCACGCCTGGTACTTCTCCATGCGGAAGAAGTAGTTCGCCTCGCGGCGCAGTTCGGGTGGGTCCTTGTCGCCGGGGTAGCGGCGCACCCCGTCGGGACCCTCCACGAGTTCCTTCTCGGTGACGTAGCGTTCGGCGCCCACCGAGTACAGGCCCTCGTACTCGTCGAAGTAGATGTCCCCGGCGTCGTACACGCGTTGCAGGACGTCCTGTACGAAGCGCTTGTGGCGGCCTTCGGTGGTGCGCACGAAGTCGTCGTAGCTGATTTCCAGGCGGTCCCACAGGCCCTTGAAGGCGCGCGTGGCGAGGTCGTCCACGAACACCTGCGGGGTCTGCCCGGCCTTGGCGGCGGCCTTGGCGATCTTCTCGCCGTGCTCGTCGGTGCCGGTCAGGAAGAACACGTCCCGCCCGGCGAGGCGGTGGTAGCGGGCGATGGCGTCGGTGAGGATCTTCTCGTAGACGTGCCCGATGTGGGGCGCGCCGTTGGCGTAGTCGATGGCGGTCGTGATGAAAAAGGGGCGGTTCGGGTCTTGGCTCATGGGCGTCCTTCCTTCCTGACGCGCGCCCAGGTGGGAGCGGCGCCGGGCAGCCGGTTCAGGATACGGGCTGCGGGGTGGGGCGTGAACGGGGTGCGGGGCGCCTGGCCTGATCAGGACGCCCCGCACGGTCGCTGCTCATGGTCAGCGCCCGGGGGGCATTCGCATCATCGGGCGGGCCGTCATGCCGCCCAGTGTACTGTCCGGCCGGGGCCGCGCGGACGCGCTGTCTGGCCGGGCAGCCGACCGCCCGCTCTCATGAAAATGACTGTCTAGGCAAGGAGGCCCCAGGGGCGCTGGGGGGCCGGTAATTTCCGGGCGGAATCCCATCCATCTCGTGATCCGGCCCCAGGGGGCCACGTTCCGCATTCCGTCATCCTCGTCTTACCGTTCCACTTCCCCCGGAGGTTTCCATGCGCCGCACCCTGCCCACCCTTGCCCTGCTGTCCCTGACCGCCCTGCTCGCCTCCTGCGGCAGCTCCCCCGCCAGCGTGCAGGCCAGCGAGCCCACGCCCGGCGTGGTGAACGTCGCGGACCTGCCCGTCGATCCGTACGCGAAGACGGCGGCCGTCCAGCCCCAGGCGACCGAGGCGTACAACATCACCCTGAACTTCGCCGCCGGCAGCGACGCCAGCGTCGTGAACGCCATGCAGGCCGCCGCCAGCCGCTGGCAGGGCGTGATCACCCAGGGCCAGCCGGACCTGACCGTCAGCATTCCCGCCGGGAGCTGCGGCAGCAACGCCGCGTACAGCGGCACCATCGACGACATCCTGGTCTTCACCGGGAACAAGAGCATCGACGGCCCTGGCGGCATCCTGGCGCAGAGCGGCCCGTGCAGCGTGCGCACGAGCACCGGCCTGACCACCTACTCGACCCTGGTGTTCGACACCGCCGACCTGGCGAACTTCAGCAGCCAGCTCTCCGACATCGCCGTGCACGAGCTGGGGCACTCGCTCGGGATCGGGTCGCTGTGGTCGCGCTTCGGGCTGGTCAGCGGCGTGAACACCACCAACCCCATCTACAAGGGCACCAACGGCGTGCGTGAGTACCGCGCGGCCGGCGGCACCCTGACCACCGTGCCCGTCGAGAACCAGGGCGGCAGCGGCACGGCGGGCGCCCACTGGCGCGAGACGACCTTCAAGACCGAGCTGATGACCGGCTACCTGAACAGCGGCGTGAAGAACCCCCTGAGCCGCATCAGTGTCGGCAGCCTGCAGGACATGGGCTACACCGTGAACTACGCGGCGGCCGACGCGTACACCGTGCCCACCGCCACCGCGCAGACCCTGCACGATCTGGACCTGGGTGGCCGCGAGCAGATCATCACGCCCAAGTACCGCACCGAGTAAAGCCTCAGCGGCAGCCAAGAGCAGCGCGCCCCGGACCTCTTCCGGGGCGCGTTCGCCGGCTTACAGCCGCAGGCCGAAGGTGACGGCGCCCGGCGCGCGGCGCAGCTCCTGAAAGCCCAGGTGCCGGTAGAAGCCCTGCGCGCGGACGTTGGATTCACCGACCCCAAGGTGCAGGCCGCGCACACCGGCCACCCGCAGCGCCCCAAGCAGGGTGGTCATGAGCGCCCGGCCCCGTCCGCCCCCCTGCGCTCCGGGCAGCAGGTCGATGTGCAGGTGGGCGGGATACTCGGCCAGTACGTCGCGGGGCGCGCGGGGTGGATGGTGGATCAGGTGCGCGATCCGCTCATCCGGCGTGCGCGCCGCCCTGGGTACAGCGGCCGGGTCGGGGTACAGGTCACGCAGGGGCGGCCACCACCCGCGCTCCAGCGTCGCCTCGAAGGCGGCGGTGTCGGGCGTGCCGAGCACGTAGCCCATCACCTCGCCGCTCCGCTGGTCCTCCAGCACGAAGGCGAACTCCGGGGCGTACGTCAGGTACGGCCCGGCATACACGTGGCCCAGGATCAGGGGATCGGCGTACAGGTGGGTGGCGTCCTCGCCACTCGCGCCGGTTTCCAGGCAGATGCGGTACAGCGCGGCGCGGTCGGTCTCGCGGGCGGGGCGCAGGGTGAACATGCTCCACAGTGCAGCACACCGCAGGGGGCAGGGGGGTGCCGGGGTGGTGTGAACCTGCCCCGCACCAGCATTCTGTTCACAGCGGAATGTAGAATAGAGGCAATGATCGCCTACCTGTCCGGCACCGTCCGGGAAGTCCGAGAGAACAGCGCCGTCGTCGTCGCGGGCGGCGTCGGCTACGAGGTGCAGTGCCCCGTCAGCACCCTGGGCAAGCTGACCGTCGGCGAAATCGCCGAACTGAACACCCGCTTCATCGTGCGTGAGGACGCCCAGCTGCTGTTCGGCTTCCACGACGCCGACAGCGTCCGCGTGTTCGACCTGCTCACCAGCGTCAGCGGCGTGGGGCCCAAGTTGGCCCTGGCGCTGCTCTCCGCCATGCCCGTCAGCGCCCTGGCCGCCGGCCTGCTTGGCGGGGACGTGAAGCTGCTCTCCAGCGTCAGCGGCGTCGGGAAGAAGACCGCCGAGCGGCTCGTGCTCGAACTCCAGGGCAAGGTCCCCGAGCACCTCGCCGCGCCCGCTGCGGGGGGCAGCGCGAAGGCCGCGCGGGTCACGAGCACCGCCGGGCGCGACGCCGTGGACGCCCTGCTGGCCCTGGGCTTCCGCGAGGCGCAGGTGCGCGGCGTGGTCGCCGAACTCCTCGCGGCCGACCCCGACCTGAGTGCCGACAGCCTGATCCGCAAGAGCCTGGGCAGGCTGCGCTAGGCCGCGCCTCAGGGTCGTCTCTTCAGAGTCGGCTCAGGGGCCGCTCGCCTGCGGGCTGCGCTCGTGACGCCCGTTGCCCCGGCCGGGTCAGCCGGGCTGATTCGCGGGCGGGGCCGTCAGCGTCCGGAGGAGCCGCGTCCCGAGGTGCGGGGGCAGCAGGCCCGGCAGGGTCAGCTCCTCGAACACGAAACCACTGAGGAGCAGGTAGCCCATCAGGAACTCGTCGTCGCCCTGCGTGAAGCCGTGCGTTTCACTGAACTGGCGGCTGAGGGTCAGGTTGTCCTGCACGGTGGTGCGGAAGGCGTCCTGAAGGTCCGGGTGTCGCCGGGCCAGCAGGCGCAGTTCCAGCAGCGCCAGGGTCGCGTCACGTTCCCGCTGCATGCGGTCCAGCAGGTGCTGGAGGACGGCGGCGTGCCGCGTCGGCTGCGGATGCTCCAGCGCGGCGGCCAGGGTCTGCGGGTCCGGACCCAGACGGCTCAGGACGTGGCGGGTGACCTCAAGCAGCAGGTCGGCCCGCGTGCGGAAGTAGTTCGCGGCGGTACCGACGGGCAGGGCGGCCGCCTCGTCCAGATTGCGGTAGCTCAGCGCAGCGGAGCCCCGTTCGGCCAGGAGGGTGACGGCGGCGTCCAGCAGGGCCGCGCGGCGGGCAGGATTCTGTCGCATCGCTGGTATGGTACACTCGTACCGGTATAACTGTCATTCACAGGAGGTGCGCATGTCATTGACCGCCCTGAGCATCACTGTCCTCAGCGCCGACCCCGTCGGCAGCGCCCAGTTCTACTGCCGTCACTTCGGCTTCTCCCCCACCGCCGAACTGGACTGGTTCGTCAGCCTGCAGCACCCGGCCCTGCCCGGCCTGCATCTCGACCTGCTGCGCCAGGGCCACCCGGCGGCCGGACCGGTCCTCAGTCGGCAGCAGACCACCGGGGTCATGCTGGCCCTGATCGTCCCGGACGTCGAATCGGACGTCCGCCGTCTGGAAGAGGCCGGACTGAACTTCGTTCTGCCCGTCACCACCGAACCGTGGGGCCAGAAACGCGCGCAGGTGCAGGCGCCCGACGGCGTGACGGTCGAACTGCTGGAATTCGTGGCGCCGGACCCCGAGTGGCTGTCGCAACAGGCCGCCTCCCCCACCTGACCTCAGCCGGGTCAGGGCGTGGGCCTCCGGTCAGGTGAGCCACCCTGGCCCCGCCGCCTTACTTCCCGACGCAGAAGTTCCGGAACACGGCGTCCACCACGTCCTCCTGCACGTCCCGGCCGGTCAGTTCGGCCAGGGCGCGCAGGGCTTCTTCCAGCTCGTACCCGGCCAGGTCGTCCGGGAGGCTCCGGGCCGCCTGGATGTGGGTCAGGGCGCGGCGGGCGGCGTCGGCCTGCCGCTCGGTGGTCAGCCACGCCTCGCCGCGCGCCGTGTCGCCCAGCAGGGCCAGCTGGACCGCGTCGCGCAGGGCGGGCAGGCCCTCGCCGGTCACGGCGCTGACCTCCAGCGCGTCCGGGGCGGTCCAGGCGCCCGGCAGGTCGGCCTTCGTCCGCACGCGGATGACGCGGGCGCCGCTCAGGTCGGCGGGCAGCGCCTCGCGGGGGGCGCTGCCGTCCTCCAGGGCCAGGACCAGATCGGCGGCGCCCGCCAGGCTCAGCGCCTGCCGCACCCCGGCGGCCTCGATGGCGTCCCCGGTCTCGCGGATGCCCGCCGTGTCCACCAGCGTGACCGGCACCCCGGCGAGTTCCACGGCGGCCTCCAGGTAGTCGCGGGTGGTTCCGGCGATGGGCGTGACGATGCTGCGTTCAAAGCCGAGCAGGGCGTTCAGGAGGCTGCTCTTGCCCGCGTTGGGCCGCCCGATCAGCGCGAGGCGCGCGCCGCGCGTGGCGACCTGCCCGGCCCGCGCGGACGCCAGCAGGTCCCGCAGGTCCGCCTCGGCCTGAGCCAGGGGAAGGATACGGTCCTCGTCGGGCACGCCTTCCTCGGGGTAGTCGAGAAGTGCCTGAATGGCCGCCAGGGTACGGGTCACGCCCCGCGCCACGCCGT
This sequence comes from Deinococcus actinosclerus, assembly GCF_001507665.1. Taxonomy (NCBI): domain Bacteria; kingdom Thermotogati; phylum Deinococcota; class Deinococci; order Deinococcales; family Deinococcaceae; genus Deinococcus; species Deinococcus actinosclerus. The sequence goes on along the minus strand of NZ_CP013910.1, from coordinate 1,032,553 downwards.
CCACCCGCTCGCCCAGTGCGCCGCTGAGGCCCAGCGTGGCCTGCCGGCGGGCGGTGTCGGTCTGCGCCTCGATGAGGTTCAGCACAGCCTCGGCCTGCGCGAGATCCAGGCGGCCACTCAGGTACGCGCGCAGCGTGAACTCGCCGGGCCGGGCGGGGCGCGCGCCGCAGTCCAGGGTGGCCTGGAGGACGCGGGCCAGGACGGCTGGACTGCCGTGCGTCTGGAGTTCGGCGACGTCCTCGCCGGTGTAGCTGCGCGGCCCCTTGAAGATCAGGCACAGGCCCTCGTCGAGCACCTCGCCCGAGGCGTCTAGCAGGTGCCCGAACAGGAACCGGCCGCCAGGCGTGCGCGAGGGCCGCCGCTTCCCGCGGAAGACCCGGTCGGCGACGGTCAGCGCCGCAGGGCCGCTGACGCGCACGATACCCACGCCCGCGCTGCCGGGAGCGGTGGCGATGGCGGTGATGGTGTCTTGCAGGCCGGAGCGGGTCACGCGGGCAGGGTAGCGCATGGGGGGGCGCCGCCGCCCGGACCGGGCCAGTGTCACGGGCGACTGGGCGCGGCCGGCCTGACCGCTGGCCGGGCGGATGAGGGACGGCGTTCATGGGACGGCGAGCTTTCTCATGCGGGCGCTCTAGCATGCTCACCATGCGTCTTCCCCTGAGTGCCACCCTGTCGCTGGCCCTGCTGGCCCCGGCCAGCCTTGCCCAGACCGCCCCGGCCACGACCGCCCCGCCGGTCAAGGGCGCGGCCTCCACGGCAACGAACAAGACGGTCAGCGCCCTGGCCGTCGAGGTCGGCTCGGTCGTCAAGGGCCGCCTGATGGACTGCCCCGCCAGCCTGAAGCTCAGCGTGAACGCCGTGTGCCTGTACGTGCAGACGCCCGCCGCGACCCTGCGCCCGCTGGTCAAGGGCAAGCTGGCCGCCCGCGCCGGGGACTGGAAAACCACCGGCAAGGCGAGCGTGCTGCCCGTCAAGGACACCCCGGCGAACTTCGTGCTGCTCAGCGCGCTGGGCGACAAGGAGACGCTGGTCGTGGTGGACGCGGCGCCCACTGTCAAGGCCGCCGCCGCACCGGCCAGGGTGGCCGCGCCCGCCGGGGTCGTCAAGGGGCAGCCCTATGTGCTGGGCAGTGACCTGGTGGGCGTGGTGAAGGTCAGCGCGCTGGGGGGCGGGAAGTACCGGCTGTCGAACGCCGATCAGGGCACCCTGACCGTCACGGTGGGCGCGCGCGCCGCGCAGACCGACGCGGGGGCGGTTGAACTGCCGCTGGCGCCGGCCACGGACGGCAAGAACCTGATCTTCCCGCTCGCCGGCCTGCGGGCGCTGGGCTGCACCGCCACCCCGAACGGCGGCGTCCTGACGGTGGCGTGCGGGTCCGACAGCGTGGGCCTCAAACCCATCGTGTTCTGAAGCGGCAAGGGACAGCACGACAACACCGGGGGGCCTGCGGGCCCCTCTCGGTTTGGCGTCCCTGGGGGTCTTTACCTGTTCTTAGGGGACGGCCCCGGGGGAACGCAGGCGCATGCGGGGGCGTACTGGTGGGCGGTAAGCTGCGGGCCGAGCCCGAGCCCCATCTCACAGGAGGAACCAGCATGAGTATCCTTGACCGCCTGTCGCGCCTGCTGCGCGCGAACGTGAACGACCTGATCAGCAAGGCCGAGGACCCCGCCAAGATCATCGACCAGGCGCTGCGTGACATGCGCGCCGCCTACGCCGAGGCGCGCAGCGAAGTGGCCGCCGCCATGAGCCAGAACGCCAAGCTGGAACGCGAGGCGAACACCAACCGCCGCATGGCCAGCGAGTACGAGAAGAAGGCCGAGGAGGCCCTGCGCGGCGGCAGCGAGGAACTGGCGCGCGAGGCGCTGCGCCGCTCGCAGAACGCCAAGGATCTCGCGGCGGGCTTCGAGGAGCAGCTCGGCGTGCAGTCGCAGACGGTCGAGCAGCTCAAGACCCAGCTGCGCGCCCTGGAAGCCAAGATCGACGAGATGGAAAGCAAGAAGTCCCTGCTGGCCGCCCGGCAGAAGACCGCGCAGGCCGGGGCCACCCTGGACCGCGTGTCGGGCTTCAGCAAGGCCGGCGGGGCGATGGACGCCTTCGAGGAGATGGAGCAGAAGGTTTCCGGCATGGAGGACCGCAACCGCGCCATGCAGGACCTGCGCAAGGAGAACGACTTCGACGCGCAGCTCAAGGACCTGGGGCGCGGGCAGGCCCTCGACGACGCCATGGCGGCCCTCAAGGCCAAGGTGCAGGGCGGGGGCGGCAGCAACAGCGGCAGCTGAACAGGCCAGGGTGGGGCGCGCGGGCGAGAGCTGGTGCGCCCCACTTCCTGTTCACGGGGCAGGTCATTCCACGGAGCGGAGGACAAGATGCAGACACGGATCGGCAAGGGACGCGCGGCGCTGCTGGCCACGCTGCTGGGCACGGGAAGCTGGGCTGCCGGACAGACCGGCGCGCCGGGGGTGACCACCGCGCAGGGGCCGGTGCAGGGCGTCACGAAGGGCGCCGTCACGCAGTACCTGGGCCTGCCGTACGCCGCGCCGCCCACTGGGCCCAACCGCTGGCGACCGCCGCAGCCGGCCCCCACCTGGACCTCCACCCGCGCGGCCGACCAGCTGAGTCCGGTGTGCACGCAGGTGATCTCGGCGCTGTTCGCGCTGCCCAGCGAGACCGTGGGGGACGTGAAGGGCCAGGAGGACTGCCTGTACCTGAACGTGTACGTGCCGCAGGGCCGCCCGGGACCGCTGCCGGTGATGGTCTGGATTCACGGCGGGGCGTTCGTGAACGGCTCGGCCGGGCTGTACGACGCCTCCGAACTGGCGCGGCGCGAGGGCGTGATCGTGGTCACTCTGAACTACCGCCTGGGACCGCTGGGCTTCCTGGCCCTGCCGGAACTGGATCAGGAATCCACGGACGGCACGAGCGGCAACTACGGCTTCATGGACCAGCAGGCGGCGCTGCGCTGGGTGCAGGCCAACATCGCGGCGTTCGGGGGCGACCGGAAGAACGTCACGCTGTTCGGCGAGTCGGCCGGCGGGTACAGCATCTGCGCGCACATGGCCTCGCCCGGCTCGGCGGGGCTGTTCCAGAAGGCCGTGATCATGAGCGGGCTGTGCGGCAGTCCCGGGAACACGGTCTCCGCGTCCGAGGCGGCGCAGCGGAACGTGGCGTACGCCTCTCGCCTGGGCTGCCAGAAGGACACGCTGGCGTGCCTGCGCTCGCTGGATCCGGCGCGGCTCGCCAAGGCGAAGGTGCCGGGGGTGCGCCCGCTGTCGAATCTGGTGTGGGCGCCGGTCCACGGGGGTGAGGTGCTGCCCCGGCCGCTGCTGGAGACCTTCCAGAACGGGGTGTTCAACAAGGTGCCGGTCGTGGCGGGCACCACCCGGGACGAGGGGCGCCTGTTCGTGAAGGTGGGCGTGCCCGAGGGCCGCACCATGTCGCTGCCGCTGTACTGGGGCGCGGCGGGGCTGCTGACCGGCGTGCCGAACGTGACCCGCGCGCTGCGCGAGTACCCGGGCCGGGGCGAGGGGACGCCCGCGCTGGCGTTCTCGAACATGTTCACGGACGTGGTGTTCGCCTGCCCCGCCGTGAACGTGGCGGGCGCCCTGTCGCGCTTCGTGCCGGTGTACGCCTACGAGTTCGCCGATCCGCAGGCCGCGACCGAGATTCCCAGCCCGCCGGACCTGCCGGGCCTGGGGTCGGCACATTCGAGCGAACTGGTGTACCTGTTCCGCACGCGCCTGCCGGGGCTGGGCGATCCGGCGGCGTTCACGTCCGCGCAGGCGGGCCTTGCGGACGCGTTCGCGGGGGTGTGGGGGCGTTCGCGCGCGCCGGGCAGCCGGGCTGGACGGCGTACGACGCGGCGCGCGGGAACGTGCAGGTCTTCACGCCGTCGGGCAATGCGCCCAGCACGACGTTCGTACAGGACCACAGGTGTGACTTCTGGAACGGCCTGAAGCTGCCGTAACGCCGTCACGGGAAGAGGGAGCCGCAGCGTACCCGCGCGGCTCCCTCCCCCTTTGGGAGGACGTTCGTCAGGGGAACTTCATGTTTGCTGACAGAATGAGGGCGATGAGGCGTTCTAAGCTTGGTGCCATGCCCGCCCCCCGTTTCCCGCTCGCTGCCGTGCTGGCCGGCGCCCTGTGCGCCGCGCTGGGGTCATGCGCCCCGCAGGCGACCGCCCCCGGCACGGTGCAGAGCAGCACGCCGCTGACCCGCGCGTCCTTCTACCCGCAGGAGACCGGGTTGCAGTGGGCCTACCTCCCGGAGGGCGAGGCGGCGGGCAGCACGCCCTATGTGGTGCAGAACCTGGGTCCCACGCTGTTCGGGGGCGAGGCGGTGAACGCGTCTCGCATGACCGGGCGCGGCGCGGACCAGACGTGGTACCGCGTGACCGACGCGCAGGGCGTGAAACTGCTGGGCATCCGCAAGCCGGGCGTGACCGTGCGGCTGCAACCGGCGTGGCTGGAATACCCCGCGCCGGACGCGTGGCGTGCGGGCCTGACCTGGCAGGGGCAGAGTCAGGTGACGCTCGTCGCGGACGACGGCAGCGTGAAGGGCAGCGGCACGCTGTCGTACTCTTACCTGGTGCAGGAACGCCGCGCGGTGACCACGCCGGGCGGGCGTTTCGACGTGTGGGTGGTGACGCGCCAGATCAGCGACACGGTGGGCGGGCTGTTCCCGGCCACCCAACAGCTGTGGTTCACGCCTTTCGTGGGCGAGGTGCGCACGCCCGAGGGGCTGCTCCTGACGGAGCGGAACTTCGCCGCGCGTTCAGGAGGACAACCATGACCGATTCCGTGAAACCGTCCGGCACGCCGCTGCTGGACCGTGTGAGCAGCCCAGACGACCTCAAGACGCTCTCCCGTGAGCAGCTGCCCGCACTGGCGCAGGAACTCCGGGACGAGATCACGCGGGTGTGTTCGGTGGGCGGGCTGCACCTCGCGTCGTCGCTGGGCGCCACCGACCTGATCGTGGCGCTGCACTACGTCCTGAACTCCCCGCGCGACCGAATTCTGTTCGACGTGGGGCATCAGGCGTACGCGCACAAGATGCTCACCGGCCGCCGCGACCAGATGGCGACCGTGAAGAAGGAGGGGGGACTGTCGGGCTTCACGAAGGTCAGCGAGTCCCCGCACGACGCGATCACGGTCGGGCACGCCAGCACCAGCCTCGCCAACGCGCTGGGCATGGCGATGGCCCGCGACGCGCTGGGCCAGGACTACAAGGTCGCCGCCGTGATCGGGGACGGCAGCCTGACGGGCGGCATGGCGCTGGCGGCGCTGAACACCATCGGGGACATGAACCGCCGGATGCTGATCGTCCTGAACGACAACGAGATGAGCATCAGCGAGAACGTCGGCGCGATGAACAAGTTCATGCGCGGCCTGCAGGTGCAGAAGTGGTTCCAGGAGGGCGAGGGCGCCGGCAAGAAGGCCATGGAGGCCGTCAGCAAGCCCCTGGCGAGCTTCATGAGCCGCGCCAAGAGCTCCACGCGGCACTTCTTCGACCCGGCCAGCGTGAACCCCTTCGCGGCGATGGGCGTGCGCTACGTCGGCCCCGTAGACGGACACAACGTGCAGGAACTCGTCTGGCTCATGGAGCGGCTGGTCGATCTGGACGGGCCGACCATCCTGCACGTCGTCACGAAGAAGGGCAAGGGCCTCAGTTACGCCGAGGCCGACCCGATCTACTGGCACGGCCCGGGCAAGTTCGACCCCAGCACCGGCGAGTTCAGCGCCAGCAAGGCATACTCGTGGAGCAACGCCTTCGGGGACGCCATGACCGAACTGGCCGCGCAGGACCCGCGCACCTTCGTGATCACGCCCGCCATGCGCGAGGGCAGCGGTCTGGTCGGGTACTCGAAGGCGCACCCGAACCGCTACCTGGACGTCGGGATCGCCGAGGAGGTCGCCGTGACGGCCGCCGCCGGAATGGCGTTACAGGGCCTGCGCCCGGTCGTGGCGATCTACTCGTCGTTCCTGCAACGCGCCTACGATCAGGTGCTGCACGACGTCGCCATTGAGCACCTGAACGTCACGTTCGCCATCGACCGCGCCGGGATCGTGGGCGCGGACGGCGCGACCCACAACGGCGTGTTCGACCTGAGCTTCCTGCGCTCCATTCCCGGCGTGCGGATCGGCCTGCCGAAGGACGCGGCGGAACTGCGCGGCATGCTGAAGTACGCGCAGACGCACGACGGTCCCTTCGCGGTCCGTTACCCGCGCGGCAACACCACACCCGTTCCCGAGGGCACCTGGCCCGAGCTGGAGTGGGGCACCTGGGAACGCGTGCAGGACGGGGATGACGTGGTGATCCTCGCCGGCGGCAAGGCGCTGGAATATGCCCAGAAGGCCGCCGCCGACCTCGACGGCGTGGGCGTCGTGAACGCCCGCTTCGTCAAGCCGCTGGATGAGGCGATGCTGCGCGACGTGGCCCGCACGGCCCGCGCGATCATCACCGTCGAGGACAACACCGTGGTCGGCGGCTTCGGCAGCGCCGTGCTGGAATTCCTGAACGCCGAGGGGATCAAGACCCCCGTGCGCGTCCTGGGCATCCCCGACGAGTTCCAGGAGCACGCGACCGTCGAGAGCGTCCACGCCCGCAGCGGCATCGACGCGCAGGCCATCCGCACCGTGCTCGCCGAACTCGGCGTGGACGTTCCCATCGGGGTGTAACAGGTTGAAAGTTGATGGTTGATGGAGGGCCGCTCACTTCTATCAACCATCACCTTTTACCCATCTACCCGCGCACCTCGCCGTTGCCTTCCACGACCCACTTGGTGGTGGTCAGTTCGCGCAGGCCCATGGGGCCGCGGGCGTGGAGTTTCTGGGTGCTGATGGCGACCTCCGCGCCCAGACCGAGCTGGCCGCCGTCGTTGAAGCGGGGGCTGGCGTTCACGACGACTGCCGCCGAATCGACATCCTCGATGAACCGCCCCGCCTGGGCTTCGTCGCGGGTGAGGATCACGTCGGTGTGGTTGCCACGCGCGGCGATGAAGTCCAGCGCCTCCTCGAAAGAGGACACGGTCTTCACGCTGGCGGTCAGGGCCAGGAATTCCGTGCCGTAATCGGCGGCCGTGGCGGGGTCGCTGCTGATCCCGGCGTCGCTCAGGGCGGCGTGGGCGGCCGGGTCGGTGCGCAGGGTCACGCCGTGCGCCTGGAGGTCGCGGGCGATGTCCGGCAGGGCGTCCAGCGCGCGCTCGTGGATCAGGAGGGTGTCCAGGGCGTTGCAGGCGCTCGGTTTCTGCACCTTGGCGTTCCGGACGATCTCCAGGGCGCGCGCGCGGTCCTCGGGGTCGCGGGTGAAGCTGGGGTCGAGGTACACGTGCACCACGCCGATGCCGCCCACGATAACGGGCACGGTGGCGCTCTCCACGCAGTAGCGGTGCAGGCCAGCCCCGCCACGCGGAATGATCGCGTCGACCAGATCATCCAGTTTCAGGAGGTCCAGCATGCGCTCGCGGGCCGGGTCGCGGATGACCTGTACTCCGTCTGCCGGGAGGCCCTGACCGCGCAGCGCGGCGTGGATCACGGCTTCCAGCGCGGCGTTGCTGCGCACGGTCTCCTTCCCGCCGCGCAGGATCACGGCGTTCCCGCTCATGAGGGCCAGCGCGGCGACGTCCACGGTCACGTTCGGGCGGCTCTCGTAGATGACGCCCAGCACGCCCAGCGGCACGCGCCGGGTGCTCACGCGGATGCCGCTCGGCTGCACCTGCGCGGGGGTGGTCTCCCCCACCGGATCGGGCAGGCGCGACACGGCCTCCACGTCCGCCGCGATACCGTCCAGCAGGCGGGCGTCCAGGCGCAGGCGGGCCACCATGGCTTCGGGCAGCCCGGCCTCCACGGCGGCCTGCACGTCCTGCGCGTTCGCGGCCAGGATGGTGGGCGCGTTGGCGCGCAGTCCGGCGGCAATGGCGTGCAGCGCGGCCACCTTGCGCGCGGTGGGCAGCGACCGCAGCACGCGGGCGGCGGCGCGGGCCCGCACGCCCATCTCCCGGACGCTCAGGTTGTGGGGGGACGACTCGCTCATCCCGCCAGCGTAGCGCGCCCCTCCCGCCCGGCCCGGCGCGCGGTACAGACCTCCTGCGCCCTGCTGCATTCAGTGTGCGCTGGGTTGCCCATGGGCCTCACGGGCCTCCGGTAAGGTGGGGGGCATGACCACCGAGTTGCAAGCTGCTGTTCTACCCGCGCCCACGGCGCAGTCGGAGGCGCTATTCGCGCGCGCGCGGGCCGTCACGCCGGGCGGGGTGAACAGTCCGGTGCGGGCCTTCCGCAGCGTGGGCGGCACGCCGCGCTTCATCGCCCGCGCGGACGGCGCGTACCTGACCGACGCGGACGGCACGCGCCTGCTGGATTACATCGGATCGTGGGGGCCGATGATCCTGGGCCACAACCACCCGGCAGTGCGGGGGGCGATCGCGGACGCGCTGCAGTACGGCACGAGTTTCGGCGCGCCCGGCGAGCGGGAGGTGCTGCTGGCGGAACTCGTGACGCGCCTGACGGGCGTGGACCGCGTGCGCTTCGTGAGCAGCGGCACCGAGGCCACCATGAGCGCGCTGCGGCTGGCGCGTGGCGTGACCGGCCGGAAGTTCATCGTGAAGTTCCGCGGGAACTACCACGGGCACGCGGACGGCCTGCTCGTGGAGGCCGGGAGTGGCCTGCTCACGAACGCGGACGGGGCGCTGGGCGCGGCCGCCCCGAGCAGCGCGGGCGTGCCCGAGGAGTACGCGGGCCTGACGCTGGTGAGCGAGTACAACGATCCGGCGGCGCTGGACGCCCTGATGACCGCGCGCGGCTCGGAGGTGGCGGCCGTGATCTTCGAGCCGGTGGTGGGGAACGCCGGGGTGCTCATTCCCACACCGGAGTTCCTGGCGGCGCTGCACCGCGTGAAGACCCACGGGGCGCTGCTCATCGCGGACGAGGTCATGACCGGCTTCCGCCTGTCGCTGGGCGGCGCGACCGGCCTGCTGGGCCTGCGCCCGGACCTGATCTGCTGGGGCAAGATCATCGGCGGCGGCCTGCCGGTGGGGGCGTACGGGGGCCACGCCGAGGTGATGGATTTCGTGTCCCCGCAGGGCCCGGTGTATCAGGCCGGGACGCTCAGCGGGAACCCGCTGGCGATGGCGGCGGGCCTCGCGACCCTGAGCGCGCTGGAGGCCGACCCGGACCTCTACGCGCGGCTGGGGGCATACACCACCGCTCTGGCGGACGGCCTGCGGGACGCGGCGTCAGCGGCGGGCGTGCCGGTCAGCATCAACCACATCGGCAGCATGCTGACCGCCTTCCATCTGGACGCGCCGGACGGCAGCGTGCGCACGTACACGGACGCCGCCGCGAGCGACACGAAGGCCTTCGCCCGCTGGTTCCAGGGCATGCTGGGCCGGGGCGTGTACTGGGCGCCCAGCCAGTTCGAGAGCATCTTCGTCAGTGGCGCGCACGGCGACGCGGAACTGAACGCCACGCTGGACGCCGCGCGCGCCGCTTACCAGGACCTGGGCGCATGACGCTGGTGACGCAGACGGCGCAGGTGCGGCAGATCCTCACCGAGCACCGGGTGATCGCCGTGGTGGGCTTTCACCACGACGCGATGAAACCCGCGTACTACGTGCCGGAGTACATGCACCGCCAGGGCTACACGATCATCCCGGTGAACCCGGCGCTGGCGGCGCGTGGCGAGAGCTTCTTCGGGCACAGGGCGGTGGCGACCCTGGCGGAGATCACGACCCCGGTGGACATCGTGGACGTGTTCCGCCGCAGCGACAAGGTGCGCGGGCACCTGCCGGACATCCTGGCCATGCCGACCCCGCCGAAGGTGGTGTGGTTGCAGCTCGGCATCCGTGACGACGCGACCGCCCGCGAACTCGCGGCCCATGGCATCGACGTCGTGCAGGACCGCTGCCTCCTCGCCGATCACCGGGCGCTGCTGTAACGCATGCAAGGCGTGCTGATGGTGGGTGCGGGCCTGGGTGGGCTGGCAGCGGCGCGTGACCTGGGCGCGGCGGATCAGCACGTCACGCTGCTGGACAAGGCGCGGGGCGTGTCGGGCCGCGCCGCCACCCGCCGCGTGACCCTCCCCGACGGGCGGGAAGCGCGGCTGGATCACGGGGCGCGGTTCTTCACCGCTCGCCACGACCGCACCCGCGCGCTGGCCGAGGCGGGGGTGCGGGAGGGCTGGAACGCCGAGTGGACGCGCGGCATTCCCCGCTGGGAAGAAGGGAACGTTCATGGAGGTGGCGACGGGCACCCCCGCTACGCGCCCCCACAGGGCCTCAGCACGCTGGGCCGCACCCTCGCCCGCGGACTGGAGGTCACCACGGGCGTGACGGTCAGCAGCCTGGAACGCCGCCCGGACGGCTGGCGGGTCCACACCCGCGACGGTGCCACCTGGGACGCCGGGACGCTTCTCCTGAACCTGCCCGCGCCGCAGCTGGCCCCCCTCCTGGCGGACCTCGACCTGCGCGGCAGCAACTCCGAGGGCACCGCCGAACGGGTCGCCGCCGTCGAGTACGCGCCGTGCTGGGCGGCAGGCATCGTACTGGAGTGCGATCTGGAGGCCAGCTGGCCTGCCCTGCGCGCCGATCATCCCGTGCTGGAGTGGCTGGCCCGCGAGCACACCAAACGCCCCGCCGGGCACCCGCCCGCGCTGACGCTGCACGCCACGCCCGAGTGGAGCCGCGCGAACCTGGAGCGCACCCCGGACGAGGTCCTGCCCGAGCTGCTGAGCGCCACTGCCGAGATTACGGGCGACCTCCCGCCTTCCCTGCACACCTTCGCGCACCGCTGGCGCTACGCCATCCCCACCCGCCCCGCGCCCGGCCCCTGCCACTGGGACCCCGAACTACGCCTCGGCTGGTGCGGCGACTGGTTCACCCCCGACGAGCACGGCCCCCGCGTGGAAACCGCGCTGCTCAGCGGCTGGACCCTCGCCCGCCGCGTCACGGGAACGTGAAGGGCTGAGAGTCAAAAGGTCTGAGGGTCCAAGCGTCGAAGCCTTGGACCCTCAGACCTTTTGACCCTGCTCAGTCCGCGCTGATCGCTTCCGGTTCCCGTACGGGTTCGCCGAGCATGGCGTGGACGCTGGCGGTCCAGCCGTCGTCGCTGAGGGTGCGCCAGTGGTGGGCCCACTGCCAGCGGCGGTAGGCGTCGGCGGCGGCCTCCAGCGTGCCGGGGTTCAGCAGCGGATTGGCGGGCGGCGCGCTGAGGTGGTGGCGGCTGAGGCTGCCTTCGAGTTCCGCCAGGGTCTTGGGGCCGAACGCGAAGGCGAGGCTGGCCGCAGGACGCGTTCGGGTGGCGTGCAGCCAGCCGCGCAGGGTGTCCTCGGGCGGCAGGGCATACAGGATGAGTTCCCCGCCGGGGTGCGCGTCCGTGCCGGTGACCAGGGTGAGGCCGGGGACGTTGTCGCGCAGGTACGCGGCGACGGGGCCCTCGGCGTAGGCGCTCGCTCCGGCACGCAGGTGTTCCATGGCGGCTCTGGGGTTCAGGCGCGGCGTGGGCTGCGTGGGGGTGGGCGCGTCGAGGTCGATGGGCGCGGGGACGCGCAGGGCCTGCCCGTGGAATTCCAGGCGGGTCTGGCCGCGCCACTCGCTGCTGACGAGGTGCGCGCCCAGGTCGCGTTCGCCGCCCTGGTCGTCGGTCTCGTCGAATTTGATGCCGCGCAGGCCAGCGACCTTGAACTGGAGGCTGTTGCCCTTCTTGCCGACCAGCCGGGTCTCGGTGAGGGGTTCACGCAGGTGCCACAGCGGCAGGGCGTGTCCCTCGCCGAAGGGCTCGAAGGTGTGTGTCTCCTGGAGCAGGTCGAGGCTGGCGGCCAGCGCGGGCAGCGGTGCGTCCAGCCGCACCCGCGGGGCGGGGGTGGGGAACTGCCGGGCGTAGGCGTGGATGCGGTCCCGGAAGGCGTCCATGTTGGCGGGGTCGATGGCGAAGCCGGCCGCGCCGGGGTGCCCGCCGTAGCGTTTCAGCAGGTCGTGGCTGTAGCGCAGGCCCGCCACGGCGCTGATGCCGGGCGTGGAGCGCACGGAGCCCTTGCCCTGCGCGACGATGAACACGGGTTTGTGGTACGTATCCACGAGTTTGCTGGCGACGATCCCCATGACGCCCGCGTGCCAGTCGGGGTGCGTGACGACCAGCGCGGGCTCGCCCGGATCGGCGAGGGTCAGGGCGTGCTGGAACATGTCGTCCTGGAGTTTGCGGCGTTCCTGGTTGCGGATCTCCAGGTACTCCGCGAGTCGGCTGGCGTCGTGCGCGCTGGAGGTCGTGAGCAGGTCCAGCGCCACGTCGGCCTCGCCGAGGCGTCCGGCGGCGTTGATGCGCGGGGCGAGGATGAACGCCACGTCCCGCGCGGTGGGGCGTTTCACGCGGCCCGAGTCGAGCAGGGCGCGCAGGCCCGGCCGGGCCGTGTCCTTCAGGGCGTCCAGCCCGGCGCGCACCAGCGCGCGGTTCTCCCCGATGAGCGGCGCGACGTCGGCGACGGTGCCCAGGGTCGCCAGGGCCGTGAGGGCGCGCGGCTCGGGCAGCCCAAGTTCCTCATGAACGGCCCACAGCAGATGGTACGCCACCCCGGCCCCGGTCAGGTTGTGCAGGTCGTGGTCGTAGCCGTCGGTCAGGTGCGGGTGGACGACCAGTGCGTCCGGGAAGCCGTCGCCCGGGGCGTGGTGGTCGGTCACGATGACCTGCACGCCCCGCGCGATCAGCGCAGCGACCTCATCCAGGTTGGTCACGCCGCAGTCCACGGTCACGAGCAGGTCGCAGGCGGCGGCGTGCTCCTCGACCTTGTCCGGGTGGACGCCGTAGCCCTCGTTCAGGCGGTGCGGGATGAAGCCGTGCACGATGGCGCCCAGTTCGCGCAGGCCCAGGACCAGGGTGGCGGTCGCGCTCACACCGTCCGCGTCGTAGTCGCCGTGGATGCGGATGCGCTGCTTCGCGCGGATGGCGGTCACGATGCGCCGGGCCGCCTCGCGCAGCGCCGGGTTGGGCGTGAGGACCAGCGGCGGATCCAGAAGTGCGGGGGTGAGGTGCCGACCCGTGAGAACCTGCGCCAGCGGGGGCGACACCCGCCACTCCCGCATGACGCGCAGCAGATCCTCGCGACTGGCGGGCGGCGCGAGCACCCAGCGCGCACTCACGCTGTCACCTCCGGGTCAGTGGTCTCCGGCAGGGCGCCCAGGCGGGCCTGTAGCGTGGCGGTCAGGCGTTCCTCGGCCTGACGGCGCTGCCGGGCCTCACGCGCCCGGCGCAGCCGTTCCCGCCACAGGCCCGGCAGCAGCAGCAGGCTGGTGAACAGCACGCCCAGGCCCAGGAAAAGCGTGACGGCCATGCCGACGGGCACGGTCAGTTCACCGCTGCCGGTCGGCAGGGGCAGGCGGATCACGCCGGGATTTTCCAGCGTGACCAGCGCCAGATAGGCGGCGATGCCCAGCAGCAGCAGCACCTGAAGGAAGGAGACGAGGCGCATCGCCCCGCAGTCTAGCCCGCGCGGGTGAGGAGGACCGTGTCCCCCGCGCGCGTGGCCCTTGCCTGCCCCCATGCAGAACCCCCGGCGCGTGGCCGGGGGCTGTGTCCCTGGAGGGAACGGCGGTTAGAAGAAGAACTTCACGCCGGCTTTGATGCCGTTGCTCAGGCCGTTGTTCGCGCTGCTGTCCAGGCCGGTGGCGTAGCCCTTGTTGCTGGTGTAGTAACGGCCGTTGTACTCGGCGAACACCGCGATGCTGTCGGTGACGTTGAAGTCCACGCCGGCGATGGCGTTCACGTACACGTCGCTGGCGTTCTGGCCGGTGTTGCCACGCTGCTGGCCACTGGTCAGGCCCAGGCCGGCGCCCACGTAGGGGGTGACGCGGCTGCCGGTGTTCAGGGCGTAGGTCGCGTTGGCGTCCACGCTCACGGCGTTCCAGCCGGGCTGGTAGTCCGCGCTGATGCGCGCGCCGACCGGGCCGATCACGTTGTTCTTCCCGACCACGGCGCCCGCGTTCAGGCAGTAGTTCACGTTGCTGGTCTTGTTGCCCAGGTCCTTGCACTCGGAGCCGCTGCCGGCCATCTTCACGCCGCCGGTGACGCCGGCGTAGATGTCGCGGGTGGGGACCACGGCGGTGGGGGTGGGCTCGCCGATCACGACGGTGGTGTCGGTGCTGGGCGCGGGGGTGGTGACCGTCCCGGTGGTGCTGGTGCTGGCACCGGCGGGGCCGGCGGGGCCCTGGGGGCCGGCGGGGCCCTGAGGACCGGCGGGACCCTGGGGACCGGCGGGAATGTTGCGGATGGCCGCTTCGAGGGCGTTGATGCGGGCGTTCAGCGCGGTGACGTCGGTGCTGGCGGCGCCGCTGTCCATGCCGTTGATCTTCGCTTCGAGGGCGTCGATGCGGGCCTGCTGGTCGGCGGTGAGCTTCTCGAGGTCAGTGACGCGGCTGGCGATGGCGGCCAGTTCGGTGCTGACTTCCTGCATGCCGTTGGCGATGGTGGTCATGTCGGTGGCGCCGAAGCCGCAGCCGCTCAGCGCGCCGGTCTGCAGGGCGCGGTAGAAGATGAGGGCGGCCTGGTAGCGGGTCAGGTTCTCGTTGCCGCGGAAGGTGCCGTCGGGGAAGCCCTGGATCAGACCGCACTGGACGATCTTGTCCACGGCGTCTTTGGCCCAGTGACCGGCGGGCACATCGCTCAGGGTGACCTGGGCGGGGGCGGCGGTCGTGGTGGTGGTCTGGGCGCTGGCTGCGCCGAGGCTGAGGGCCAGGGTGGACGCGATGATCAGTGATTTGCGCATGTGGAGTTCTCCTTCGGTCTGAATCGGAAACGACAGCACAATGTGACGCGTTCCTCTGCGCTTCACGGTAGGCAGGTGCCGTGAGGTCTTTGTGAATCGCGCGCGGCGTCCTGCACGGCAGAGCGGCGTTTTATGAGCCGCAGCTGACGTTTGTATTGAACATGAGGACGCCGTGGCAAATCGGCCGTTCTCCATGAGCTGAACTTTGTCGCCCAGAACCGGGTTCCCAGCAATTCAGATGAGAAATCTGTCTGTAAGGTCATGTCGGGCGTTCATGAGGCATCGCTCACCGTGCCGGCCCTCATCCCGGGTGTGGGCAGCCGGAGAGGGCGCCCGTATACTCCGGCACATGAGTCAGATTCACGTTCGTGCTCAGCCGGGGGACGTCGCCCCGTACGTCCTGCTGCCCGGGGATCCCAACCGCGCCCGCCACATCGCCGAGACCTACCTGGACGGTGCGCGCGAGTACACCAGCCACCGGCAGCTGCTGGGCTTCACCGGAACCTACCAGGGCCTGCCGGTCAGCGTGCAGACGACCGGGATGGGCTGCCCCAGCGCGGCCATCGTCGCGGAGGAGCTCGCCCGGCTGGGGGCGCGCACGCTGATCCGCGTGGGGACGCTGGGCGGCGCGACCCCCAGCGTGGCGCCCGGTGATCTGGTGATCGCCACGGCGGCCGTGCCGAACGACGGCACCACCCGGCAGATGCTGGGCGGCGCTCCGTACGCGCCCGCCGCGAGCTTCGAGGTCGTGGAGGCCAGCGTGCAGGCGGCCCGCGCGAGCGGCGCCCCGCACCACGTGGGTCTGGTCATGACCGAGGACGCCTTCTACGCCAGCACGCCGGAGCACGCGCGGCTGTGGGCGGGGCGGGGCGTGCTGGGCTTCGAGATGGAGGCCAGCGCGATCTTCCTCGTGGCGGCGCAACGCGGTCTGCGCGCAGCGTGTCTGACGGCGTGCAGCAACGACATCGGCGACCCACAGCTCGTGCCGGACGACGTGCTGGCCGCCGGGGTGGACCGTATGGTGCGCGTGGCGCTGGACGCCATCGTGACGCTGGCCGCCCGCGACTGACCGCCGCCGCGCAGGTGCCGTCCACCCGGGCGGCTCCCTTTCTGTTTTGATCGCCTTTGTGCGTGCGGCGCGCTGTGGCAGGATGGGCGCATGACCCAACTGGATGAATTCGAGTTCAACAACGTGCAGATTGACCAGCATGGCCCGATCGCGGTGCTGACCATCAACCGCCCCCGCGCCCTGAACGCCCTGAGTGCCGATACCCTCTCGGAGATCGCGCAGGCCGTGAACCTGATCGTGGAGGACGCCGAGGTGGGCGCGCTGATCATCACGGGCGCCGGCGACAAGGCGTTCGTGGCGGGTGCGGACATCAGCGAGTTCGAGAACCTCGAGGGCGTGTACGACGGGCGCGAGCTGTCGCTGGCCGGGCAGGACGTCATGCACCAGATCTCCTCGCTGCCCATTCCCGTGATCGCCGCCGTGAACGGCTTCGCGCTGGGCGGCGGGCTGGAACTGGCGCTGGCCTGCGACGTACGCGTGGCGGCCACCACCGCCCGCCTGGGCCTGCCGGAAGTCTCGCTGGGCTTGATCCCGGGTTTCGGCGGCACGCAGCGCCTCGCGCGGCTGGTCGGTGCGGGCCGCGCACTGGACCTGATGCTCACGGCCCGTCAGGTGAAGGCCGACGAGGCGCTGGGCATGGGCCTCGTGAACTACGTCGCGGACGACGCCCTGACCAAGGCGCGCGAGGTGGCCGAGCTGATGCTCAAGAACGCCCCCATTGCGCTGTCCCTGGTCAAGGAGGCGGTGCGCCGCGGCATGGACACCGCGCTGGAGGCGGGCCTGGAGGTCGAGGCGGACCTGTTCGGCATGACGGTCGCCACGAAGGATTTCCGCGAGGGGGTGGACGCCTTCCTGAACAAGCGCCGCGCGGAGTTCCAGGGTGAATGAGGACGGCATGGGCGCGGGCGAGCAGAAGTTCCGCCTGCAGGTCGAGGGCGGCAAGGTCAGCGACGTCGCGGGCCGCGAGGACAGCGCCGCGCCGGCCGCCAAGAGCCGCGTGGTCGAGTTCACCACCCCCCGCTCGAAACTGATCGAGGAGGCCAATCAGGCGATCCGCAGCGACCTGCGCGACTACCCGCGCGCGCTGGCTGCGTACGACGCGCTGCGGGGCGACCCGGAGGCCCTGGCCCACTGGGACATGGCGAACTACATCACCATGCGCAAGCTGGGGTACAACGACCACGGGCGGGTGCACGCCTTCATCACGGGCGCGGCGGGCATGGCGATCACGGAACTGCTCCTCGAGGGCGGCGTGAAGACCGACCTGATGGAAAGCGGCGTGGGCGACGCCGACGACGTGTTCCTGACCGTCATCCTGGGCACCATGCTGCACGACATCGGCAACCAGATTCACCGCGTGGGCCACGAGGCGCACGGCGTGGCGCTGGCCCTGCCGATCCTCGACCGGATCATGACGCCGCTGTACCCAGACCCGTTCAAGCGCGTGAAGGTGCGCTCGTTCATCCTGGGCGCCATCAACTGCCACGACCTGAGCCCGGCGCCGCTGACCCTGGAGGGCGGGATCGTGGCGGTCGCGGACGGCACCGACATCACCAAGGGCCGGGGGCGCAAGGCGTTCAGCCTGGGTAGCGTGGACATCCACTCGATCAGTGCGCTGGCGGTGGATCAGGTCGTGATCGAACGGGGTCGCGACAAGCCGGTGCTGATCAGCGTGACCATGAACAATTCCGGCGGGATCTTCCAGGTCGAGGAGATCCTGGCCCCGAAGGTGATCCGCACGCCCATGCGCCGGTTCGTGGAGCTGCGCGCCACCACCCGCCCCGAGGGCGAGGAGCAGATCCTCTCGCGCGTGCGGCTCGACGGCGACCACTTCGTGATGGATCTGGAGGGCGGCGAGCAGGTGGCCGTGGAGGTCATGGACTCGCAGAAGCAGACGCAGCAGGCGGTCGTGGAGAACCTGGGCATCGGCACCGACAGCCGCTGACGTCAGGCTGCGCGGAGGGAACCCCGACATGCTGGTCAGGTTTCCCTCCGCGCAGCCTGCCTGTGTCCGCTTACTTCTTCGCGCCGGGCAGCGGCGTCGTGCGGGCCGGGCCGCCGTCCACACCGCCGCTGCGGTGCACGCCCTCGCCGCCCGCCGCGCGGCCTTCCAGGTCACTGTCCCCGTCGTTGTTGGGGGTGCCCTGGCGGTCCTCGAAGTCGCTGCCGCCCAGCACGCCGTCCTGGAAGCCCGGCTGATCGTTCGGGTTGCTGCTCTCGGCACTGGCCGCGCCGCGCAGCAGATCCTCGGCCGCCATCTTGTCGTTGAGCAGTTCGCCGGTCGTGCCGTCGTCCCGGACCTCGCCCTCGGGGGCGTACTCGCGCGTGTCGTCTCGTGTCATGCCCGGAGGGTACGGGCTGCGCCGCCCCGCCAGGTGGGGAAATCAGGGGGGGCGCCTTCATGATCGCGCGGGCGGGCGGCTGCGGGACCCACTGGTCAACGCCCACCCCGCCACCATCCGAAACCGCCTATACTTGACTGTCTATGACGAAGGATCGCATCACCATGACCCAGCGCGGGTACGACAAACTGGTCGAAACCCTGCACTTCCTGAAGACCACCAAGCGCGAGGAGATCTCCGAGAACATGGGCCGCGCCATCGAGGACGGCGACCTGCGCGAAAGCGCCGCGTACGACGAGGCGCGGATGCAGCAGAGCGAGAACGAGGCCCGCATCTCCGAACTCGAGCGGCAGCTCGAGCGCGCCATGATCATTGAGGAGGACGCCACCGGCGGCGCCGGCCTGGGCGCCAAGGTCCGCGTGCGCGACGCCAAGGGCAAGGAACACCAGTTCGAACTGGTCGGCACCTACGAGGTGGACGTCCTGAAGGGCAAGATCAGCGACGCCAGCCCGATCGGCAAGGCCCTCGCCGGACGCCGCGCCGGGGAGAAGGTCACCGTGCAGCTGCCCAAGGGCAGCGCCGAGTTCGAGATCCTCAGCGTCGACTACCTGTAAGCGCCCCCCACCCGCCGCCTCCCCCCCACCGGGTGCAGGGAGGCGTTTCACGTACCGGCTACACTGACGGGCGACCATGCGCCGCCTGACCCGCCCCCTGCTGCCGCTGCTGCTGGGTGGCGCACTGGCCGCGCCGGCCTGGGTCGCGCCCGCCACGACCCTGTACCCGGTGCCCAACCAGGCCAGCGCGCCGCTGCGGACCCTGCCGGCCCTCACCCGCCTGAACCTGAACCGCTGCTACGCCCTGTGGTGCGACGTGCAGCTCGGCGCGCAGCGAGGCTGGATCCTGCGCGAGGCCGTGAATCTGCCGGGCGAGTGCCGCCAGCTGGTGCCCCTGGGCCTGAAGAACCTGCGCCGCAGCGAGGCCGCGTACCTCGCCAGCCGCGATCCCAACCGGAACGGCCTCGCGTGCGATGACCTGGAACGCCCCCTGCTGGCCCGCTGAACTGGCGTGGCTCGGCCGCCGGGTCAGTCACCCCTGACCTGCTCAGGCTGTTCAGGGGTGCCGTTCAGGAAATCCACAGGCACTGGTGACTGCCTAGCCGACCCTGACAGAGGACTCTGGAAGGATCGAATCTGAAGGCCACAGGATTGAACTGAGCCCATCGGTCATAAAGCCTGAGTTGACGTCATTTACAATATTGTCAAATCGTTGACGCTTCACGCCACCACCTCAGTCAACGTTGAGCTACTGTAGACACGCACAGGATCTTCGACCAACCCGAAGGACATGATCCACTCTTCAGTCAGAGACTTGAGACCGGCCGCCGGGGGGGAGTGATGATCACTGATCCGATGGAAACCGCGTGGAGTGAACGGGATACCCGCTCAGAACATGCCGAGACCCTGGCCCTGCGCTTCATCCAGGAGAGAGGGTCACGGGTGGTCCTGGCCTACCTGAGCTGGCGACACGGCCGCACGCGGGACGCCCATGACCTCATCACGCCGGTCCTGCACGACCTGAAGGTCGGGGAGCCCAGCGTCTGGTACGCCCGGGCCCTGAATGTCGCGGCGTGCGTCGCGCACGGCATGAACCACATCGATCAGGCGCTGTCCCACCTGGAAGAGCAGATCCGGGTCAGCCGCCTCATCAGGGACACCCGTCTGGAGGCCATCGGCCTGCACGACTTCGCGGCCATCATCCGCGCCGCGCATCCGGTCCGGGCCGAGCAGCTCCTGCTGGACGTGATCAGGATCTTCGAGCGTGAGCCGGAACCCATCGGACTGCCGGTGGCCCAGTTCAACCTCGGCAACATCTATCAGGAGGCGGGCGCGCTGGAAACGGCAGTCCAGTTCTACTTCGCCGCCCTGGAAGCGCCGGGAGACGTGCTCAAACCCGTGATCGAGACCCTGATCCTCAGTTCGCTCTTCCCGCTCCTCGAAACCCTGGGGTACGACCGGGAACTCCGGATCTACCGGGCGCGCCTCTACGCGCTGCTCAGGTCCACGCAGGACATCAACGTTCAGGCCCAGGCCTGGATCGCGCTGTCGCGGCACGCCGCTCCGGCCGAGATCATCGAGCACGTCTCGGCGCTGCTGCCCAAACTCGAGGCGATGGACAATCACGAGTACCTGGCCCTGCTGTACGCCCGTCTGAGCGAGGCTTACGAGGCGCTGGGGAACCACGCCGACGGCCTGCGGACGCTGCGCCGCAGCGCGCAGTACGAGAAGGTCGCCAGCGAGGCCCAGTGGCGGCACGCCCGCAAGCTCTTCGAGAGTTTCCTGGCGTGGGAGGAAGCCGAGCGCAACCACACGCACCTGCTGAACTACGCCCGGCAGCTGGAGGTGGAGCACGCCGAGCTGACGATGCTCAGCCGCACCGATCCGCTGACCGGGCTCGCCAACCGGCACCTGCTGCGCGAGCGGCTGGAGGCGTGGGCCGGGCAGGACGGTGCGCTGTCCCTGGCCCTGATCGACATTGACCTGTTCAAGCAGGTCAACGACCGCTGGGGGCATCCGGCCGGCGACCGGGTCATCCAGGCCATCGCGCGGCTCCTTCAGGGGGTCGCCACGCCGGCAGACCTGATCGTCCGCTACGGCGGTGAGGAATTCCTGTTCGTGCGCTTCGGTGGCGGCTCGGTCGTCCCGGCGTGCCGTCAGATCCTGGACGGGGTCAATGGGCTGGTCTTCCACGAGGGCCGCGACACCTTCTCGGTGACGGTGAGTATCGGCGTGGCGCTGGACGGTCAGGACTTCATCCGCCTGATCGAACGGGCCGACCGGAACCTCTACGAGGTCAAACAGGGTGGCCGCAACAGCCTGAAGGTCTGAGGCGCAGGACGGGCCCGGAACGCCGGCGGCCGGACCGGAGCGCGCCACGGTCTCGCGCTTGCCTGTACACTGTCAGGGTTGCCGCGCCGCCTGAAGCGGCGTGTGGAAGGAGTCTGTATGGGTCTTGCTATTGGAATTGTCGGTCTGCCGAACGTCGGGAAAAGCACGCTGTTCAACGCCATCACGCGCGCCGGGGCGCTCGCGGCGAACTACCCGTTCGCGACCATCGAGCCGAACGTGGGGCGCGTGACCGTCCCGGACGAGCGCCTCGCCGCGCTCAGCCGCGTGTTCACGAAGGGCGAGCGCGTGCCGCCGATCATCCCGACGTTCGTGGAGTTCGTGGACATCGCGGGCCTCGTGAAGGGCGCCAGCAAGGGCGAGGGCCTGGGCAACCAGTTCCTGGCGAACATCCGCGAGGTGGACGCCATCGCGCACGTCGTGCGCTGCTTCGAGGACGGGAACGTCATTCACGTCGCGGGCCGCGTGGACCCCATCGACGACATCGAGACGATCAACACGGAACTGATCCTCGCGGACCTGGGCGGCCTGGAAAAACGCCTGCAGAACCTGCAGAAGAAGGCCAAGGGGAACGATAAGGACGCGAAAGAGCAGGCGGAACTGGCCGAGCAGATCATCGCGGTGCTCTCCGAGGGCAAACCCGCCCGCGCGGGCACGTACGACGCGCCCATCCCGAAGGAGTTCGGGCTGATCACCACCAAACCCGTGATCTACGTCGCGAACGTCGGTGAGGACAACCTGACCGAGGACAACGCGTACGTGCAGCAGGTGCGCGAGTACGCCGCCGCCGAGGGCGCGCAGGTCGTGAAGATCAGCGCGCAGATCGAGGGCGAACTGGCCGAGATGCCCGAAGACGAGGCGCGCATGTTCCTGGAGGAACTGGGCGTGCAGGAAAGCGGCCTGGATCAGCTCGTCAAGGTCGGCTACGACACGCTGGGCCTGATCACGTTCATCACGAGCGGCGAGAAGGAAGTGCGCGCCTGGACGATCCGCCGCGGCGAGAAGGCCCCCGAGGCGGCCGGTGAGATCCACAGCGACCTGGAGCGGGGCTTCATCCGCGCCGAGGTCATCGAGTGGGACAAGATGGTCGAGGCCGGCGGCTGGGCCGGAGCCAAGAGCAAGGGCTGGGTGCGCACCGAAGGCAAGGAGTACGTGATGAAGGACGGCGACATCATGAACGTCCTGCACAACATGTAACCACCGCAGACGGGGGCAGCGGCGGACGTGATCATGTCCGCCGCTGCCTTGTAAACCTGGGCAGAGGGGCCGGGGCCCGGCCCGTGTGGCGCGTGCCGGCTGACCCCAGCCCGTGACCGCGCCTCTCCTCTGCCCGGCGCCTCGCGTGGCCGGCTCAGCAGCGAAGGTCGCGCACGGCCGCGTAGCCCCCCACGAAGAGCGCCACGCGCAGCTCGTGAATGAAGTTCGCCAGCCAGTCCTCGGCCGCCTCGGCGCTGTGCAGGGCCGGTTCCAGCAGCGGGCGGGCCACCGCGACCGCCTCGGCCCCCAGGCACAGGGCGCGCGCGGCGTCCAGGCCGGTGCGGATCCCACCCGACGCGATCAGCGGAACACCCGGCGCCACGAGCCGGGCGTCCCGCAGCGCCTGCGCGGTCGGCACGCCCAGGTCGCACAGGTCCGGCGTGCGGACCTCGCCGTGATGCACGAGCTGCTCCACCCGCGCCCAGCTCGTGCCGCCCGCGCCCGCCACGTCCAGCGCCGCGAACCCCAGCGGGGCGGCCAGCGCCGCCGACGCGGCGTCCAGCCCGTGCCCGACCTCCTTGAGGATCACCGGGAAGTCCAGGTCCGGGATCACCTCTGCCAGGCGGTCACGCAGCCCCGCCCAGCGCGTATCGCCGCCCGGTTGCAGCGCCTCCTGAAGCGGGTTGACATGGATGGCCAGCGCGTCCGCCCCGACCTCCTGCACCGCGCGCCGGGCCTGTTCGGGACCGTAGCCGAGCAGGAACTGCGCGCCGCCCAGGTTTCCCACGAGCAGGATGTCCGGCGCGACGTCCCGCACCTGGAAGGACGCGGCGGCCTCCGGGCGTTCCAGCATGACGCGCTGCGAACCCAGCATCATGCCGATCCCCAGGCGCTGCGCGGCCACGGCGAGGTTCCGGTTGATGCGCCCCGCCGCCTCGGCCCCGCCCGTCATCGCGCCGATCAGCACGGGCGCGGCCAGCGGGCGGCCCAGGAAGGAGGCGCGCAGGTTCACGTCCTCCAGGTTGCGTTCGGGCAGCGCCCGGTACGGCCACGCCACGCCCTCCAGCCCGGTGGTCTGCCGCGCGTACTGACTGTCGGGCCGCAGGCACGCCTCGATGTGCCGCAGCTTGCGGGTCTGGATGGCGGTCGGTTCGGGCGCGCTCACGCCGCCCAGCGTACCTGTCCGGCGCGGCGGTGGACTGTCGTGAGGCACGCCGTCCCCACGGTCCGGCAGGCCGGGCGGACCGCCACGCGCGCTCCGGTGACGGCCGCCCGGGCGCCCGGTTTCGGCCTCGCCGCGCCAGGGTGTTGACAGATCGGGAAGGTGGAGATACTATTTCTGAGCGCTGAACGCGGCAACGCGAAGAAAGCGCGAAAAGAAGAACCAGAGTAACGCAGGGTAGAGCAGTCTGGTAGCTCGTCGGGCTCATAACCCGGAGGTCGCAGGTTCAAATCCTGTCCCTGCAACCAAACGCCCCCACTTCGGTGGGGGTTTCTTCTGTTGTCCTGCCGGCACGCCGGGGAACGTTCGCCCGGCCCGGTCCGTACTGTGGCGTGTGAGTCTCGCGTTCCTGATCTTCCTCGTCGCCTGGGTGATCGGCATGATCGGCACCTTCGTGCCCGCCCTGCCCGCCACCGTCATCATCTTCATCGGCAGTGTCGCCGCGACCCTGGTGGACGGCTTTCAGCCGTGGCCGGACCTGCCGTTCCTGCTGACCTTCCTGGTCATCACGATCCTGATCAGCATGGTGGACAACGTCGCCTCGGCCTGGGGGGCCCGCAAGTACGGCGGCAGCAAGCAGGCCGTGTGGGGCGCCGTCATCGGCGGACTCGTGGGGATCCTGCCGGTCATTCCGTTCGGCCTGATCGTGGGGCCGCTGGCCGGAGCGCTCATCGCCGAGCTGCTGATCGTGCGCAAGGCGCCCATGGACGCGCTGCGCAGCGCCTGGGGCACCCTGGTCGGTCTGCTCGCCGGGATCGCCGCGAAGGTCGTTCTGCACCTCCTGATCGGTCTGTACGAGCTGTGGCGGCTGTGGGAGCCGGCCAAGGGCGTGTTCTGACCGTCACCCCGCGCGCCTGAGCCGCCCCGCCCACCAGCGGGGCGGCTTCGCCCGTTCAGCGGGCCAGCAGCACGGGCGCCAGCGCGATGAAGCCCACCGCCAGCGCCGGCAGCAGCGGCAGCAGCGCCCCCAGTGCCGCGCGGCCAGCCCGGCCCGTCAGCTCGCGGAACGCGACGAAGGCCAGCCCGGACTGCACCAGCGGCGCCGCCAGCGTGACCACGAGCAGCAGGAACGCCGCCGAGGTCGTCTTCAGGCCCGCCAGCCCCAGCCGCTGCGCCGCGTTCGGGTCCTTCCCCACTGCCGCCAGCGCGTCGGCCGCCGGGCGCCACGCCCCGTCGGGGATCAGGACACTCAGGACGATGACCAGCACGTACAGCGGCGGCAGCAGCGCGAAGGTCGCGCCGAACACCTCGGCCGGGCGGCCCGCGCGGCCCGCGCCGAGCAGGCCCAGGCCCCACATCAGCCCGAACGTGAACATCGACAGGAACGCCCCGCCGATCACGTTCAGCGCGTGCGTGGCCAGCGGCGCCGCGCCGCCCGCCACCTCGGCTGCCAGATTGACCGCCGGGCGCACCAGCGCCGCGTACGCCCCGCCGGACAGCACCGCCGCGACCGCCACCACACCCAGGTACCGCCACGCGAGCGGCTCGGTCGGCGCCAGCGCGCGCGCGAAGAGGCGTGGGCCGGCCAGGATCGAGGCCGGCAGCGGGGCGTCGGCCTGGGCGGGCAGCGGGGCGGCAGCGGGAGCGTCGGGGCGGGGCTTGCGGGAACGGGCCATCAGTGCCCGCATCCTACGCGCTCAGCCGCTGCGGGCGCGCCACCACGCCCACGCCAGCACGATCAGCGCGGCGTAGACGAGCACGATCAGCGCCGCGCCCACCGCACTCCGGGCCAGTTTCTCGGGATGCGCCGCCGCCTCCCGCCGGGCGTCCGCGAGCACCCCGGGCGGAATCAGGCGCAGCGCCACCCACAACCCCGCCGGGACGAGCAGCAGGTCGTCCAGCTGTCCCAGAACCGGGATGAAGTCCGGGATCAGGTCGATGGGACTCAGGGCGTACGCGAGGACCAGCAGCGCCCACACCCGCGCGTACCAGGGCGTGCGCGGGTCGCGCGCCGCGAGGCTCAGGGCGAGCAGTTCCGCCTTCAGGTAGCGGGCGAAGGCCCGCAGCCGCGCCCACAGGCCCTGCCGGGCCGGATCGGTCACCGCAGCGCCCCGCGCAGGTCCGTGATCCACTGCGTCACGCCCGGCACGGTCAGGGCCGCGGCACCCAGCCCGAACAGCAGCATCACCACGAACGCGCCGCTCAGCCAGGGACCGGGCGCACTGCGCACCTGCGGATCGGCCTTCGGCGTGAGCCACAGGTGCAGCACGACGAACACCACCGTCCCGAACAGCGCCGCGCCCCCGGCCAGCGGCAGGCGCAGCGCCTCGTTCTTCAGGAGTTCCGTCGCCTGCCCGGTGTCCTGGGGCAGACGGCCCGCCAGCAGGCTGCCCAGCGCCACCGCGATGGTGTTGTTCAGCGCGTGCACGATCACGCTGTTCCACAGGCTGCCGGTATGCTGCACCACCCGCGCCAGCACGTACGCCAGCGGCAGGATGCCCACGATGCTGGCGGGCACGCCGTGCGCCAGCGAGAACACCAGCGTGCTCGTCAGCGCCGCGACCGTGAAGCCTGCCGCCCGCTCGTGCCCGCGCATGAGCAGGCCCCGGAAGGCCACCTCCTCGGCCACGGGGATCAGGATGCCCGCCGCCAGCAGCAGCACCCACACGTCCGACCCCTGGCTCAGGAACTGCGGCACCGCGTTCGCGGACGACGGCACGAGCGTCACGAATGCCAGCACGAACGCCCGCGACGCCAGGAACGCCAGCGCGAACGCCGCGAGCGCCACCCCCCAGGACGGCGGCGTGCGCCAGCGCGAATCGCGGAACAGGGCGCCCACCGTACCCCGGAAGAGGGTCAGCCCGACGAGCACCACCACGGCGAAGGTACCCAGCAGCGCGGTGCCCAGCGGCAGCCCCGCCGCGACCAGCAGCGCCGAGGCCACGTTCTGCACCACCAGCAGCGCCAGCGCCGCCCGGTTCCCGCTGACCGCCCGCACCCCGTCGGGCGCAGCAGGGGGAGCGGGCGGCACACTGATCGGCGGGGGCTCGGGCACAGTCATGCCCCCGAGCCTACCGCGCGCGGGGCAACCGGCGCGTCAACGGAAAGTTGAGGCGCGAGCTGCCCCCGGCGCGGCGCGTCAGGCGGTCAGGACGCGGATCGCGCCCGCCAGGGCCTCGTCGTCCACCTGATGGTGCAGCACGAAGCGGACGCTGTCCGGGCCCAGCGCGTTGCACAGGACCCCCTGCTCGCTCCAGCGGGCGGCGTGCGCGGCGGCGTCCGGCACGGCGGCGTAGATGATGTTCGTCTGCACGGCGTTCAGGTTCACGTCGAAGCCCGCGTTCACCAGCGCCCCGGCCAGTTCACGGGTGCGGCGGTGATCCTCGGCCAGCCGCGCGGGGCCCTCGCGCAGGGCCACGAGCGCGGCGGCGGCCAGCACGCCCGCCTGCCGCATGCCGCCGCCCATCATCTTGCGGTAGCGGTGCGCCTGCCGCATCTGGGCGGCACTCCCGACGAGCACGCTGCCCACCGGCGCCCCCAGGCCCTTGCTGAGGCACACGCTGACCGTGTCGAATAGGCCCGTCACGTCCCGCAGCGGCACCCCCAACGCCACCGCTGCGTTCACCACCCGCGCGCCGTCGAGATGCAGCGGCAGCCCCTCCTCGGTCGCCACCGCGCGGATGCCCGCCAGGACGTCCAGCGGGATCACGGTGCCACCCGCCTTGTTGTGCGTGTTCTCCAGGCTGATCAGCCCGCTCGGCGACTGATGAATGCTGCGGCGGATCGCGGCGCGCACGTCCTCCGGGGCGGGCACGCCCAGCGGCGCGGGCACGAAACGCGGCACCACGCCACTGAAGGTCGCCATCATGCCCAGCTCCCACTCGTAGATGTGCGACCCCTCCGCACAGATGACCTCCTCGCCCCGCCGGGTGTGCAGCGCGATCGCCACCTGATTCGTCATCGTCCCCGACGGCATGAACAGCCCCGCCTCGTGCCCGGTCAGGCGCGCTACCTCCGCCTGCAACTCGTTCACGGTCGGGTCCTCGCCGTACACGTCGTCCCCCACCGGCGCCTGCGCCATCGCCTCGCGCATGGCGGGCGTGGGCGTCGTGACGGTATCGGAACGCAGATCGGCAATCAGGCGGGCGGGTTCAGTCATGCCCCGGATGCTACGCCCCGCCGCACCCAAAGTGGGACGCGCCCCAGGACAGGAGGTGGTATGCCTGGACGATGCGCCCCTGGCTGCTCCTCCTGCCGCTGCTGGTCGCCTGCCGCGCCCCGGCTGATACCCTCCCGTCGGCACTGGCGCGGCTGGCCGGACGGGACGCCTGGGTGTACGGCGGCGGCCCGCTGCGCTGCGTCCGGGGGGGCAGCACCACCGAGTACCTCATTCCACTGATCACCCCGGTCCGGGTCACGCAGGTCGAGCAGACCGGCCCACGCATGGTCGAGATCGGCGTGAACGGACACGTCCGCGAGCAGGCGACGCCGCAGGCCATCATTCTCACCCTCGAACCGCAGGACCCGGCGGAACCCGTGTCGAGCAGCAGCGGGAACGGTCCCCTCCCCCGCTGGTGGCAGGGCCTGGAGGTGCCGTCCTGCACGGTCTTCCGGATCGCTTTCCTGGACGAGACGCACCTGAACCGCACGCTGAGCTTCACGCCTCCACCCGACAGCGTCCTGAGCCTCAGCAAACGCATCCGCGCCTCCAGCGTCGGCCTGAGCGCCACGGACCTCCTGTGGCTGCGCGGCCCGCCCGACGAACCCCTGACCGACGTGGAAACCCTGCTGCGCGCGACCACCTGGACGGTCATCGGCGGAGTCCCGTACGGCGATCAGATCACCACCTTCCGGCACGGCCGCGTGATCCGGGAGACCTTCCCTCACCCGGGACCCTGACCTACGCTCCAGCCAGTTCGCCCTGCCGCGCCTCGATGATCTTCTTCGCGAGGGGTTCCGGGACGGGCTGGTACCCGTGGGGTTTGAGGCTGAACGCGCCGCGGTCGCCGGTCAGGGAGCGCAGGTCGGCGCTGTAGGTCTGGAGCTCAGCCTGCGGGACGAGGGCGGTGACGACGATGACGGTCCCTTCGGGGTCCATGCCCTGCACGCGGGCGCGGCGGGTCTGCAGGTCGCTGATGAGGTCCCCGGTGAAGGAGGCGGGGGCGCGGACGCGCAGTTGCACGACGGGTTCGAGGAGGCCCGGGCGGGCGTTCGCCACGGCGTTTTTCAGGGCGAGGCTCCCGGCGGTGCGGAAGGCGATGTCGCTGCTGTCCACGTCGTGGTAACTGCCGTCCAGGACGGTGACCTGGACGTCCTGCATGGGGTACCCGGCGAGTGCGCCGCGCTGCATGGCGTCCTGCACGCCCTTCTCGATGCTGGGGATGTATTTGCCGGGAATCGCGCCGCCCACCACGGCGGAGCGGAAGGCGAAGCCTTCGCCGGGTTCGATGCGGATCTTGCAGTCGCCATATTGTCCGTGTCCGCCGCTCTGTTTCCGGTGTTTACCCTGCGCCTCGGCGGGCGCGTGGATGGTTTCGCGGTAGGGGATGCGGGGTGGGGTGGTGGTCACGGTGACGCCCTGCGCGGCCAGCTTCTCGACGGCGATGCCCAGGTGCATGTCGCCCATGCCGGACAGGAGTTGCTCGCCGGTCTGCGGTTCGCGCGCGTAGTGGAGGGTGGGGTCCTCCTCGCGCAGTTTCGCGAGGGCCGCGCCGAGTTTGTCCTCGTCCTGGCGGGTGGCGGGGTGAATGGCGACGGTGTGGACCGGTTCGGGCAGCCACAGCGGGTCGTACGTGATGGGCTGATCGGGGTCGGCCAGGGTGTCCCCGGCGTGCAGGTCCGGCAGTTTGGTCAGCACGCCGATGCTCCCGGCGGGCAGTTCGGGCACCTCGGTGAGGTCCTTGCCGTTCGGGACGTACAGGTGCATGGGGCGCACGTCCAGGTCCTGCGAGGTGTTACGCAGGGTGTCGCCGGGGCGTAGCGTGCCGCTCCAGACGCGGATGTACGCGACCTTGCCCACGAACGGGTCGATGGACACCCGCCATACCCGCGCGCTCAGGGGGGCGTCCGGCGCAGGCTCGCGGGTCTGGCCGTCCACGCCGGTCAGCGGGCCGCGCTCGCGGGCGCTGCGTAGCCCCGTGACCATCAGGTGCAGCAGCGCGTCCAGCCCCACCCCGGTCATGGCACTGACGGGCAGCACCGGGTAGAGGGTGCCCGCGTGCACCGCCCGCAGGTACGCCGCCTCCAGCTCGTCGTCCCCGATGGGTTCGCCCTCCAGGTAGCGGCCCATCAGGTCGTCGTCCGTCTCCACGATGGCGTCGAGCAGTGCGTCCCGCGCCTCGCGCAGCGCGCCGGTC
Source organism: Deinococcus actinosclerus (assembly GCF_001507665.1). NCBI lineage: Bacteria > Thermotogati > Deinococcota > Deinococci > Deinococcales > Deinococcaceae > Deinococcus > Deinococcus actinosclerus. Next base: position 1,002,782 of record NZ_CP013910.1, on the reverse strand, counting down.
AGGGTGGGGGGCAGCTCCTGCGGGGGGCTCACCTCGCCGGTCAGGACGTTCACCACGCCCCGGAAGTCCGGCCCCTCCCCCACCGGCAGCAACGCCGCCGCGACCGGCCCCTTCAGGCTGGCCCGCACGTCCGCAAGGACCGTGAAGAAGTCCGCCCGGTCCCGGTCCATGCGGTTGACGACCACCACGCGCGGCATGCCGAAACGGTCGGCGGTCGCCCAGGCGCGCTCGGTGCCGACCTCCACGCCGCCCACCGCGCTGACGAGCACGAGCACACTGTCCGCCGCGCGGATGCCGCCGCGGATCTCCCGCACGAAATCCGCGAAGCCCGGCGTGTCCAGCACCGTCACGTCCGTGCCCTCGTGGGTCAGGCGCAGCACCCCGGTCTGGATCGAGAAGCCGTGCGCCTTCTCCGCGTCCGTGTGGTCGCTGCGGGTCGTGCCGTCCTCCACGCGACCCATACGCGAAATGACCCCGCTGCGGTGCAGCAGGGCCTCGGCCAGCGTCGTCTTTCCGGTGCCGCTGTGCGCGGCCAGACTCACGATGCGGTGAGGCACGAAAGATCACCATTCCTTTCCCGGAGACCCCCGGGACGGGCAGCAGCGACCGGCGAACGCACGCGGGCAACAGGGATTGTGGTGCGGCCAGTGTACACCCGGTCAGCGGGCCACCCCCGGCCTCCCCTACCGCGCCGCCGGGTATCCTGCGCCCCATGAGTGAGGGTTCCGCTGAGGCGCAGGGTGACGTGCTGGTCACGCCGGACGGGTCGCGCACCGCCCTGAACGCCCGGTTCGGCGAGGCGTACGGGTCGCGGCACGGCGCGGCGTCGCAGGCGCGGCATGTGTTCGTGGAGGGCACCGGCACGCACGAGCACCCCGCCCCGCGCGTGCTGGAGGTGGGCTTCGGGGTGGGCGTGAACGCCCGCGCGACCCTGGCCCGCTGCGCGGCGCGCGGCGTCCCGCTGGCGTACCACGCGTTCGAGTTCGACCCGGCGCCCCGTGAACTGCTGCGGGACGTAGCGCGCGGCGGGGAGGCTGAGGCTCACCCCGCGTGGCGGGCACTGCTGGACGCGTGGCCCGAATCGGGCGGCGGCAGCGGTGAGATCGAGGTCACGGCGGGCGGCGCGACCCTGCGCGTCACGTTCGCGGACGTCCTGACCGCCGATCTGCCCGCGGGCTGGGCGACGGCGCTGTACCTGGACGGTTTCTCGCCGGGCCGCAATCCGGACGTGTGGACGCCGGCATTCACGGCGCGACTAGCCCACACCCTCGCGCCGGGCGGCGTGCTGGGCACGTACAGCGCTGCCGGGCACGTGCGCCGCTCGCTGGAGGCCGCCGGGCTGCGCGTGGACCGCCGCCCCGGCGCGCCCGGTAAACGCGAGTGCCTGCGCGCCGTGCGGGAGGGCTGATGCACGTCATCGTGATCGGGGCGGGCATCGCGGGGGCGTCGGTCGCGTACTTCCTGGCCCGCGCGGGCGCGCAGGTGACGGTCGTGGACGCAGGCGCGCACCGCGCGAGCGACGTGCCCAGCGCCCTGATCAACCCGGTGCGCGGCCAGTCGGGCGGCGTGGACGCCCGCGCGCTGGACGGCATGCGCTTCACGTGGACGCTCCTGAGCGACCTCGAGGCGGCGGGGCACGCGGTCCCACACGCGCAGTCGGGCGTGCTGCGGCCCATCCCGGACGACCGCGCCCGCGCCCGCTTCGAACGGAACCTGCCCGCCGCGCTGCCCCACGCGTGGCTGAGCCCGGCAGACGCGCCGGAACCCCCGGCGCCCGGCTGGGGGCACGTCCTGCACCTCCCGGACGGCGGGTGGGTGGACGGCCCCGCCTTCACCCGCGCGCTCGTGCAGGCGTCCGGCGCGCCGGTCGTCACCGGACGCGCGCAGGACTGGACGGCCCGCACCGTCACCCTGGCAGGCGGGGACACCCTGAGCGGGGACGCCGTGGTGTTTTGCGGCGGCTCGGTCGGCGTCACCTGGCGCGGCGAGGTCGCCACGCACCGGCGCGGCACCCTCCTGACCCTGGACCGGGCCGTGACGCGCGTCCCCCTCAGCTTCGGCGCGTACCTCGCCCCGGACGCGCGCGGCGGGGTGCTCGGCGCGACCTTCGAGACCCCCTCCGCCACCTGGACGCCGGACGGGTTGCCCCTGGCGTCCCTGGGCTGGCTGCTCGGCAAGGGCGCCGCCCTGACCGACCTGCGCGGCGCGCGCGTCACCGGACACTGGACCGGCACGCGCCTCTCCGGCCTGAACGCCGGACCGCAGGAGGGCGGCCCGTGGCGGCTGACCGGCCTGAGCAGCAAGGGCTTCCTGCTCGGGCCCCTGCTCGCGGCTGAGCTGGCCAGCGACCTGATGAGCGCGGCTCAGTCCGGCTGATACGAGATTCAAATGACTCGCCTCCCACGTGATCGCGTTCCGTTTTGCCCTCTCCCTGTGGGAGAGGGAGGGAGAAGCGAAGCGACGGAAGGGTGAGGGGACCACCGGGTGGCGCTGTCTGGTTGGGAATCCATTTGATCCCATATGACGCTCAGGGCCCGAGGGAAGCCGGCGGATGGGTTGAGCAGTTTCCCTCAGTGGGCTTGCAGTTCCCGCTCACAGCGGGTTCCAGTTCCACCCTGGGGCCAGGAGCACGCCCCAGGGCTCCACTTTCAACCGCTGTCCTTCTCAGATACTCGCTCCGCTCGATTCAGAGGTCTTGGGAAACCCCTTCAAGACCTCTGAATGCTGCCGTCAGTTCTCCAGGACGTTGCGGCGGAAGCGTTCGAGGATGGCGAGACCCACCGCGCCGCTCTTTTCCGGGTGGAACTGCGTGGCGTGGAGGGTGCCGTGGCTGAACGCGGCCCAGAAGGGTACGCCGTACTCGGTGATGGCGCCCGCGTCCACATCGACGGTCAGGGGCACGTAGTAGGAGTGCACGAAGTAGGCGTACGCGGGGCACGCGAGGTCGTTGAGGAGGGGGCTGTCGCCGACCTTGTCGAGGCTGTTCCAGCCCATCTGCGGCACCTTGCGCTGGGTGTCCTGCGGAAAGCGCAGGACGGTGCCGGGGATCAGGCCGAGGCCCTGCACGCCGGGCGCTTCCTCGCTGCCGTCGAGAAGCATCTGCATGCCGACGCAGATGCCCAGGATGGGCGTGCCACCCCGCGCAGCGTCGAGGACGGGCTGGCGGAAGCCGCTGTGGTCGAAGGCGTCCATGACCTGCCGGAAGTGCCCCTGGCCGGGCACCACGAGGGCGCGGGCGCCGGGCACGTCGGCGGGGTCGCTGCTGACGCGCACGGTCATGCCCGCGCGTTCGAGGGCCTTGGCGGCGCTGCGGACGTTGCCGGCGCCGTAGTCGAGCAGCAGGACCTCGGGGCGGTCGGTGGCGGGGGCGGTCACAGGCTGCCCTTGGTGCTGGGCATGGTCTGGGAGGTGACCTGCACGGCGTCCCGCAGGGCGCGCGCGACGGCTTTCACGATGGCCTCGATGACGTGGTGCGCCTCGCGGCCCGCGAGGAGGCGGACGTGCAGGGTGATGCCCGCGTGGTTGCACAGGCCGCGCAGGAATTCGCGCAGGTGGTAGTGGGTCATGCCGCCCGCGTCGCCCCAGACGTTCAGCGTCTCGGGTTCGAAGGCGAGGTGCGCGCGGCCCGACAGGTCCAGCACGACGTGCGCGAGGGTCTCGTCCATGGGGACGAAGGCGCTGCCGTACCGTTCGATGCCCTTGCGGTCCCCGAGGGCCTGCGTGAGGGCCTGTCCGAGGGTGATGCCGGTGTCCTCGATGAGGTGGTGCGGTTCGATGTGCAGGTCGCCGGTCGCGCGGACGGTCAGGCCGATGCGGGCGTGGCGGGCCAGGGCGTCGAGCATGTGGTCCAGGAAGCCGTGACCGGTCTGTGGGTGCTCGTAGCTGGTGGTATCGAGGTCGAGCTGGACGGTGATGTCCGTTTCGCTGGTGGTTCGGGTGACGGTGGCCGTGCGGCTCATGCCCAGCATGCTAGGGGACGAGGGGGGGGTGCGTGTGTGCCCTTGTCGATGAGAGGGCTGCGGCGCGCTGGCGGCGGGAGGAGGTGAGCGCCAGCATCAGGGTTCCAGGTCGCGCTGGGTTAGCCTTTCTGCTGGTTCGCCCCTCTCTCCGACCAGCGAGTCATTCTGTCTTGACCGTAATTCCATTCTGTTATAAACTAAACGCATGAAACTGAGCGATGTTCAGAAACGACTTCAGGCCCCGTTTCCCGCTCACATGGTGGCGTGGAAACCAGCCGCCTTCAGCCGGGACCGCAGCCGCGCGCTGATGCTCGCGCACATCGACGCCCGCGCGGTGCAGGACCGCCTGGACGCCATCTGCCCGGATGGGTGGAGCTTCGAGATCGAGGTTGTCCCCGGCACCCGCCAGCCCACCGTGAAGGGCCGCCTGACCGTCCTGGGCGTCACCCGCGAGGACATCGGCGAGGCCCCGAGGGCGACCTGGGCACCCTGAAGGCCGCCTCCTCGGACGCCCTGAAACGCTGTGCGGTGCATTTCGGCATCGGCCGGTACCTGTACGACCTGCCCAGGACCTGGGCCGACTGGGACGACGCGGGCCGCAAGCCCATCCAGACGCCCGAACTGCCCGACTGGGCCCGCCCCGACCACGAACGCACGCCCGGCGGCGCGCACCTGATGCAGGCCATGGAGCAGCTGCGCTACGAACTGCCCGAGGATCTGGACCTTCAGCGCGAGGTGTACAAGCACCTGAAGGCCGCGCTGGGCAGCCTGCACCCCGCCCCGCCGCAGCCCACGCCCCAGCACCCCACCCCGCAGCACCCTGGACGGGCCGCGTGACACGAATGCCGTCTGCTTCGTGGACAGATCGGGACCACACCGATCTGCCCACTGCACGTCCGGCATCCGCCCTGCTCCCACTCGCGTCCGCTCGGGTGGAACGGCGTGTGCACACCGTCCCACCGGAGGTTTTATGATCCGCCGCGATCGGGACGAGCCCACCCACGCGCAACCCGGTCGTCTGCTCACCGCGATCCTCAGCGTACTGCTGCTGATGCTGCTGGGCGGCACGCTCGCCCGCCTGCTGTAACGACACCCGCCGAACATCGCTCCCTGCCCGCGCACCTGCCGCCGGGCGGGGTTTCGCTGCGTCACTGCTCCGGCACACAGTGTTACCACTCTGGTACGCACAGCGGGCCGTCTGCTCTGTCTACGCTGAGCCCATGACGTGGAACCCCGACCAGTACCACCTCTTCCGCGAGGCCCGCAGCGCCCCCGTCCGCGACCTGCACGCCCTGATTCCCGATCAGGCCTACGCCAGCGTCATCGACCTGGGCTGCGGCACGGGCGAACACACCCTCACACTCGCGCGGCGCTTCCCGCAGGCGCAGGTCACCGGCCTCGACCAGAGCGCCGAGATGCTGGAGCGGGCGCAGGCGCAGCAGGCCCCCAACCTCCGCTTTCAGCAGGGCGACCTGGGCCGCCTGGACGGCACGCACGACATGATCCACGCGAACGCCTCACTGCAGTGGGTGCCGGATCACCCCGCGCTGCTCGCGCACCTGTGGGCGCACCTGAATCCCGGTGGGGTCCTGGCCGCGCAGGTCCCCGCCAACCACGACCACCCCAGCCACCGCCTCCTGACCGACACCGCCCTGGACTTCCAGGACGAACTGGGCGGGTACGCCCGTTTCGGCACCGCGCACGGCGCGTCCCCCGTCCTGCCGCCCGCCCGCTACGCCGAACTGCTCGACGAACTGGGCGGCACGGACATCACCGCCCTGAGCAAGGTCTACCCGGTCGTACTGAGCGGCGCGGACGGCCTGATCGACTGGACGAAAGGCACCGCCCTCGTGCCGTACCTCAGCCGCCTGACCGACGACGGGCAGAGGCGGTTCCTGGCCGCCTACCGCGAACGCCTCCACGCCGCCTACCCCGGTGGGCGCGTGTACTACGCCTTCACCCGCACGCTGTTCACCGCACGCCGGCCCGCCTGAGCGTCACTTGAGGAAGTCGGCGGGATCGGGTTCCTGCTGCGCCATCTGCGGCGTGAGCAGCATCAGGAAGTGCATCATCTGGCCGCGCTTGTCCTTCACCTTGCCGTCCATCAGGTACAGGCCTTTGAACATGCCGTCCCCGAGCGTGTACAGGTTGGCCGTCTGACCGTCCTTTTTCGCGGCCCGCACGAATTTCAGGCTGCGCGCGCCGAAGAACTCACCGGGCTGCCCCTGCGGTTCGACCAGCATGACCGCCCAGTGGTTGGTGCTGAGCTTCGGCATGTAGATGAACATCAGCCCCTGCACCGGCACGCCGCGCGGCGTGACCCAGGCGCGCATGACCATCTCGCCCATCACGTTCGTGTCCATCAGGGGGGTCTGCCCCGACTGCCCCGAGGCGACGCTCCAGACCGCCTTCGAGTAGTCGGCGGCCTGGGACGCTCCGGTCAGGGCGAGCAGGCTCAGGGCACAGGCGGGAACGGCGCGGCGCATGACAGGCAGCATGGCAGCGCGCCGCCCCGGGAGTCGCCTCAGGTGAGCAGGCGTCGGGGGCAGGGCACCCCCATCACGGGCCGGCTGGCCGCAGATCGTACAGGACGTGGCCGGTGGGCACACCGATTTCCCGCGAGGTCCAGCGTTCCCGGGCGTGGACGGTCAGGTGCAGCGCCCCGAAGAGCCGCAGCCAGTCCGCGTCGCTGCGCTGCGCGTGGGGATGCCCGGCTTCCAGGTTCACCAGGGCGTCCAGGACGCGCGCCAGACGGCCGGGCCGCTGGCCGTCCCCGGTCACGTCCTCGAGCACGAGGACGCGCCGCCGGGCCACGCGGGCCGCCTCGCGCAGGACGCCGGGCGGGTCGGGGCAGTGGTGCAGCACGAACGCCAGCAGCACCGTGTCGAAGTGGGCGTCCGGGAACGGCAGCGGCCCCGGCGTGAGCACCCGCCTCAGCCCGGCCTGCCGCGCGAGGTGCCGGGCCGCCGGCTGCGCGATCAGCCGCTGCCCCCACGCGCCCGGGTGGGGCGGCGCGTCCGCCAGCGTCACCGCCCAGCCCTGACGGGCCAGGAGGACCCCGGTGTGCCCGGTGCCCGCTCCCAGGTCCAGCAGCGACCCGCCGGGCGGCAGGTGCACCCGCAGCCGCTCCACGACCCGCCGGGCGCGGGGCCAGCCGACCGGGCCGTACAGCGCGGCGATCAGGGCGTCCCGGCGCGCGCCCATCACGCGACCTCCGGCGGAGTGGACGCCCTGGCGCGCGCCCGGGTTGCCCATGACCCAGACGGACTCCGGATCACACGCCGCGTTTCTTCGTGCCCTTCATGGGGGCGTGGGTCCAGGGATCGTCGGGCCAGGGGTGTTTGGGGTAGCGGCCGCGCAGGTCCTTGCGCACCTCGAAGTACGAGGAGTTCCAGAACGACCTCAGGTCCTGCGTGACCTGCACGGGTCGCCCGGCGGGCGAGAGCAGGTGCAGCAGGACGGGCGTGCGGCCCTCGTTCACGCTGGGCGTGTCGGCCAGTCCGAACAGTTCCTGGAGCTTCACGGCCAGGATGGGTGCCTCGCCGGGGCGGTAGGTCAGGCGGACGCGGCTGCCGGTGGGCACGGTCAGGTGCGTGGGGGCCAGCTCGTCCAGCCGGGCAGGGAGCGGCCAGGGCAGCCGGGCCTGGAGGGCCGGGAGGAGGTTCACGCGCGCGAGGTCGTCACGGCTGCGCACGCCGTCCAGGTGCGGGCCGAGCCAGTGCTCCAGCGTGCCGAGCAGCGCGGCGTCGCTCAGGTCCGGCCAGTCTTCCGTGCTGCCCGCTGACGGTGATCGCCACGCGCGCACGGACTCCACGCGGTCGCGCAGCGCCTGCGCGTCCGGGCTGAAGGTCAGAAGGTGCAGGCCCTCGTCGCGGATCGCGGCGGCCAGGGCGTCCACGCGGGCGGCGGCCGGCAGGTCCCGCAGGGGCCGCGTTTCGAGCACCAGCGCGCCGAAGCGCCGTTCCCGCTGCGCGACGAGGGTGCCGGTGCGGGCGTCCCAGCGCACGGCATCCACCCACGCGGCCCCGGCGTCCAGCGCGGCCGGGTCGAGCGGGGCGGCCAGGAAGATGCGGCCCTCGGCCTGCGCGGCGTCGAGGTGCGCGACGGCCAGCGCGCGCGCTCCGGCCAGGGCGTCCCCCTCGGGCAGCGCGGCGCCCTGACCGCCCGCGAGCAGGAAGCGCCCCCGGCGCAGGCCGCTGGTCTCCTCGCGGGCCAGCGCGGCGCGTTCCGGGTACGCGCGGGCCACCAGCGCCCCCACCGCGAACGGGTCTGGGTCGCGGTCGTCGGGGCGGACCTTCAGGAGGGTGCGCCACTGGCGCGAGAGCCGCTCCACCCGCTCCAGCACGGCGACGTCTCCCCCGCTGTGATCTTTTCGCCTCCAGGCGCGCAGGGCACGCGCCCGGTCGGTGAGGTCCGCGCCGGAGCCGTTGGGGAGCGGGTCGCGTTCCTCCAGCAGCGCCGCCACGTCCGCCGCCAGCGCGGGGTCGCCCGGCGTGGTCAGCAGGTGCGACACGCGCGGGTGCGTGGGGAAGTCCAGCAGGCGCGCGCCCTCCGGCGTCACCCGGCCCGCGTCGTCCAGGGCGCCCAGCCCTTGCAGCACGTCCCGCGCGGTCTGCACGCGGCGTTCCGGCGGGACGTCCAGCCAGTGGAGGGTCGCGGGGTCGGTCACGCCCCACTGCGCGAGTTCCAGCGTCAGCGGCGCGAGGTCCGAGTCCAGCACCTCCGGCGCGCGGGCGGCGGGTAGCAGCGGCTGGGTCCGTTCGCTCCAGAGGCGGTACGCGACGCCCGGCGCGGTGCGGCCCGCGCGGCCCGCGCGCTGCGTGGCGGCGTCGCGCGTGACGCGGCCGGTGACCATGCGGGTCAGGCCGGTCGCCGGGTCGAACGCCTGCGTGCGGCTCAGGCCGCCGTCCACCACGACGCGCACGCCGTCGATGGTCAGGGACGTCTCCGCGATGCTGGTCGCCAGGACCACCTTGCGCCGCCCGTCCGGGTCGGGGCGCAGCGCGCGGGCCTGCTCGCGCACCGGCAGGTCGCCGTACAGGGGCAGCACCACGGCGTCCACGCCGGAGAGCAGCGCGGCGGCGGCGCGGATCTCGCGCACGCCGGGCAGGAACGCCAGCACGTCCCCCGGTTCGGCGTCCAGCGCGGCGCGCACCTGCCGCGCCACCAGCTCCTCCACGCGGCCCACCGGGTCGGTCGGCAGGTACCGGACGTCCACCGGGTACGCGCGGCCCGCGCTCTCGACCAGGGGCGCGCCCAGCCGCCCGGGCAGCGCCGGGTCCAGCGTGGCGCTCATGACCAGCACCCGCAGGTCGTCCCGCAGCGCCCCCTGCACCTCGCGCAGCAGCGCCAGCGCCAGATCGGCGTTCAGACTGCGCTCGTGGAACTCGTCCAGGATCACCAGCCCCACGCCGGACAGTTCCGGGTCGCGTTGCAGGCGGCGGGTCAGGATGCCCTCGGTGACGACCTCCAGCCGTGTGGCGGCCGACACGCGCGAGTCGAAGCGCACGCGGTACCCGACCGTGCCGCCAACCTCCTCTCCCAGACCTTCCGCCAGCCTGGACGCGACCGCGCGGGCCGCGACCCGCCGGGGCTGGAGCATCACGACGCCCTGCCCGGCCAGCCACGGCTCGTCCAGCAGCGCCAGCGGCAACCCCGTACTCTTGCCCGCGCCCGGCGGGGCCTGCACGACCACCAGGGGATGCGCCGCGAGCGCCGCGCGCACCTCCCCCGTGACCTCCTCGATCGGCAACTTCACGCCCCGCATGGTACGCGCGGGGCGCAAGGACAGGCGCGGCGCGCCTCAGCGGGTCGTGATGCGGTCCACCTCGGCCAGCTCCTCGGGCGTGAGGGTCCAGCTGGCCGCGCCCACGTTCGCGTCGATCTGCTCGGGTTTCGTGGCCCCGGCGATCACGCTGCTCGTCACGTCGAAGGACAGCAGCCAGCTGAAGGCGAGGTCCAGCAGGGTGTGGCCCCGCCCTTGCGCGAAGGCGCGCAGGTCCTCCACGACCGCCCAGTTGCGTTCGGTCAGGTAGCGGTCCTGGGCGCCCCTGCTGCCGGTGATGCGTGCGCCCTCGGGCAGGTCGGCCCCGGCGCGGTACTTGCCGGTCAGGAGGCCGCTGGCCAGGGGAAAGTACGGCAGCAGGCCCAGGTGCAGGTCGCGCGTGGCGGGGATCAGGTCAGCCTCCACGTCCCGCACGAGCAGGCTGTGTTCGTCCTGGCAGGACGTGAAGCGCGCCCAGCCGTGCCGCGCGGCCAGGGCGTCGGCGGCGCGCACGTCGGCGGCGGGCATGTTGCTCACGCCGATGGCCCGCACCAGGCCCTCCTCCACCAGTTCGTTCAGGGTGCCCAGCGTGTCCTCGATGGGCGTCTGAGGGTCCGGGGTGTGCAGCTGGTACAGGTCCAGGTGATCGGTCCCGAGGCGGCGCAGGCTGGCGTGCAGCGCCTCGCGGATGTACGCGGGCCGCGCGCCCTGCCGGCCGTCTCCCATGTCCATGCCGAACTTGCTGGCCAGGACGATGTTCGCCCGCTCGGCGCCCAGCGCGCGGCCCAGCAGCTCCTCGCTGCCGCCGCGGTTGCCGTAGATGTCGGCGGTGTCGAACAGCGTGATGCCGGCGTCCAGCGCGCGGCGCACCACGGCGGTCGTGCCCGCCTGATCCAGCCGTCCCCCGAAGTTGTTGCAGCCCAGCCCGACGACCGACACGGTCAGGCCGCTGTGTCCCAGCGTTCGCGTTTGCATGCGTGCAGCCTACGCCTGCCGACATGAGCTGCACCCAAGGGTGGACGCGCGCCCCAGCCCGCGTGAGGCATGCTGGGGCATGCGCGCCCCCCCGAACCGCCCTCCACTGGCCCGCCCTGCTGCGGCCCCGCGTCCGGCGACCAGCCTGGGCCGCGCAGCCGCCGTCACCGCCGCCCTCATCGCGGGCCTGTGGGTGCAGGAGGGCGCCGATCAACTGGTGTTCCAGGGGCAGCTCGATCAGTTCGGCATCGAGCCGCGCGCGCCCGGCACGTTCTGGCACGTCCTGACCGCGCCGTTCCTGCACGCGGGCTTCGGGCACCTGATCGCGAACACCGTGCCCCTGGCCGTCCTGACGTTCATGAGCGCCCTGCGCGGCGTGGCGCGGTTCCTGACAGCGCTGCTGCTGATCGTGCTGATCGGCGGCGGACTGGTCTGGCTGCTGGGACGGGGCGGCAGCGTTCACCTGGGCGCCAGTGAACTGGTGTTCGGGCTGCTCGCGTACCTGCTGGGGGTGGGCTGGTGGGAACGCACCCCGCTGGCGGTCGGCGTGGCGGTCGCGGCCTTCCTGCTGTACGGCGGGATCCTGTGGGGCGTGCTCCCGGCGAACCCGGCGGTGTCGTGGGAGGCGCACCTGTTCGGCTTCGTGGGCGGCCTGATCGCCGCGGCGATCCTGCACCGGAAGCGTCCCCCGGCGCGGCCCGCCCCCGGCTTCCCGCGCTGACAGCGGGACTCAGTTGCACTGAAGCGCCACCGGCGCGCCCGTCAGCTGCACTTCCAGCCGCTGGTGTCGCCGGTTTCTCATTCCGCTCGGTTCAGGCGTGTTGACCTTCAGGACATTCTCACCTGGGGGGCGGGCTATGCTCGGCGCGATGCGAGCCTGGCCCACCCACCGGCGACCTGCCCCGACCCGGGTGGGCCGCTGGCTGCTGGCGCTGCTCGCGGTGCTGGCGTCGCTGGCGCACCTGACCCGCAGCCCCGAGGCGGGCGGGCTGGGCCTGACCCTGGGGACGCTGCCCCTGGGCACCCTGACCCGTGCCGCCACCGGAGCGGGGCACGTCCACGACGCTCCAGTGGAGGCTACTGCCCACGTGCATGTGGCGGGCGTCCCCTGCGACCCACCTGCCTCCCGGACGGCGGAGGGGGGGACGCGCACGCGGGCAGGCACGCCCTGACGGACGCCGCGCCGAACGCCCCGCCGCACCACGCGCACGGCGACTCCCACTGCCCGCTGTGCCTGACGGCCGGCTTCGCGCTGGCCGCCGCCGACGGGCCCCGCGTCGGCCCACGGGCCCAGCGCGCTTCCCACGTGACCACCCGCACCGCCGGGCCGGTCACGTTTGCGCTGCGGCATGCGGACGCCCGCGCGCCACCGCTGGCCTGACCTCAGCCGCCACCGGAGTTTCCTCCCCGACCGGGCCATGGGACCCCGGCCCGGCGCTCCTCGCGGCCCGCGCCCTGTGGCCTGTGCCCCGTACTCCCCCTGTCCCTTTCACCTTCCGACGACCGCGCCTGCGTGGCCTGCGGCGTCCCCTGATCCACCCTGGAGTTTCCCCATGTTCAACCTGAAAACTGTCCTGCCCCTGGCCGCCGCCCTGCTGCTCTCCGTCGCGGGAGCGCACGCCACCGTCCGCACCGAGGCCGGCCTGACCGAATCCGCCGCCGGCAAGAGCGAGACGTACCGCCTGAACGTTCCCACCGAGAAGGAGATCGCCACCACCCGGATCCGCCTCGTGGTGCCGGCCGGGGTCGTGATCAGCCGCTTCCAGGTCACGCCCGGGTTCACGCGCACCGTGAAGAAGGACGCGGCTGGCCTCGTGACCGAGGTGGTCTGGACGGGCCGCGTGGCCCCCATGGAGTACGCCCGTTTCTTCTTCCAGGCGAGGAACCCGGCGGCGGCCGGTGAGGTCGTCTGGAAGATCTACCAGACGTACAGCGACGGCAGCGTCGTCGCGTGGGACGACACGAACCCCGCCGAGGGGCCCGCCAGCCGGACCACCGTCAAGTAAGCGCCTGCACGGGGGGAGGTCAGATTCCTCCCTCTGCCCCTTCTCGACCCTGGAGGTCGTCCCATGAAGAACATCCTGCCCCTGCTGGCTGCCCTGACCCTGTCCGCCGCTTCTGCCCACACCGCCGTGTCGGGCGTCACCCCGGCCCTGAACGCGACCGTGACCGCCCCGAAGACCGTGACCCTGGCGTTCAGCGAACCCGTCGAACTGCGCTTCTCGACGTTCCGCGTGATGGCGGTCCCGGCGGGCGTGACGGTGGCCGAGGCCGCGCGCCGCGCCCTGGCCGAGAAGGCCGACTCGGCGGCCCTGGCGAACCGCCCGGCCAGCCTGAGCGGCGCGGCGGCCCGGCTGGCCCTGACCCTGAAACCGAACCTGAAGTCCGGCCAGTACGTGATCGCGTGGAAGATCCTCTCGGAGGACGGGCATCCGGTGACCGGCCAGAGCACCTTCCGGGTCAAGTGAGCCCCTGCCCGTGCCGGCACTGCTGAACGGACTGGTGTTCCTGGGGCTCGCGCTGCTGCTGGGCGGCGCGTTCGCCCGGCGCGGGCTGACCCCCGGCTCACCCCCGGCGGCGGTGCTGGGGGCCGGGCTGGGCGGGCTGCTGCTGGGCTGGGGCGGGCAGGTGGCCGTCACGCTGTCGGCGCTGGGTATGACCGCGCCCGGCGACGTGCTCGCGTACCTGACGGCCACCACGCCCGGCCGCGCCATGCTGACCGGGCTGATCGGGGCGCTGCTGCTGCTCGCGGCCGAGCTGACGGCCACCGCGCCGTCCGGGGACGGAGCCCATCCCGCTCGGCCCGGGTGGCCGGCGCTCGCGGGTCTGGGGGGCGCGCTGCTGCTCGCCTGGGGCGTGGCGGGCGTGGGCCACGGGGCCGGGCACGGGGCCTGGGTGCGGGGCCTGCACGCCGCGCACGCGCTGGCGATGTCGGTGTGGCTGGGGGGCGTGCTGGCCCTGCTGCGCGCCCGGCCGCTGAGCACGGCGCTGGCGCGGCGCTTCACCCCGGCCGCCCTGGGCAGCGTGCTCGTGCTGGCCGCCACGGGACTGCTGATGGCAGGCGAGCACCTGACCGGCCCGGCGCAGTGGCTGGGCAGCCTGTACGGGCAGGTGCTGCTCGTAAAGCTCGCACTTGTGGGGCTGGCCCTCGGGGCGGCCGCGCTCGTGCGCCGGGCCTTCGCGGCGCGCCGCCCGCAGGTGCGCCTGATCCTGGCGCGGGAGGCCCTGCTGCTCGTGGCGGCGCTGGGCGTGACGGCCGTCCTGACCACCCAGGCGCCGCCCCACCTGTCGGCGCACCCCGGTCACCCGGCGCCCCCCTAAGCACGCGGGCGGCCAGCGCGGCTCAGCCCGCCGCCCGGCGCATCCGCGGAGCCGGTCTGCCCGCGCGGACCTGCGTGACGTCCCATACGGAATCGCTTCCAGTTCAGTGGGCGGGCGCGCAGTCCGTCACGCTGCGGGTGACGCCTCCAGGGGCCGGGGCCAGTCCCGCGCAGACGTGACTGGCCTTACACTGGACAGGTTATGGCGAAATATCGCATCTGCTTGATTGAAGGCGACGGGATCGGCCACGAAGTGATCCCCGCGACCCGCCGCGTGCTCGACGCCGCCGGCTTCGACGCCGAGTACGTCCACGCCGAGGCCGGGTACGAGTACTACCTCGACCACGGTACCAGCGTGCCGCAGGCCACCTACGACGCCGTGGAGAACACCCACGCGACCCTCTTCGGCGCGGCCACCAGCCCCAGCGGCGAGAAGCCCGCCGGGTTCTTCGGCGCGATCCGTCACCTGCGCCAGAAGTACGGCCTGTACGCCAACGTGCGCCCCACCAAGACCCGTCCCGTGCCCGGCGCGTACGAGAACGTCGATCTGGTGATCGTCCGCGAGAACACCCAGGGCCTGTACGTCGAGCAGGAGCGCCGCTACGGCGACACCGCCATCGCCGACACGGTCATCACCAAGGACGCCAGCGACCGCATCGGCAAGTTCGCCGCCGACCTCGCCATGAAGCGGGGCAAGCGCCTGACGGTCGTGCACAAGGCCAACGTGCTGCCCGTCACGCAGGGCCTGTTCCTGAACACCATCCTGGACCACGCCAAGACCGTGGACGGCCTGAACACGAACACCATGATCGTGGACAACGCCGCCATGCAGCTCGTGCGCAACCCCCAGCAGTTCGACGTGATGGTCATGACGAACATGTTCGGTGACATCCTCTCCGACCTCGCCGCCGGTCTGGTCGGCGGCCTGGGTATCGCCGCGAGCGGCAACGTGGGCGACAAGTTCGGCATCTTCGAATCGGTGCACGGCTCGGCACCCGACATCGCCGGTCAGGGCATCAGCAACCCCACCGCGACCATCCTGGCCGCCGTCCTGATGCTCGACCACATCGGCGACCACGAAACGGCCCGCCGCATCGACGCGGCCGTGAACAAGGTGCTCGTCGAGGGGCCCCGCACCCGTGACCTCGGCGGCACCGCCGGCACCGAGGAGTTCACGAACGCCGTCATCGCCGCCCTGGCGTAAGCGAACACCAGCAAGGGGGCCGGACGCTCAGCGTGTCCGGCCCTCTGCCGTGGGTCGGGCCCGCCGCGAACCGGGCCCCCGCCCTTCCTGCTTTACCCTGGGCGTCATGACGAACTTGCAGCGATTCACGGACCGGACGGTGCTCATCACGGGGGCAGGGGGCGGGATCGGCGCGGCGCTGGCGCACCGGTATGCCGCAGAGGGCGCCAGGGTCGCGGTGAACGACGTGAACGCGGCGGCGGCGCAGGCGGTCGCAGACGCCCTGACCGCAGCGGGCGCGCGGGCGCTGAGCGTGCCGGGCGACGTGAGCGTGCTGGGCGGCGTGGAGGCGATCTTCGCCGTGACCGAGGCAGAGCTGGGACCGGTGGACGTGCTCGTGAACAACGCGGCGCTCACGAGTGACCAGCGGCACTTCCTGGACGCGGACGAGGCGTGGTGGGACCTGTTCCTGCGCGTGAACCTCAAGAGCGTGTTCCTGTGCAGTCACCGCGCGGCGCGGGGCATGGCGGCGCGGCGGCGCGGCGTGATCCTGAACGTGTCCAGTGGCGGCGCGACCCGCTCGCACCGGGGCTTCACGTCGTACGACGCGGCCAAGGGCGGCGTGGAGGCGTTCACGCGGGCGCTGGCGCTGGACATGGCGCCGTACGGGGTGCGCGTGAACGGGATCACGCCGGGCTTCATCAATACCTACGGCCTCTCGGGCGAGGATCTCGCGCAGCGGGAGAAGACCGTGCCGCTGGGCCGCTACGGCACCGCCGAGGACCTGACGGGCGCGGCGGCGTTCCTCGCCTCGGACGACGCGGCGTACGTGACGGGCCAGTTCGTGGTGGTGGACGGTGGGGTGCTCGTGCAGCAGCGCAGCGCGAACGTGGATACCTTCCCCCTCTCGCGCTTCCCAGAGGTGCCCGCCGGGGAGTGAGCTGATCCGCAAATCCCTCCCCGCGTGAAGGGTTGCTACGCCACTCGGCCCATGCTTGCGCCCTGCGGCGCGTGGTACGGTCAGCCCTGACCACCGGGATTGCCCGGTCGTCTGCCCCTCCGCTCACTCAAAGGACCTCCCTGCCTTGCGTCTGTAACCCCTGACTGCCGTGTTCCGAGTTGCCGCCCGCCGCGTGTGGGCTGGCCTGTCCCGTCAGGGGGATGAACTGATGTTGATGTTGAGTGGGGTCGCGCGCTCGTTCGCGGACCGTGTGGTGTTTTCGGATGTGGAGCTGACCGTGGGGGCCGGGGAACGGCTGGCGCTGGTCGGAGAGAATGGCAGTGGCAAGAGCACGCTGCTGCGTGTGCTGGCGGGCCTGGACGCGCCGGATGCGGGCGTGGTGACCCGCTCGGGCCGCGTGGCGCTGCTGGCGCAGGCCCAGTCAGTAGGTGGATCGGCGCTGGGCGGGTCGGTGCTGGAGGCCGTGACACCCCCGGCGCTGGCCGGGGCGCAGGCGGCGTTCGACGCGGCCTCGGCGGCGCTGTCAGGCGGGTCGGAGGCGGCGCTGCTGGCCTTCGCGGACGCCGAGGAAGCGTTCCGGCTCTCGGGTGGCTACGACTTCGCGGGGCGCGCGGCGGCGGTGCTGGCCGGGCTGGGCCTGGACGCCGGGGCGCGCGCGGACCGGCTGTCGGGTGGGCAGGCGCGGCGGGTGCTGCTGGCGGCGCTGCTGCTGGCCCCGGCGGACGTGTACCTGCTGGACGAGCCCACGAACCACCTGGACGTAGATGGCGCGGCGTGGCTGCGCGACTGGATCCGGGCGTCGGACGCGGCGTTCGTGCTGGCCAGTCACGACCGGGCGTTCCTAGACGAGGTGGCGACCGGCGTGGCGGAACTGGAACGCGGCACGCTGACCGTATACCCCGGGAATTACTCTGCGGCGATGGCCCTCAAGGCCACGCTGCGCGAGGCCCAGGCGCGGGATTTCGAGGCGTACCGCCGCAAGCGCGCCGCGCTGGACGAGGAGCGCCGCCGCCTGAACAGCAAGGGCAGCGTCGAGGAGAACCGCTCGCGGGCGCGGGACAACGACAAGTTCCTGTCCACGCACAAGGCGGGGCGGGCGCAGGTGCTGTTCTCCAACCGCGCGCGGGCCATGGAGCGGCAGATCGAGCGGATGGACACCGGGGCGCCGGACAAGCCGTTCCGGGACGCGCGGACGCTGCGGCTGACGCTGCCGCCCGTGCCGCCGGGGCCGCTGGAGGTGCTGACCGTCCGTGACCTGAGCGTGACGCGCGGAGCAGAGGTGGTGCTCTCAGGCGTGAACCTGCACGTGCGCCGGGGCGACCGGGTGGCACTGACCGGCCCGAACGGTGGCGGCAAGAGCACGCTGCTGCGCGCCCTGCTGGGGGGGCTGCCGCGCGCGGGGGCAGTGACGTGGGGCGCGGGCCTGACCGTCAGCCTGATCGGGCAGCACGGCGAGGAACTGCTCGGGCTGGGCACGGTGGGGGACGCGCTGCTGGACGCCAACCCACTGCTGACGCCGCACCAGTTGCACGAGGTGGCGGCGGCGCTGGAGGTGCCGGGCGGACCGGCCTTCCCCCTCTCGGGCCTGTCGGGCGGGCAGCGGACGCGCCTGAGCCTCGCGCGACTGCGGGTCACGCGCTCACAGGTGCTGCTGCTGGACGAACCCACCAACCACCTGGACGTGCGGGCCATCGAGGCGCTGGAGGCGCTGCTGCTGGACTTCACGGGGACCGTGCTGCTCGCCAGTCACGACCGGCGGTTGGTGGACCGGGTCGCCACTCGCGCGTGGCGCGTCACAGGCGGCGGGGTGCAGGAGGCGTGAGCCTGCGGGCACGAGAAAGAGGCCGCGCGGACGCGGCCCCTCCCCTGTTTGAAATCAGTTCAGGCGGGTGATGCGGGTGGCGGGTTCAGGGGTGACGGTGGTGGACTTGAGGTAGTTCTGGAAGGCGTCCAGGTCCACGGCGCCGCCCAGGCGGTCGGTGCCCTGCGCGAACACGGTGAAGCCGTCGCCGCCGTCCGCGAGGAAGTTGTTCATGGTCACGCGGTACTGGGCACCCGGGTCGAGGGGCTGGCCGTTCAGTTTGACGTCGCTGACCTTCTCGCCCTTGGGTTTGGCGTTGTCCCAGGTGTACGTGAAGCCCCGGCTGACCTGCAGGATGCGGTTCTGCCCGGCGGCGGGGTTGTCGAACTGCTGCTCCAGGGCGGCCTTGATCTGCGCGCCGGTCAGGGTGACGACCATCATGACGTTCCCGAAGGGCTGCACGGTGAACACGTCGCCGTAGGTGACCTGCTTGCTGGCGTTGGGGACGTTCACGGGCAGGTCGGCGCGGATGCCGCCGGGGTTCATGAAGGCGATCACGGCGCCGCCCTTGTCGGCGGGCGCGGCGGCGGCGAGCTGGCTGTCGGCGATGACGTCGCCCAGCTGGCTTTCACCGGCGGCGTTCACGGTGCGGGTGATCTGCTCGGCGCCCAGGGTCGCGACGACCTGCTTGCTGAGGGTGTCGGTGAGGCCCTTGGCCTGGGCGACGATGGTGGTCATGGCGGGGTCTTTGGCCTGCTTGGCGGCGTCCACGACGACGTTGCTGGCCTTGACGCTCAGGAGTTTGTGCAGACGGGTGTCGACCTGCAGGTCGAGGCGCTGCAGCAGGTGGCCGTAGGAGTCGCCCTGGATGACGGTGCGGGGTTTGCCGGCCGGGTCGGGCACGACGCAGTTGTAGCCGCGGTGGGTGTGGCCGGTCATGATCGCGCCGATGCCCGCGTCGAGGCCCTGGGCGATCTTGACGATGTCGCCGCTGAGGGTCTTGCAGTCCACGACGTCGAAGCTGTCCTTGCTCGCGCCGCCCTGGTGGATCAGGGCGATGACCGCGTCGGGGCGCTGGCGCTTGATTTCGGGCATGACGGCGTTGACGCTGGCGACCTCGTCCGCGAAGGTCAGGCCGGCGACGCCGCTGGGCGTGACGACGGTGGGGGTGTCCTTGAGGACCGCGCCGACGAAGGCGATCCTGGCCTTGCCGACCTGCACGATCTTGTACGCGGGGAAGACGGGCTTGCCGGTCGCAGCGTCCAGGACGTTCGCGGCCAGGTACTGGAACTTGGCGCCTTCGAAGGTGTTGTTGAATTTGCAGGCCTTGGTGGGTTCGTTGCTGGCGCAGCCGCCCTTCTGGAAGCGCGTGAGTTCGGCGACGCCGTTGTCGAACTCGTGGTTCCCGACGACGTTCACGGCCATACCCAGGCCGTTCAGGGCGGCGATGGTGGGCTCGTCGCGCAGCAGGGCGCTGATCAGGGGGCTGGCGCCGGTCATGTCGCCCACGCCCACGAAGACGGTGTTGGGGTTGGCCTTGCGGGCGTCGGCGAGGACGCCGCCGATGGCCTCGACGCCGCCGGCCTGGACGGTCAGGGTCTTGGTGCGGTCGGCGGGGTCGGGCACGCGGAAGCTGGTGGGCAGCAGGTTGCCGTGGAAGTCGTTCACGCCGATCACGGTGACGTCGGTGGTGGAGGGGCCCAGGATCATGGAGCAGCTGCTCAGGGTCAGCGCCGCGCCGATCAGGAGGAGGTTGTTTTTCATGCGCTCCACAGTGTAGGGCCTGACGTGTCTGCCCAGCATCAGCCGCCCGGCTGGTTGCAACCACCCGGGATACGCGAACAGACCGCCCCCTGATCAGGGGGCGGTCTGCTGGGCTGACCTGCGCGTGGTGTGCCCGCGGGCGCGGGCCCGACACCGGCGCGGGTCAGGGGTGCCGGGTCAGTAGAACTTGGTGATGCGCTCGACGCTGTGGCGGTGGTGGGGGAAGCCGTCCTCGGCGCGCTTGCCGACGGGCAGCAGGCCGGCGAACTGGACGTGCTCGGGCAGGCCGAGGATCTCCTTGACCTTGGCGGGGTCGAAGCCGAGCATGGGCACGGTGTCGTAGCCGAGGCCGCGGGCGGCGAGCATCAGGAAGCCGAAGGCGATGTTCGCCTGGCTCAGGCCCCACTGGCCGCGCTGGGCGACGGGCTGGGCGCCGAACACGCCGTCGAAGGTGTTGCGCTGGCCGGTGCGGCCCGCTTCGCCCATGCCGGGGTGCGCGGTTTCTTCGACGGTGGCCAGGGTGTCTTCCATGTCGCTGTAGACGACGATGACGGCGGGGGCGTTCGTGACCTGGCCCTGGCCGTAGGCGGCGTCCTGGAGCTGCTGCTTGATGGCGGCGTCCTGCACGACGGCGAAGCGCCAGGTCTGGGCGTTCCAGGCGCTGGGGGCCAGGCTGGCGAGGCGCAGGATCTCGTGCAGGTCGTCCTGGTTCATGGGTTCCTGGACGTACTTGCGGATGCTGCGGCGGGTTTCGATGGCTTCCTTGATGTCGAGCACTTTGGGGGTCGTCGCGGTCATGGCAAGAGGTTATCCCCAGTGCTTTGAAAAGTCAAGCGGTGTGTCTTTCGTCATGATCTGGTCAGTCATGCCGTGTAGACTCTGGTCATGAGCACTGAACACACTGGTTTCTGCCCGGTCTACCGGGCCATCGGGGTGTTGCAGGAGAAATGGGTGCTGCACATCGTCCGCGCCCTGCTGAACGGTGAGAAAGGGTTTAACGAACTCGCCCGCGCCGTCGGCGGCTGCAACAGCGCCACCCTCACGCAGCGGCTGGAGCACCTCGAGACCCTGACGCTGATCACCAAACGCACCGAGGACAGCCACGGCAAACTCGCGCGCAGCGTCTACAGCCTCACCCCGGCCGGCCTGGAACTCCAGAGCGTCATCGACGCCATCGACGGCTGGGCCAAGACCCACCTCAGCGCCCCCGCCCCCACCACACCGGACCTCCCCACCGCCCCGACCTCGCCCTGCTGACCCCGGCCCTGCCCCGGGCAGGTACCCTCTGAAGCATGTCAACGGTCATCACCATCGTGCCGCCCGATCCAGACTGGGCGGCACGTTTCCGTACCCTGGCGGCCACCATCCGCCCCCACCTGCCGCCCGGCGCGGCGCTGCACCACATCGGCTCGACCGCCGTCCCCGGCCTGCACGCCAAAGACGTGACCGACCTTCAGATCGGCCTGGGTGACCTGAACGCGGCGCCCGCCGTGCTGGACACCCTGGCGGCCCTGGGCTACGAACCGCGCCCCGCCGTCACCACGGATCACCTCCCGCCCGGGCTGACCCTGGACCCCGCCGAGCTGCGCAAGGCGTACGCCAGCCGCGCCGGACAGGTGCACGTGCACGTGCGCGAGGTTGGCCGCTTCAACCACCGCTACCCGCTGCTGATGCGCGACTTCCTGCGCGCTGCCCCGGCCGCCGCCGCCGC
The DNA here is from genome assembly GCF_001507665.1 of Deinococcus actinosclerus. NCBI lineage: Bacteria > Thermotogati > Deinococcota > Deinococci > Deinococcales > Deinococcaceae > Deinococcus > Deinococcus actinosclerus. Next base: position 981,344 of record NZ_CP013910.1, on the reverse strand, counting down.
GTACGGCGAGATCAAGGTGCAGCTCGCCCGGCTGCACCCACGCGACGTGGACGCCTACTACGCCGTGAAGGACCCCGTGATGGACCTGATCATCGCCGGGGCTCAGGAGTGGGCTGCCCGGACCGGCTGGACGCTGCCCCCCAGCGACGCCTGAACGTGCCAGGATGCTCGGGCGCCCCTCCCCCATCCCGACGCGCGCCGGAGGCCCACCCATGATCGCGTTCCTGCTCTTTATCGTGCTGCCCACCGCCCTGATCGTGCTGGCCCTGCGCATGAAACCCCTCGTGCCCCGGGACGAGCGCACCCATGATCCGCTGGGGGCCAGCGGCGCCGCCGGGGGCATGTTCGGCGCGCACGGACTGGAGGCCGACCCGGTGAGCGTCCGGGAGGACACCGAGCAGGTCCGCTTCGACCTGACCGGCCTGCCCAAGCGTGAATGAACGCCGAACACGGCCCCGCCGCCCGGCCCGTACCCTGAAGGCATGGGTATCAAGGACAACTTCACGGCAGACGAGTGGTTCAAGGTCATGACCGGTCCCGGCCGGGCCGGCGCGGCGGTCGTCGCCGCCAGTCCCAGCGGCCTGACCGGGCTGGTCGCCGAGGCGCAGGCCATCGGGCAGGCCGTGCGCGAGAGCGTCAGTGCGCACACCCGCACGCCGCTGCTGGAGGCCATGGCCGCCGACCTGCTGGGCACCGCGCCCGACCCGCAGGCCATGCCGCACCAGGAGCGCGCCCGCAACATGGAAGAAGCCCGCGAGCAGAGCCTCCAGGGCGTGCGTCAGGCCGCGTGGCTGGTCGCCGCGAAGGCCAGCCCCGAGGACGCCGCCGCGTACCGCGCCATGCTGATCAACGTGGCCGAACGCACCGCGGGCGCCGCGAAGGAAGGCGGCTTCCTGGGCATCGGCGGCGAGCAGGTGAACGACAAGGAACGCGCCGTGATCGAGGAACTGCGCGCCCTGCTGGGCCAGGGCGCCGCGCCTGCGGCCGACGCCAGCCCCGCCCCCCTGAGCGTCCCCCCCACGGACGGCAGCGGCACCAGCAACTGACTCTGCCGGGAAAGGTCGGCCCGTGGGGATTCCCTACAGGCCGACCTCTCCGTCGTGACCTGACCCGGCCCACGTCGTCCGGGTCAGTCGCCGTCCGGGCCGAGGCGCCGGGAGCGGGTGTCGTTCACGCGGGTGGTCATCAGGTCCCGGAAGGCCTGATCGTGCGGCACGCCCGCCTCGAACTGCGTGCCGGTGGAGGCCATCACGTGTGAGCGCCCGTCGCCGCGCAGGTACGCCGCGCCGCGCTCGCGGTGGCTGACGCGCCAGCGTTCCATGTCCTGCACGCAGGCGCCATACAGGTCGCGCGCGCGGCTGTCGCCCCAGGTCTGCACGGCGGCGCGCACGTCGCCGTGGTGGGCGTCCCAGGCGCTCAGCAGGGCGCGCTGCTCGGGCGGCAGGTACGCGCGGGACGCGAGGAGCGCCGCGCCCAGCGGGCCGCTGAACGGCACGCCCAGCGTCAGGTCCGCGAACTGCGTGGCGCCCAGTTGCAGGCCGCTGGCGCCCTCGAGCAGCGTGCCGCGTTCGGTCAGGCCCCACCCGAAGGTGGGCTGGGTCAGCACGCGCCACAGGTCGGTGCGGATCACGTGGAAACGCGTGAACACGTTGATCTCGCGCGCCAGGGCTCGGACCGCGTGGTGCAGGGCCTCCAGCGCGCCCGCCAGCGCCTCCCGGTCGTGCTCGTGCGCGGCCTGCACGGCGTCCAGCCCGGCCACCAGGACCGCCTGCCCGCGCGCCTCGGCCAGCACGAAGGTCTGGATCCACAGGTCCAGCTGCTCCCCCGCCTCGCCCTCCTGCCAGGAGTGGGCGATCCGGACGTTCCCGGCGTGCAGGGTCGCCGCGTCGTACGCCGCGCCGGGCGCCACGTCCGGGCTGCGCCAGTTGAGGTACTTCAGGGTGTACAGCCCCCCGCAGGGCGGCAGGCCCCGCGCGGCGCTCAGGTGCCGGAACAGGCCGTCCAGCGCGCGGGGAAAGTCCGGCACCTCGTGGAACCGGTCCGGGTGGACGGGCACGGCGTCCCAGCGGTACAGGTGCATCAAGGTCGCGGCGGCCGACAGCAGCGCGTCCCGCTCGTCCGGCGTCAGGTCCTCGGTCTGCCGCGTCAGGTCGGCGGGCCAGGAGGCCGCGGCCTCGCGGATCAGGGGGCGCACGCCGCCCGCCCCGTAGGCGCCGGCCAGGGCAGGAATCAGGTCAGGCACGGCCTGGAAGGGACCGGGGAGGTTCAGCAGGGGCGCGCGCGGCGGCAGGAACCCCGTGCGGCGCAGGGGCGCAGCGGCGTCCAGCAGGGCGGGGCGTAGGGGAGCGGGATGCGGCAGGGGGACTTCACCTCCAGGTGCCCCACTGTAGGGAGGCAGCTCGGTGAGCCGCTGCGCACTTTCCGGAGCACCCACCCCCCTCTCCCCCGAAGGGTGAAGGCCGCCCACAGTGCCGGACAGCTCAGGCGCGCGCCGGCGACTTGGGCGGTACACTGCCGCTCGGGCCGGGGGGCGACTGGCGCTGAACGTGGGGACACCACGGGGAAGCCCCCGACACGGACTTTTTCCTGATCGCGCGCCTGGGTCGATCCCCGCCCCCGTGGCGGGGTCCTCGGAGGTCACAGTGACGCAGCATGGGACGCAGACCGGCACACAGGGCAGGAGCAGACGGGCACTCATCTCGGTGAGTGACAAGACGGGTGTCGTGGAGTTCGCGCGGCAGCTCGAGGCGCGCGGCTGGGAGATCCTCAGCACCGGCGGGACGTACCAAGGTCTAGTGCAGGCCGGAATTGCGGCGCGGCAGGTGAGCGACGTGACGGGCTTCCCCGAGATGCTGGACGGCCGCGTGAAGACGCTGCACCCGGCCGTGCACGGCGGCATCCTCGCGCGGCGCGAGCCCGGACACCTGGGACAGCTGGAGGCGCACGGGATCGTCACCATTGATCTGGTGTGCGTGAACCTCTACCCGTTCCGGGAGACGGTGGCGCGCGGCGCGCCGGACGCGGACGTGATCGAGAACATCGACATCGGCGGGCCCGCCATGATCCGCTCGGCGGCGAAGAACCACGCGGGCGTGCTCGTACTGGTGGACCCCGCGGACTACAGCGTGGCCCTGCAGGACGAGGTGAGTGACGCCGAGCGGCGCCGCCTGGCCGCGAAGGCGTACCGGCATACCAGCGAGTACGACGCCGCGATCACCGCGTACCTGACCGGCGCCAGCGACGACCTGCCCACCGCCCTGCCCGGGACGCTGACGCTGAACCTGACGCGCGCCGCGCAGGTCCGCTACGGCGAGAACCCCCACCAGCCGGGCGCGATCTACCGCCTGGGCGACGCCACCGGGCCCGTCATCGACGCGCAGGTCGTGGCGGGCAAACCCATGAGCTTCAACAACTACGCCGATGCGGACGCCGCCTGGGCGCTGTGCCAGGAACTCGCCGCGCAGGAGGCCGCGCTGCCCGGGCACGCCGCCGTGTGCGTGGCGGTCAAGCACGCCAACCCCTGCGGCGTGGCGGTCGCGGCGGACGTGAAGGCGGCCTGGGAACGCGCCCGCGACGCCGACACCCTGAGCGTGTTCGGCGGCGTGGTCGCCGTGAGCGCTCCAGTGACGCTGGAGGCGGCGCAGGCGACGCGCGGCACCTTCCTGGAGGTGCTCATCGCGCCCGAGGTCACGCCCGAGGCCGCCGCGTGGTTCGCGGAGAAGAAACCGGACCTGCGGGTCCTGGTGGCTGCGCCTGCCCAGGGTGTGAGCGTGCTCGACGTGCGGCCCCTGACCGGCGGCTTCGCCGTGCAGGAACGCGACGCGCGCCCCTGGGACGACCTGTGCCCCGAGGTCGTCACCAGGCGCGAACCGACCGAGCAGGAGTGGCTGGACCTGCGCTTCGCGTGGGCGACCGTGAAGCACGCCCGCAGCAACGCCGTCGTCCTCGCCAGGGATGGCGTGACGGTGGGCCTGGGCGCGGGCGCCGTGAGCCGCATCTGGGCCGCCGAGCGCGCCGTGGCGAACGCCGGTGAGAAGGCGCAGGGGTCCGTCCTGGCGTCCGAGGCGTTCTTCCCCTTCGACGACGTGGTGCGCCTCGCGGCCAGCGTGGGCGTCACGGCGATCCTGCAACCCGGCGGCGCCAAACGCGACCCCGAGGTGATCGCCGCGTGCAACGAACTGGGCATCAGCATGGTGTTCACCGGCTCCCGCCACTTCAAACACTGACCTTTCAACCCTGAACCCCCGGGTGGACGTGGCGGCGTCCACCCCCTTCTTTTTGGTTGATGGTCGACAGCGTGTGAGCGACCCGTCTGCCCACGTCAAGCCCCCCCCACTTCCCACTCCCTACAACCCACTCTCATCCAGATTGTTGCAGAATGCAATCATGTCACCCGACCCACACAGCCCGGATCTCACGCGGCAGCCGCTGCGGTTCCTGGCCGCGTACTGGACGGCGTGGCAGGGCCTCAGCGGTCAGGTGCAGGCCGCCCTGGCGCGCGAACACGACCTCGACCTGCGCGCCTTTCTCATCCTCAGCCACGTGCAGGCCGGGCCGCACACCCCCAGCGACCTCGCCCGCACGCTCGACCTGCCCCGCTACGAGGTCGCCCGCGCCCTGCGGCACCTGCAGGGCGCCGGGGCCGTCGCGCACGCCCCGCACCCCACGGACGCCCGGCGCCGCGCCCTGCACGTCACGCCCGCCGGGGCGCAGCTGTGGGGGGCCGCCATGCAGACCCTCCAGCACGCCACGCAGCCCGCCCTGACCCGCCTGGGTTCACAGCTGGACGCCGTCACGGCGGGCCTGGAAACCCTGAGTGCCACCCCCCTCCCGGAGGCCACCCCATGACCATCAACGAATCCAGTCCGCCCGAACCCGCCCGCTGCCCCTTCGGTGGGGACAGCCTCACGCGCCGCGACACCGCGCGGCCCGGCGCGGCCCCCCGGGCCGATGCGCGTGGCGTCGTGCAGGTCCGGTCCTTCCAGGCGGCGCGGGACGTGCTGCGCAGCGAGGCCGTGACCCAGGCGGGCTTCAATGCCGAGACCGTGAACGAGGCCGGCATCCTTAAGCGCCGCCCCGTGCTGTTCGCCGAGGGCGAGGAACACCACGAGATGCGCCGCGACACCGCCCGGTACTTCACGCCGGCGGCCGTCGCCACGTACCAGCCCATGATCGCGGCCCTCGCCGACCGCCTGATCGGGCAGCTCGCGGCGCGCGGCGAGGCGAACATCGACGACCTGAGCCTCACGCTGGCCGTGCAGGTCGCCTCGCAGGTGGTGGGGCTCACGAGCAGCCGCCTGCCGGGCCTGGAACGCCGGGTCATGACCTTCGTGGAGCACGACGGCAACAGCGAGCCCGGCATGAGCCCCGAGAAGGGCCGCCTGCGGAGCCTGCTCGACCAGCGGCACCTGCTGGCCTTCTACCTGCTGGACGTCAAGCCCGCCATCCAGGCCCGCCGCACACAGCGTCAGGACGACCTGATCAGCCACCTGCTGGACCGCGAGTACAGCGACCTGGAGATCCTCACCGAGTGCCTGACCTACGGCACCGCGGGCATGGTCACCACGCGCGAGTTCATCACGGTCGCCACGTGGCACCTGCTGCGCGCCCCCGAGCTGCGCGCCGCGTACGTGCACGGCACGGAAAAGGAACGCCTGGACATCCTGCACGAGATCCTGCGCGTGGAACCCGTCGTGAGCACGCTGTACCGCCGCGCGCAGGCCGACCTGACCGTGGACGGCCACACGGTCCCGCAGGGCACCCTGCTGGCCCTGAACCTCGCGGACGCGAACACCGACCCCGCCGTGGCGGGCAAGCAGGCCGGGTCCGTGTGCCCCGCCCGGCCCCTGCCGCGCGGCGTGCAGGCGCCCGTGATGGCGTTCGGGGACGGCCACCACCGCTGCCCCGGCGCGTTCCTGGCGATCAAGGAGACCGACACGTTCCTGCGCCGCCTGCTCATCTGGCAGGACCTGCGCTTGGTGGCCGAGCCGCGCGTGACCTTCAACGAGGTCGTGAAGGGCTACGAGCTGCGCGGCCTGCGCGTCGCGCTGGGGTTACGTCGGGCCTGAGCCGGGCGGACGACACCCGGACGCCGGCGAGCGGGCCGCCCACCACGCGGGTGGAGCGGCCCGTTCTCTCAGCCTGAAGGCCTGGGCCTGAACGCTGCGTTCAGGCCTGCTGGGCGTCGAGTGCGGCCTTGATCAGCCCGGCGAAGGGAGGGCTGGGGCGCATGGGGCGGCTCTTGAATTCCGGGTGGGCCTGGAGGGCCACGAAGTACGGGTGGCCGGGAATCTCGATGGTCTCCACGAGACCCGCGCCGCGGCCCTCGACGCCGGGGGTGACGCCGCTGATGACCAGTCCGGCGTCCTTGAGCTGCTGGGTGTAGGCGGGGTTCACCTCGAAGCGGTGACGGTGGCGTTCACGGACGGTGCCGCCCTGCGGGACGCCGTACAGCTCGGCGATCTTGGTGCCGCCCTGGAGATCCATGGGCCAGTCGCCCAGGCGCATGGTGCCGCCCATCCCGGCGACCTCGAGCTGTTCGGGCATCAGGTCGATGACCTTGTGCGGGGCGTACTCGTCGAACTCGGCGCTGTTCGCACCCTCCAGGCCGGCCTTGTGGCGGGCGTACTCGATCACGGCGATCTGCATGCCCAGGCAGATGCCCAGGTACGGGGTGCCGCTTTCACGCGCGTACTGCGCCGCGCGGATCTTGCCCTCGATGCCGCGGATGCCGAAGCCGCCGGGCACGAGGATGCCGTCGGCGCCTTCCAGGCGGGCCCGGACGTCGGCGTCGGTGACGCTGGGGTCGGCCAGATCCTCGGCGTTCACCCACTGGATGTTCACCTTGGCGTCGTTGGCAATCCCGGCGTGCGTGAGGGACTCCATCAGGCTCAGGTACGCGTCGGGCATCGCGGTGTACTTCCCGGCGATGGCGATGGTGACCTCGCGCGCCGGCTGCTTGATGGTCTTGACGGCGTTCTGCCACACGCCGAGGTTCGGGTGGATGCGCTCCAGGCCCAGGATGTCCTCGACGGTCTTGCCCAGGCCCTGTTCCTCCAGCGCGAGGGGCACCTCGTACACGTGGGAGACGTCGAAGCTGGAGAACACGCGGTTCTCGCGCACGCTGGTGAACGCGGCGATCTTGCGGGTGATCTCGGGCGGGAGTTTTTCCTTGCTGCGCACCATGACGATGTCAGGGCTGATGCCCACGGAGCGCAGTTCCGCCACCGAGTGCTGGGTGGGTTTGGTCTTGAACTCGTTGCTGGTGCCCAGGTACGGCACGAGCGTGAGGTGCAGGTACAGGACGTTCTCGTCGCCCTCGTCGAACTTGAACTGCCGGATGGCTTCCAGGAACGGCAGCGACTCGATGTCGCCCACGGTGCCGCCCACCTCGATCAGGACGATCTCGGCCCCGGCGCGCTCACCGGCGGCGCGGACGCGGTGCTTGATCTCGTCGGTGACGTGCGGGATGACCTGCACGGTCTGCGACAGGTAATCCCCGGCGCGTTCCTTGCGGATGACTTCCTGGTACACCTGCCCGGTGGTGATGTTGCTGCCCGCCGGGATGTCCAGATCGAGGAAGCGCTCGTAGTTGCCGATGTCCAGGTCGGTCTCGGCGCCGGACGCGGTGACAAACACCTCGCCGTGCTCGTAGGGGCGCATGGTGCCCGCGTCGATGTTGATGTAGGGGTCGATCTTGACCGCCGTGACCCTGTACCCGCGCGCGCGCAGCAGCGCCCCGAGGGACGCGCTGGCCACGCCTTTACCGAGGCTGCTGACAACGCCACCTGTCACAAAGATGTATTTCATGTCTGACCGCGAGCGCCTGATCCCCACCGGGAGACCACAAAGAAAAACCGGGGCGCTCGGCCTCCGGGATTTCATGGTAGCACGCCGCGCGGCGTCCGTGCGCGCCGGGCTAGGGGGGCAGGGTGCCCACGTTGCGGGGCGCGATGGTCACGCTCTGCACCCAGCTGGCCGGGCTGGCCCCGGGCCGCGCGGGCTGGGTGGTGTCCCGGCCGCGCACGTTGCGGTTCAGGCTGACGTTCAGCGTGACGCGCACCCCGCCGGGCGTCTGCGGGCTGGGCGTCACGGCGCTCAGCAGCGGCGGCAGCCCGGGCGCGGCCTGCTGCACGTAGTCGAGCAGCAGGCTGGCCGTACCGCTCAGGCCGGCGGCGGCGAGGTTCAGCGCGCCCGAGACGGTGGGCGGCGTGGTGGCGTTCAGGGGCTGCGCGAACTCGGCGAGCACCCAGCGGTCGTCGTTGCCGGCATCTGGCCCCGGGTTGGCCGGGTCGGGCGCCCCGGCCACCCAGTCGGCGCGGCGCACCGGGTAGTACGCGCGGAAGGTGTAGCAGGCGCGGCGGGTGTCGGCGTTCGTCAGCGCGCAGCCGCTCACCGGCCGTTCGGGGGCCTGGATGAACGCCAGCAGCGGCACGCTGCCGCCAGCCGTCCATGTCCCGCCGCCGGGCCGGGTGGTGGAGTAGTTCACGGGCAGCGTGATGGGCGTGCCGCTGGGATACACGAACGCGGCCTCGCGGACGTTCGCCAGCAGGTAGTTCTGCGCCACCTGCTGTTCGAGCAGCAGGTCGCTGCGCACCTGCAGGTCGCCGGCGCTCCGCGTGCTGCTGATCAGCAGGGTGCTCGCCGCGAACAGCGCGATCAGGGCCAGGGCCAGGGCGACGAGCAGTTCGATCAGGGTCAGGCCCCGCTGCGCGCCGGTCATGGGCGGGCCACGTCGGCGTTCAGGACGCTCTGGGTGCCGTTGACCGTGACCTGCACGCTCACGCGCCGCACGGGACTGAGATCCGGCGCGTTTCCGGTGCAGCTGGCGTTCAGGCCGGCGCTGCCGGTCACGGCGCCGTCCAGGGTCAGACTGGAGAGCGTGACGCTGGTGCCGGGCGGCAGCGGGATGGTCGCGCAGCGCTGGTCGTACAGGCCGGGCGTCAGCCAGTCGCTGCGGATGCCTTCGAGCACCTGCTGGGCCTGCTGGGTGGCGCTGACCTGCTGGGCGCTGCGGGTGGTCAGCCTGAAAAAGCTGGTCAGGGGCGCCAGGACGACGAGCGCGATGATGCTCAGCAGCAGGATGCCCACCAGCACTTCCACGATGGTCAGGCCGGCGCTGCCCCGGGGCAGGTCAGTTCGCACGGACGATCACCTTCCCGGTCAATCCCACGATCTTCACCTGCGTGAGCTGGCCGCTGGCCGGGTGCCGCAGCGTCCAGATGACACCCGCGCCGTCGGTAGTGCCACTCGGCGCGCGGTACTGCACGGCGGCGGCGGTCTGCGCGCTCACCTGAACGCTGTTGGGCAGGGTCAGGGTGCGGGTGTCCGCGCCGCGCTGCACGGTGTAGCTGCCGGCGTTCAGCGTGGTGGTCACCGTCACGTTCTGCCCGCTTTTCAGGGCAGTGCTCCGCGCGGCGCGCAGGTCGGCGCTCAGTTGCGCGGCGGCGTCGCGCAGCTGGCTGGCGCGCAGGCTGCCCAGCAGCGACCAGCCCAGCACCCCGGCGATGACGCCCAGAATGGCGATCACCAGCAGCAGTTCCAGCAGCGTGAACCCCTGCGTGCGCCCGGCCCTCACGGGGCCTCCGAGACGGTGTCGCCGCGCAGCTGCACCGGGTCGAGCGGCTGGGTGGTGCCGGTGGGCGTGGTGACCAGCGCCATCGTCCAGGTGCGCGAGGTCGGGAAGAAGGGGGGTTCCACCCCGGAGAGGGTGCGCGGGTCGAACACGAAGTTGCGGCCGTACCCGGTCTGCTGGACGTTGCCGCTGGTGGTGCCGAACGCGCCGTAGTAGTTCTCGATGACCCCGCCGATCAGGTTCACGTTGCCCAGGGGGCTGCCGGTGTTGTAGCCCTGCACCTGCACGGCGCCCTGTCCGGCCATCAGGACCGCGTGAATCCTGGGGTCGTTGCCCAGGCGGGTGGGCTGGCCGCTCTGGGGACTGACGAGGTTCACGTTGCCGCCGCTGGAGTAGATCCCCAGAATGTTCCGCGCGCCCAGGTTGGCGCAGGTGGCCGGCGTGACGCTGCCGTCGGGGTTGCGGGTGTGCTGCCCGCTGCAGGGCGGATCGGCGTACGTGAGGTCACTGGTGATGTTGATGGTGCCGCTGGCGGCCACGGTCAGGCCACTGAAGGGCGCGACCGCCGCGCTGATGGGATCCGGACCGGCGTTCAGGTCGGCCACCTCGCCGTTCACGTACACCACGCCGTTGAAATCGGCCTGGGGGCTGCCCGGCGCGACGCTGCCGTCTGCGGCGCGCGTGGCCGACACCCAGTTGCCGCTGCCGTCCAGGATGCGCAGCTTGCCGTTGGCGCCCACCGCGAGGTTCACGGTCACGCCGCCCACCGTGTACGTGATGCGCTGGCTGTCCTGCCCCCCGACCGCCGCGCGGTACAGCTGCAGGTTGCTGACGGTGCCGCTGATCAGCAGGCCCCCGCTCTGGGCGGCGGCCGCCTGGTCGTTCCCGTTGACGGGCAGCTGCACGAAGGGCGCGTTCCAGGTGACGCCCTGCGGGAAACTGGGGGCGACGTCCGGGTTCGCGGCGCAGGCGGGATTGCCCGCGTAGCAGAAGGTCGGGGCGTCGGGACTCGGCGTCATGTTCGCCTGGGTCTGGAAGGTCGAATCGAAGTACGCGCCGGGTTCGGGTTCGCTGGCGCAGGAGTCGCCCGTGGGGAGAGGCGCCGTCTGGATCTGCCCGGCGCGGCACCCGGCACTGGTGACGGCCCCGCCGAACCAGGGCCGACCCATGAAGCGGAACTGCCCGTTGGTGTGGACGGGGCCGCTGAACATGGTGCGGCTGGTGAAGGTGATGCGGTCGCCGGCGGCCTCCGCCTCCGGCGAGGCGAAGTGGTGGTTGGTGAACAGGGCGTTGGGGGCCAGCGAGGGCCGCTGGATCACGAGGTTCAGTCCCGTCTGCTCGGCCCGCAGGCGCACCTGCCGCGTGGCGCTGGCGGCGGCGCCGGTGACCTGGGCGTCGGGCATCGTGAAGAACAGGCGGTACTCGCTGACGCCGCTGCGGGTCAGCCGGGTGGGGCGCAGCCCGTAGGTGACCGCGTACGTGGCGCTGGTGGGCGCGCCCGTCAGGGTGGTGCCGTCCGGGCCGCTGAACAGGTCACTCCAGTACGCGGCGCGTTTGGCGTCGGTCGCCCCGTCCAGGCCGGCCGCCGCGAAGGCACTGGCGCTCACGGCGCGCACCAGCAGGCGCACGCGGGCGTCGCCGGCGTCGCGCAGGCCCTGGGGGCGGCTGCTGAGGTCGCAGACGTCCGACCCGACCGGGACGCTGGGCAGGCTGCTCAGCCCGCACAGGGCCGCGAGGTCGTCCATGATCACGGGGGTGTCGGCGGGTTTGAACTGCGCGCTGCGCAGCAGGGTACTCATGACCCGCAGCCGGGCCTGCACGAGGGCCGTGCCGGATTCGGCGGCCAGCTGGGCGCGCAGGATACTTTCCTGATCGGTGCTGGAGCGCCGCGCGGACAGCGTGACCTGGGCGGTGACGCTCATGATCACGGCCAGCAGCAGCATGACCAGCAGCAGAGAGACGATCAGGGTGGCACCCTGCGTGCGTTCGGTGGTGCGCATGAGGTCAGTATGAACGCCTCAATGCGAAAAATCTCACCCCCGTGTCGGGGTGCCGGGCGGACTCAGCGGCCCCGGATGCGTTCGAGCAGGGCCGTGCAGCGTTCCTCGCGCTGTCGCCCGGCGGCGCGCTGCCACGCGGTCGCGGACCCCACGGCGTAGAAGCGGTCGCGGGCGCGGGTCAGGGCGGTGTACACGAGGTTGCGGCTGAGCATCGGCATGTGCGCCTCGTGCAGCACGCCGAGCACGGTGCCCCACTCGCTGCCCTGCGCGCGGTGCACGGTCAGGGCGTAGCCGAGTTGCAGGTTAAACAGTTCCGCCCCGGCCAGTTCCACGACGTTCCCGTCGAAATCCACGGTCAGGCGTGAGCCGTCGGCCTTCAGGACGGTGCCGACCGTGCCGTTGAAGACCTCGTTGGTGTAGTCGTTCTTCGTCTGCACGACGATATCGCCGGGCCGCGCGTGCGAGTCGCCGATGCGGACGCCGCCCTCGCCGGGGTTGAAGAGGCTCTGGAGGTGGTGGTTGAGCATCTCCACGCCCAGCGGTCCCTTGCGCATGGGGGTCAGCACCTGCACCTGCGTGGGGCCGCCCATGTCGCGCACGAGCAGCGCCACGCGCCGCGCGCCCACGTCCGGTTCGGTCTCCACGAGGTTCAATCGGGGGTCGCCCCACTGCGGCGCCTGCCCGTGCAGCAGGCCGTGCGCGGCGCGGATGATGGGGTTCTCGGCCGCCTGCCGGTACACCTGGGTCAGGCGGACGGTGGGCGCCGTCTGGGTCAGGGCGTGCAGGGGCAGCCCGGCGTCCACCGGGGGAAGCTGATCGGTGTCGCCGACCAGCAGCACGCGCGCGCCGGGCGCGACCGCCGCGAGCAGCGAGAGCATCAGGCCGTCGCCGCACATGCTGACCTCGTCCACGATCAGCAGGTCGTACGGGGCGGGTTCGAGGTGGTTGTGCCGGAAGCCCGCCGGGCCGTACCCCAGCAGGCGGTGAATGGTGCTCGCCGCGCGGCCCGTCACCTCGCCCAGGCGGCGCGCGGCCTTGCCGGTCGGGGCGCACAGGCCGACCTCCAGGCCCAGCTGCTCGGCAAGGTCCGCGACGGCGCGGGTGGTGGTGCTCTTGCCGGTGCCGGGCCCGCCGGTCAGGACCACCAGCCGGTGCTCCCCAAGCAGGTCCAGCACACCCGCCTGCTCGGCCGACAGGCCCTTCGCCGCGCCCCTGGGGACGGTCCACTCGTCCCCGGCGGGGGGCGTGGCGATCAGCGTGCGGATCAGGCTGGCGAGTTTCTTCTCGGCGCGCAGGGTGGGCGGCAGGTAGATGCGGCTGGGGTCGTGCAGCGCGTCCTCGGTGTCCAGCAGCGGGGGCGTGTCGTCCGCGAGGCGGCCCAGTTCCACCGCCGTCTCGACCCCCAGCCGGGCCTGGGCGGGCGTCACGCGGGTGTAGTGCACCACGCCCTTCTCCGCGCGGGCGCGCGGCAGGTACGAGTGCCCGCCCTGCTGCGCCGCCTGCTGCAGGGCATACACGGCGGCGGCGGTCAGGCGGCGCGGGTCGTCCAGGGCGCCGCCCTGCGCCTGCCACAGCTTGTCCGCGGTCAGGAAGCCGATCCCCTCGACCTCCGTCAGGGTGAACAGGTCGGCGCTCAGGCGTTCCAGCGCGGCCTCACCGAAGTGTTTCACGGCCCGCTGTGCCTGCGCGATGCTCAGGCCCAGGCCCTGGAGGCCCGCCAGCAGGCGGCGTTCCAGGCCCTGCTGCGACCAGCTCTGGGTCATCTTGTGCAGCGTGCTGGCCGTCACGCCCGGCACCTGCAGCAGCCGGTCGGGGTCGCTCTCCAGGATGTCGAAGGTCGCCGCACCGAACGTTCCCGCGATCCGCCCGGCCAGGACCTTGCCCACGCCGCCCACCCGCGCCTCCAGGTACGCGGCGATCCCCGCCTCGGACAGGTCGGCGGGCTGCGCCTCCAGCACGAGGTTCAGCACGCGGTACTGGTAGCCGTACTCGCGGTGCTCCTCCATGAGCACGTCGGCGCTGAAGGTGTCCCCGGCCTCCAGGGGCGGCATCACGCCGATGACGGTCGCGTCGGGGTCCTCCCCCTCCGCGTTGCGGATGCGGGCGGTCATGACCGTGAAGCCGGAATCGGAACGGAACCGCACTTTATTCACGCCGCCGGTCACGCGGAACGCCTCGGTTGGGGCAGCAGACATCGCTGCCCAGCATAGCGCGGGGCGGGCGCTCCGTCCGTGACGGAATCCGCCCACCGCTGCGCCCCCCCTGCGCCGCCCGGGGTGGCAGACTGCGGCGCATGGGTGACCTTCCTTCGCTGACGGTGAGCACGCCCGGGCAGGCGCGGCTGCTCCTTGACCCGGCGCTGCTGACGCCGCTGGGGCACCTGCTGCGCGGCGAGGTGAGTGCCGCCGAACTGGCCCGCGCGTGCGGCCTGAGCGTGCAGCAGGCGCACCACCGCCTGACCCGGCTGCGCGCGGCGGGACTGGTGGTCGTCACGCAGGAGCAGGCGCGCGCCGGGCGGCCCGTGAAACGCTACCGGGCGGCGGCGCGGGCGTTCCGCGTGCCGTTCGCCCTGACGGACCACGCGACCCTCTCGGATCTGGTGGCGGGCCTGCACCGCGACCCGCTGGCGCAGCAGCACGAGCGGGTGGGGCGGATGCTGGCCGCGCAGCCGGGGCGTCACCTCAACGTCCACCTGAACGCGCGGGGGCAGGTGACACTGGATTTCGACGGCTTCGAGGACGTGCTGGACAGCGTGATCAGCGCGCACCGCCTCGCATACCTCAGCCCGGCGGACGCGCAGGAACTCGACACCAGGGTGCAGTCCCTGTTCGACTGGCTCGACGAGCACGCCCAGTCACGCGCGGAGGGCCTGGTGCCGCGCCTGCTGGGCGTGTTCCTCACGCCGGGGGACAGGTGAGCGTCCCGTCCCGCTTCACGGCCAGCACGCCAGAGCAGGCGCGCCTGCTGCTGCAGCGGCCGTACCAGTGGGTGCTGGGCGCAGTCATGGACGGGCGGGGCAGCGCCGCCGCCGTGGCCGCCGAGACCGGCGTGTCCCTGACCCGCACGCACCACCGGCTGACGCGGCTGCTGGCCGCCGGGCTGATTGAGATCGCGCAGGTCCGCGCCCGCGCCGGGCGGGGGGTGAAGGAATACCGGGCGGTGGCCGCCGAGTACCGCGTGCCGCTGGCCCTGACTGACGCGAGCGACCTGGAGGAACTCCTGAACGAGGCCGCCGCGCCGTTCTTCAGGACGTACGTGACCGGGGTGGCCCGGGCGATGGGGCGCACCGGAGGCGACGAGGACGTGCGGCTGAGCCGGGACGCGCACGGGAAACTGACGGTGCAGTACGGGGGCGGCAGGATTTCGGCAGACAGTTTCGGCACCATGGGCGAGATGAGGCTGCGCCCGGAAACCCTGACCGAGTTGCACGCGCGCCTGCGTGAGCTTCAACAGTGGGTCTCGCAGCGGACCAGTGCGGAACAGGACGATCCCGGCGCGCGCCAGGCCCTGCTGGGGCTGCTGCTCGCGCCGGGGGACAGCCCGGAACGCTGACGGCGGACCGGTCAGGCGGGTGATGCCTGCCCGGTGCCGCCCGCCGCGTCCCGGCGCAGCAGCGCGGCCCAGCCCACCGCCGCCAGCAGGGTGAGGCTGCCGGCCACCGCGAACACGGTGCTCACGGGCACGCGGTCGGCCACCGGCGCGAGCAGCAGCATCGCCAGCGGCATGCCCGCCGTGCCGACCATGCCGAGCAGGCTGCCCACCCGGCCGTAGTAGGTGGGATCAACGCGCTTCTGGAAGATCATGCTGACCGAGAGGTTCAGCGCGGCGGTTACGAGGCCCATCACGAACGCCAGGGCGTACATCTGCGCGGGGGTCTGCGTGAGGCTCAGCAGCAGAACAGTCGTGCCGAGCGCAGCGAAGGCGGGCGCACTGAGGCGGCGGGCGTCCACCCGCTCTCCCAGCGCGGCCATGGCGAAACTCCCGGCGGCCAGTCCGGCCAGCAGCAGCCCGAAGAACAGCCCGAAGCCCTGCGCCCCCGCGCCCAGGGCGGTCATGCGGGCGGGCATCAGCATCTCCATGGGGGCGAACGCGGCATTCAGGAAGAAGGCCAGGACCGGCAGGCCCAGCGTGAGGGGACTGCGGCGGGCGTAGTCCAGGCCCGCGTGGAAGGACGTCCAGAACCCCTCGCCTGCCGGCGCGGCGCCGTGGGCGGGCAGGGTCACGAGGGGCAGCAGCGCCGCGAACATCAGGAAGCTCAGGCCGTCGAAGATCAGGGCCGGGGCGCTGCCGAGCGCGCCCACCAGCGCGCCGCCACCCACCGTGCCGACGAGTTGCATGACCTGCGTGCTCCCCTGCATCAGGCCGGTGGCGCGCTGGAGCTGCGCGCGTGGCACGAGGCGGGGCGTGACGCCCATCGCGGCGGGCGAGTAGAACGCGCCGATCAGGCCGGTCAGGAACGACGCCGCGTAGACCAGTTCGAGTGCAACAGGGCCGCGCAGCGCCAGCAGGCCCACCGTGAGTTGCAGCGCACCGCGCAGGACGTTCCCCAGGATCAGCGGGACCTTCAGGGGCAGGCGGTCCACCAGCGTTCCGAACAGCGGGGACAGCAGCCCCGGCAGCAGCGCCAGCGCGAGGTTCACGCCCATCTTCCCGGCGCTGCCGGTCTGATGCAGCACCAGGAAACTGGTGGCGATCCCGGCCAGCGCGGTGCCCAGGGCGCTCTGGGCGCTGCCCAGCCACCACAGCAGGAAGGAGCGGGTCCACAGTCGGTCCGGGACGGAGGTGGTCATGCCGCCCAGCGTGAACCGGAAGCTACTCCGCGCACCAGGGGGCGCGCGGAGTAGCTGGGGTCCGGACTGGCTTCAGCGGCGGGCGAGGCGGCGCAGCCAGCGGGGCAGGTGGCGGGCCGCGCGCTGAGCGAGGGCCACGTCCCCAGTGGCCGTCAGGCGGCTTTTCGTGATGAGGTCGAGGTCACTGCTGTACATGGCCCGATCTTTGCATTATCCGGGTGTTTTTCATATGACAAACGACCCATTGAATAATTATTCGGCCCCCTGACAGGGTGATGCGCGCCCCCTTCAGATCTCCCCGGCCGGGCCGCTCACGTCACTGGCTGTTCAGGAAGGCGGCCTGGTTGCGGTAGAACTGGCGCACGTCGCGCAGGGTCAGGTTGCCCACGATATCGACGTGATCGTAGCCCTGGACCGTGCCCAGCACGTACCAGCGGCCCGGCTGCGTGGCCTGCCCGGTGTAGGCTTCACGCTGCTGGCCGATGGGCGCGTGCGAGTAGTTGGTGGGCACGATGCCGTCGTTCGGCCACCAGCTCCGGTCGTAGGTGACGCCGCCGAACTGGCTGGTGCCGTACACGTTGCCCATCCCGGGCGGCAGGGGGCGGGGGTAGGGGTACGAGGTGACGACCAGTTCCGGCCCCATGGTGACGTTCGGGTAGTGCCAGCCGGTCAGCAGGCCCGGTGAGGTGTCGTTGGTGGCCCACGAGAAGTATTTCGTGACCTTACTGCGGCCGATGAAGGCGTTCTGTTCCTTCGCGCCGTCCGGACGCAGGTCCCAGCCGGCCGAGTCCTTGCTCGTCATGACCCTGGAGTTGGACACGCGGTCGAGGTAGTGGCCGAACGTTTCGCCCGGTTCCTGCCGCAGGCCGTACTGGCCCAGGTCGAAATCGTAGATCCGGCTGACGGTGTCGAGGTTGCCGGCGACGGCGGCTACCGCCACGATGATCTTCTGGAGTTGCGGGATGAGCACCTGCAGGTTGTCGGCGGCGGGGCTGCCGTCACTGGGGCTGGAGATGGTCATGAGGTTCCTGACCCAGCCCGCGCGGCCCCCCGCGTACAGGTTGTTGCCGTCGGCGTTGGCGGGACTTCCGTCGTCGAGCAGTTTCACGAGCAGTCGGATGGTCGGCCCGCCCTGGCTGTGGCCGATCAGGTTGACCGGATGCTGGGCGTCCCATTCCGGGTAGAACCCGGGGTAGCACTTGGCGGGGTCGGAGCGGGTGTGGCCGAACTCGGCGGCGCGCGCCGGGCCGTAATCCACGCAGCCGCCCTTGATCTGGGCGTACAGTTCGGCCGCCCGGTCCCAGTTGCTGCTGAACGGCCCGACGCTGGCGGTGTACACCTTGTAGCCCAGCGCCCGCAGGTCCTCCTGCACGTCGTAGGTGACGCCGCCCCAGTAGTGGACCAGACCGAGCAGTTCGTCGCGGCCGAAGCCCGTCATGCCGTGCACCAGGATGATCGGCACGCTCTTGTCGATGGCCTGCGAGGCGATCTTCTTGCCGCCCGGCAGCGTATCGGCGAGGTCGGTGATCTGACCCTGCGCCACCGCTTCCGGGGGCGTGGGGGTGGCCCGCAGGAAGGCGGCGCGCTGCTCGGCGGTGACGCTGGCGCCTGGGGCGTCTCCAGCCTGGGGACTGGTCTGGCCACAGGCGGCGAGCAGAAGGGGAAGGGTCAGCAGCAGGCGGCGGTAGTCCATAGCGTACTCCTTGATGAGAAGGGAATTCCGTCAGCCGACACTCCATCCGAAAGACACGACGTCCGTGCTGAACGGCGTGAATGGCCGGAAGCCACCACTCGACCAGACTCACGTTTTGGTCGCGGCCTAATTTTGGAGTCCGTTCAATTATCGCCAAATGTGAAATTTTATGCTGAACTCCAGTCCAAATAGCCCCCACCGGTCCGGACCGCGGCCGGTGCTCTCCCTCCTGCCAGATCCGGCCTTCCGCGCCTGACGCGGAGGTCGAACTGAGCCTGCGCCTCCCTCCCAGACGCCGTGGCGACGCCCGCCCGTCCACGCGGCGGCGCTGCCCACCGCGGGCCGCACCACCCCCCGGGTTCCCCCGGCACCCCCCACAGGGCGTCACGCGGCCCTGGCCCGCCGCGCCGCCGGGACGCGGCAGGCCACCATGCTATTTTTTCCGTTATGCGCGTACTTCACACCGCTGATTTTCACGCGGGACGTTCCCTGCGCGGTTTCGACCGCACGCCCGAGGTACACGACGCCCTGACGGAAATCGCCGCCCTCGCCCGCACCGAACGGGCCGACGCCGTGCTCGTCAGCGGCGACCTCTTCGACACCGCCAACCCCAGCGCGGAGGCCGAGCACGCCGTGTTCGACTTCTTCCTGCGCCTGCGCGACCAGGGTATCCCCAGCGTCGTGATCGCCGGCAACCACGACAGCGCCGCCCGCCTCGCGTCGGTCACTGGGCTGCTGGGCTGGGTGGGCGTGCAGGTCGTCGCGCAGCCCAGCGCGAACCCGGCCGACATGATCCGCACCGTCGAGACGCGCGGCGGCGAGCGGCTGGTCGTGGGCGCGCTGCCGTACCTGTCCGAACGCCGACTCGTGAAGGCCGCCGACCTGCTTGGCGGGGACACCGGCGCGTGGCGGCAGAAGTACCGCGAGGGCATGGGGTTCTTCCTGCGCCGCCTCGGCGAGGGCTTCACGGGCAGCAGCGTGAACATGCTCATGGCCCACGCGACCATGGACGGCGCGGTCCCCAGCGGGTCCGAGCGCACCATGCAGTTCGACCTGACGAACAGCTACACCCTCTCCGGCCTGCAACTGCCGCCCGGCGCGCAGTACGTGGCGCTCGGGCACGTGCACAAGCCGCAGCAGGTCTCCGACGCGCCCCCCGCGTACTACCCGGGCAGCGTCATCCAGCTCGACTTCGGCGAGGCCGGCGAGAAGAAACAGGTGAACCTGATCGAGGTGGAGGCCGGACGCCCCGCCCGCGTCCACGCCCTGCCGCTCGCCAGTGGCCGCGAACTCCGCACCCTGCGCGTGGATCTGGACCACGTCGAGAACCGCCTCACGCAGCTCCAGGGCTTCGACGGGCTGCTGAAGGTCGTCGTGCGCGCCCCCGCCGGGACCGCCCTGCCGGGCCTGAAAGACCGCGTGCTGAACCTCGCGCCGAACACCCTCGCGGTGGACCTCGACGCCGTGCAGGAGGACCTCGCCCTGCCCGAACTGAAACGGGAGGGCCTCAGCCTCATGGAACTCTACGAACGCTACCACCGCGAGAAACGCGGCGACCTCCCCGACGACCTGCGCGCCGCCTTCCAGGAAGCCGACGAACTCGCCCGCACCGAGGAACACGCATGAGGCGGCCTGAGCTGAGTGCCATCCGCCATCTGCCATCCGCCATCACCAAGCCGGAGGCGAAACAATGAGGCCCCTCAAGCTCGATATTCAGGGCTTCACGGCGTTCCGGCAGTTCACGAGTCTGGATTTCGGGGATCTGGAACTGTTCGCGCTGGTGGGGCCGACGGGGAGCGGGAAGAGCAGTCTGCTGGACGCGATGACGTTCGCGCTGTACGGGCAGACGGCGCGGCTGGGCGCGTCGGGGCTGGACGCGCTGATCTCGCAGGGCGAGCGGGGCCTGTCGGCGGCGCTGACCTTCGAGGTGGGCGGCGTGACGTACCGCGCGTCGCGCACGAAGGGGCGGCGGCAGGCGGAGAACGAGGTGCGCTTCGAGCGGCTGGATGACGATGGCCGCTGGACGAACCTGTCCGACGGTGGGATGAAGGTCATCAACGAGCGCATCCGGCGGGTGCTGGGCCTGGACTTCCGGAATTTCGCGCGCAGCGTGATGCTGCCGCAGGGGGAGTTCTCGCGCGTGCTGCACGGCACCGGGAAGGAACGGCAGGCGCTGCTGGGCGAGCTGACGGGGCTGGATCACGTGGCGGCCATGCAGCGCGTCGCGTCCGACCGGGCGAAGGAACTCAAGCACGAGGCCGGGAGCCTGAACGCCGTGCTGGAGGGCGAGTACGCGGGCGTGACGCCCGAGGCGCTGGCCGGACTGCGGGTCGAGCGCGAGCGGACGGACGCGGACGCCGAGCGGCTGACCGACGAGCGCGAACGCCTGACCGGCCAGCAGCTGCGTCTGCGCGAGCAGGAGCGGGTGTGGAAGGCGCGCGAGGACACCGCCCGGCGCCTGACGTCGCTGGAGGCCCGCGCGCAGGGCGTGCAGGAGGGCGCGGCGCGGGCGGCGCGGGCGCGGCGCGTGGCGGGCGTGCTGCCGCTGCTGGACGCCGCCGAGCGGGCACGGATCGCCGCGGCGCGCGAGGCGGGCGAGTTGCGGGGCGCGCAGGCTGCCGCCGACTCGGCGGAACAGGCCGCGCAGGGGGCCGCCGCGACCCTGGAGGCCGCCCAGGCCGCCGAGGCCCGCATTCCGGAGCTGGAGGCCCGCGCCGAGGCCCTGCGCGACGCCGAGAATGACGTGGCGAGGCTGCGCCGCGCGGGCGGGAAGCCGGACGCCACGCACGCCCAGCCGCTCCCCTGGGACGAGGACGCCTTCCTCGCCGCCCGTGAGGGCGCGCAACGCGCCGAGAAGGCCCGGCAGGAGCGGGTGCTCGTGCAGACCGAGCGGGTCAGCCTGAAGGCCGCCCTGGACCGTTTCGCCAGCGAGGAACGCCTTCAGACGCAGGAAACGGCCGAGCAGGAGCGCGTGAAGCGCGAGGGCACCGACGCGAAGGCGGCGCTGGAGGCCGCACAGGCCGCGCTGGAGGCCGCGCGGCTGGAGGCGGGTCTGGCGTCGTACCGCGCTCACCTGCACGTCGGGGACGACTGCCCCCTGTGCGGGCAGACCGTGACGGCGCTTCCGGACGCCCCACGCGCCGAGCTGGGCGCGCAGCAGGCGCAGGTGGAGGCCCTGACCCGCACGCTCGACGAGCGGCGCACGCGCTTCACGGACCTGCGCGCCGCGCTGAAGGCCCGGCAGGCGTGGCTGGATGAGAAACGCGCCGAGTACCGCAACTGGGACGAGCAGCTCACCGCCCGCGAGACCGACCTGCGCGCCGCCGAAGGCCTGGTGACGGGCGACCCGCAGTCGGACATGGCCCGGCTGCTGGCCGGACTGGCGGCCCGCGTCCGCGCCGCCGGACCCGATCCGGCCCGCGCGCGGCAGGCGGCCCTGGCCGAGATCACGGCCCTGCGCTCGCGCGTGCAGGACGCCCAGGCGACCCTGGCCCGCGCGCAGGGCGACCTCGCCGCCGCCGGGGCAACCCTGCGGGGCGTGCAGGCGAACGCCGCGCGCCGCGCGCAGGAGGCGCAGGAGGCGCAGGCCAGCCTGGACGCCGCCCTGCGTGACCTGAACCTGGACGCCGCGCAGGCCCGCGCCGCCGCCCTGCCCGAGAACGACATCGCCGCGCTGGAAACCGCCGCCCGCACCCACGAGGCGGACGTGGCGCAGCTGCGCTCGGCGCTGGCCGATCTGGACCGGCAGCTGGGCGCCGCCCCCTTCGACCCGGCGCACCTCGCGCAGGTCACCCGCGACCTGACCGCCACCGACGCCGCCCTGACCGCCGCGCGCGAGCAGGCCGGGCGACTCGCGGAGCAGGAACGGCAGCTGCGTGAACGCCTGGAGCGCAAGGCGGACATCCACGCCCGCGCGCAGGCCGCGTCGCGCGCACTGGACACCTGGCAGACCCTCACGAACAGCCTCAAGGCGAACGAGTTCCAGCAGTTCCTCCTCGCGGAGATCGAGGCGCAGCTCCTGACCCGCGCGGGCATCCTGCTGTTTGAAATCAGCGACGGCCGCTACCGCCTGGCCCTCCAGGACGGCGAGTACGTCGTGCAGGACCTGTGGAACGCGGGCGAGGTGCGTGGCGTGAAGACCCTCTCGGGCGGCGAGACGTTCCTCGCCTCGCTGTCGCTGGCGATCGCCCTGAGCGACTACCTCGCGGGGAACCGCGTCCTGGGCGCGCTCTTCCTCGACGAGGGCTTCGGCACCCTTGACCCGCAGGCGCTGGAAGCGGTCGCGAACGCCCTGGAGAACCTGCGCACGCAGGGCCGCATGGTGGGCGTCGTGACCCACGTCGAGAGCCTCTCCGAGCGCCTCCCCAGCCGCCTTCTCGTCACCAAGAGCGTGGCAGGGAGCAGCGTGCACCGCTTCGACCTGTAATCACCGCAGATGAACGCAGGGCGGCGAGCCGATCACCTCCAGCTCGCCGCCCTGACGGATCGCGGGTGATCAGGCGGCGCCTTCCTCGCTCTCGAGTTTGGCGAAGATCATGCGGCCCACGTTGGTCTGTACGTTGTTCACGACCACCACGCGGGTGGGCTTGCCCCGGAACTTGATGGCGTCCTCGACCACCACCATGGTGCCGTCGTCGAGGTACCCGACGCCCTGGTTCTTCTGCTGGCCGCCCTTGCTGATGGTGACAGTCAGGTGATCGCCGGCCTGCACCTGGGGCTTGAGGGCCACCGCCGCCTCGTGGATGCTGAGGATCTCCACGCCGTGCAGCCGGGCGATCTTGCCGAGGTTGCTGTCGTTCGTGACGATCCGCGCGCCGCTCTCACGGGCCAGCCGGATGAGTTTGTCGTCCGTGGTGGGCAGGGCCGGGTCGTCCCAGTCCTCGATGCGCAGGGGCCGTAGGGCGCGCAGGTCCTCCAGCACCGCGAGGCCGCGTTTGCCGCGCGTGCGTTTCTGCGCGTCGTGGTGATCGGAGAGGGTCTGGAGTTCACGCAGGATGAAGGCCGGCACGACCAGTTCGCCTTCCAGGAATCCGCTGCGCAGCAGCTCCACGATGCGTCCATCGATGATCACGTTGCTGTCGAGCAGCTTGCTGCCCGGCTTGCGGCGCACCTGCGGGAAGGCCAGCAGGCCGAAACTCTCGGCGTTGCGCAGCGCGAAGGACACGAAGAACACGCCCAGCACCGCCGTCACGACCAGATTCCAGATCCAGGTGTAGAACGGTACCGTCCGCAGCAGGCTGCTGAGCAGCACGCTGACGAGCAGCGCCACGATCAGGCCGAAGGTCGCGGCGGCCACCGAGCGGGGCGACAGCTGGGCGTACCAGCGGGTGAACCGCGCCGCGGCCCGCTGCCCCACATTTTCCACCCGGGGCGCCAGCAGCAGGGCGGTGAGCATCCCAGCCAGCATGAGGCTGAGGGTATTGACCATGCCGAGTTCCTCGGTCTGGGTGGTCGCCAGCCCCCGCCCGGCCAGGAATCCCAGCAGCAGCCCCAGCAGCATGGTGACGACACGAATCAAGAGCACGTTCCCCAGTCTATCGAGTCCGGGTGTCTCAGGTGTCCTGCCGGCGCGGCGGGGCCACTGTCGCCTCTGCGCTCAGACCGGACCGGACCGCACCACCGCTGTTCATTCAGCTGGCTCAGCGGCGTGGGGAGAGCCGCGACAGCACGCGGTTGGGATCCAGGTCGATCCACCACACCAGTCCGGCCACGGCGCAGGCGATGATCACGGCCATGAGCTGCCAGTGCAGCGCCACAGCAGTCTGCAGCATCTGCACCGGTATCCAGAGCCCCAGGGCGGCGGGCAGCACGAGCGGGATCAGGCGGCGCCAGAAGATCGGTCGGTCGCGGTAATGCAGCCGCCGGCCAGAGTTCCGGAGCGTCACGCCGGCGTAGATCAGCGGCCCTATCATCAGGCCGATCAGAATGAAGTCCAGGTCTGACATGCGGTCGGTCATTCTAGGCGCGCGGTTTTGCGTCAGGATGCTCAAAGCATGTGACGCGCGTTAGTACCCCATAAGTAACAGAGAGAGGTCCTGACCACTCCTCGACAATCAATAAAAAACCTCCGCTTGCGCGGAGGTCTGCTGGTAGAACCGAGGGGATTTGAACCCCTGACCCCTACCGTGTCAAGGTAGTGCTCTACCCCTGAGCTACGGTTCTAGACCTGAAATGGGGTACTTGGAGGCGCTGACCGGACTCGAACCGGTGGTGGAGGTTTTGCAGACCTCTGCCTTACCACTTGGCTACAGCGCCGTGAGGCTCTTGCTGTCCCTTGCGGGCGGCTGGCTCTGCCTTCCTCTCCAGCGGAAGGAATGTTAGCACGGCTTTCCTGACCTGTAAACAGGGGGCCACCTGCGGCCCGCCGGTCGGCCGTCAGCCTCTAGACTGCCTCCCGTGAGCATTCCGCGCCCCGTCCGTCTGCTGCCCGTCCTTGTCGCCTCTGTGCTGGTGTCCAGCGCCGGCGCGCAGCTCCTCGGCACACCCGCCCAGACGCTCGCGCAACCGGTCCTGAAGGGCATGGCGGTCAGTGGCAACGTGGCTCGGCAGGGAACGACCACCATCACCCTGGACACGGCCGGCGGGTACGTGGTGGGAGTACTGACCGACGCGGCGTCCCTGGACGACCTGGCGCGCGGCGTGGGCGCGGGCTGGGGGCTGGACGCCGCGAACCTGCCGAAACTTAAGGGCAATCTCAGCAATCCGCAGCTGCTCACGGCGGCCCGCGCTGGCTTCGTCGATCTGACGGACGACGCCGGGACCGACCTGATCGCCCTGAAGGTCACCGGCGAGGGCAGCGCCACGCGCTACCAGGCGTACGTGGCCGTGAACATCTGGCCGGACAGCGCCTTCCCGGCGACGAAGGCCGTGACCGGGACAGCGACGGCGCCGGTCACCTTGCGGGTGTTCAGCGACTTCCAGTGCCCGTACTGCAAGCAGATGTGGGACACGGCGATGCCGGCGTGGCGCAAGGACAGCGCCACGTACCGCGTCATGCACTACGAGTTCCCGCTCTCGTTCCACCGGAACGCGCAGGGGGCGGCCGAGGCGAGTGAGTGCGCCCTGGCGCAGGGGAAATTCTGGCCGTTCGCGGATCAGCTGTTCGCCAACTACCAGAGCTGGACACCACTCGATCCGAAGGACGCGCCCGCCAAGTACGCGGGCTACGCCAAGGCGGCCGGGCTGGACACGGCGGCGTTCAAGGCATGCGTGGGCCAGCGGACGTTCAGGAGCAGCGTGGAGGCGCAGGTCCAGGCCGGCCTGAAGGTCAACGTGCAGGGTACGCCCACCGTCTACCTGAACGGCCTGAAGCTGTCGAACTACGCGGACGCGCAGGAGGTGGCGCGCGCCCGCGCGGTGACCACCGCGCAACCCTCGGCGGCCAGCCTGATCGAGGAGCGCCTGAAGCTCTTCCGCTGAGCCGAGCCTCCCCGGCGGGTGCACTGGACACCCGCCATTACTATACGCCACTATGTAGCCATGCAAAGTAGTGGAGCGGATGGCAACCTGCTGCGCGGCACACTGGACTTCCTGCTGCTCGCCAGTCTCGAACACGGGCCCCTCTACGGCCTACGGATCATCCAGGACGTCCAGCAGAAGACCGGCGGACACTTCAACTTCAAGGAAGGCACCCTCTACCCCGCCCTGCACCGCCTGGAGAAACGCGGCCTGATCCACGCCGAGAAGCGCCCCAGCGACGCGGGCGGCCCACCACGCAAGTACTACCACCTCACCCCCACCGGCCTGAGCGAACTGCAACGCCAGCGTGACGCCCAGCGTGCCCACGCCAGCGCCATGCGCCCCTACCTGGAGTTCGCATGACCCCCGAACAGGACTACGTCCGCAGGGCCACCCGCGGCCTGAACGGCCAGGCCCGCCAGGCCACGCAGGCCGAACTCCTCGATCACCTCACCGAACGCACCCGGCAACTCACCCTGACCGGCCTCAGTCCCGAGCAAGCCCGCGCGCAGGCCATGCAGGAACTCGGTGCGCCTGCCACCGTCGCCCGCAGCCTGCGCCGTGAACAGGGATTCACGACCGCCGGGCAGCTGACACTGGGCACCCTGATAGGCCTGACGCTGCTGATCAGTCTGACCGCCCGCCTGTATGCCCAGGGCAACGAGTTCGTGTCCACCACCATCAACCGGGTACTGTTCACGGAAGGAAGCGGCTGGGTCGACCCTTGCCTGAATCGCGCCAACTGCATCAGTCTCTACACTGACGCGCCCCTGACTCTGGAAGACGCCCGGCAGGCCAACCTCATTCGACTCAACGGCGCCAACAGGTACCTGGAAGGCAGCGGCATTCAGGTACGCGGTCTGTTGCGCAAATCCTTGACCTTGAAGGGCTACGCCAGCCAGCCCATCCACCCCGTTGAAGTCGGCCGCGATGGGCACCCGGGTACCCAGAAGGGCTACCTGAACCTGCCCAGCTCCCTGAATAGCGCGGCCCAGCAGGGTTGGCCGGTGCAACTCAGTGGGGACGGCCTGAACATGACTGTGAACGTCGCAGGTCAGCCCCTGCGCTTGACCGACCAGCTCGGCATGCAGGTGATAGAGACTTACCTTCAGCAGTTCCTAGATCAGCACCTGAAAACAGGAGTGGTCGGTACTGTCCCTGTGCGCCCCTCAACCTTCGTGCAGGTGAACGGCTGGGCATTTCCCTTCTCCCGCGCTCCCAAGTCGACGCCGGTGCTGTCACTGAAGGTGCCGGATCCTCAAGGACTCTACGCCGTGGTTAGCTTCGTCCCTGAACATTCCAACCAGCAGTGGACTTCTCTGCCTGCCCTGCGCGCCCTGCACGTTCCGGTAGAGGCAGACCACCTGAACGTTCCCATGTTCGATCTGAGAGATGCACCCCCAGCACTGAACCTCGTCAACTCCCGCGAGCACTTCCTGACGCAGGTCAGGGCAGGACATGCTACCGCCATGCTGATCGAGGTCCCCCGAGATCTGCATGCAGCAGCGGACATAGGCATCGTGAAAGAGCTGGAACGCACCCTGATCCTGAAAACAGGAACGTCCCCTGATGCACCCTGAGCAGAGCAATTCGTCGTAAGCACCTCACCCTGCCAGGAGCGGGGAGGTGCTCGGAACGCTGCGACTAATCGCGGGCACCGACACTACCTCTATATAGAAAGCCATCTGCCAGTCCACAGCCATACCTGACAACGGGGTGACCGCCTTTAATCACGGTCACCCCGATTCTGAATGTAGATCAGCTGCGGGTCCTGTACCGCGTGAGCAATTCGTTTTTGAGGTCGTCGAAGGCGACGCCTTTGCGTTCCTTGTGGCCGTCGGGGGTGCGTTCGCGGACGCTGACCTCGCGGCCTTCCTGTTCCTTGTCGCCGACGATGAGCATGACGGGGATCTTGCTCAGTTCGGCGGTGCGGACCTTGGCGTTCATGCGGTTTGACGAATCGTCGACCTCGGCGCGCAGGCCTGCCTGATGCAGTTCGTCACGCAGCTGCCAAGCGTAGTCGTTGTGGCGGTCGGCGATGGGGATGATCATGACCTGCCTGGGCGCGAGCCACAGGGGGAAGTCTCCGGCGTAGTGCTCAATGAGGATGCCGGTGAAGCGTTCGATGCTGCCGAAGGGGGCGCGGTGGATCATGATGGGGCGGTGGTCCTGGCCGTCCTCGCCGACGTAGCTGATGTCGAAGCGTTCGGGGAGGTTGTAGTCCACCTGGATGGTGCCGAGCTGCCATTCGCGACCCAGGACGTCCTTGACGACAAAGTCGAGTTTGGGACCGTAGAAGGCCGCGTCGCCGGGTTCGATGGTGTAGGGCAGGCCGACTTCCTCGACCGCCTCGATGATCTGCCGCTCGGCGAGGGTCCAGTTGGCCTCGTCGCCGACGTACTTGTCGCTCTCGGGGTCGCGGGTGCCGACGCGGAAGCGCACCTCGTTCATGCCGAAGGTCTTCAGCACGAGGACCGTGAGGTCGAGGACGTCCAGGAATTCCTTCTTCAGCTGGTCGGGGCGGACGAACAGGTGCGCGTCGTCCTGCGTGAAGCCGCGCACGCGGGTCAGGCCGTTCAGTTCGCCGCTCTGCTCGTAGCGGTACACCGTGCCGAACTCGGCGAGGCGCACCGGCAGGTCGCGGTAGGAGCGGGGTTTGCTGGCGTAGATGCGCACGTGGTGCGGGCAGTTCATGGGCTTGAGCATGTACTCCTCGTCGTCCACCTCGATGGGGCGGAACTGACCGTCGGAGTACTTCTCGTAGTGCCCGCTCGTGCGGTACAGGTCGAGGTTGCCGATGTTGGGCGTGATGACGCCCTGGTAGCCGCGCTGGAACTGCTGTTCCTTCATGAAGCTGGTCAGTTCCTCGCGCAGCACCGTGCCGTTCGGCAGCCACAGCGGCAGGCCCTTGCCGACCAGTGGGTCGATGGTGAAGAGTTCCAATTCGCGGCCGAGTTTGCGGTGGTCGCGGCGCTTGGCTTCCTCCAGCTGGTGCAGGTACGCGTCGAGTTCCTTCTGGGTGGCGAACGCCACGCCGTACACGCGCTGGAGGATCGGGTTCTTCTCGTTGCCGCGCCAGTACGCGCCCGACGTGCTCATGAGCTTGAACGCGCCGGGCAGCTTCCCGGTGTTCGGGAAGTGCGGCCCGCGGCACAGGTCGGTGTAGTCGCCCTGCGTGTAGAACGTGATGGGCTCGTCCTCGGGCAGGCCCGCGATGAGTTCCTGTTTGTACGGGTCGTGGGGGAACTGCGCGAGGCCCTCGGCCCGGCTGATCTCGCGCCGCTGGAAGTCCAGGCCGCGCGCGATGATGTCGCGCATGATCTTCTCGATCTCGGGCAGGTCCTCTTCCTTGAGGGGTTCGGGCAGGTCGAAGTCCTGGTACCAGCCGTTCTCGATGCTGGGGCCCACGCCGCGCTTGATGGCGTCCGCGCCGTAGCCTTTTCCTTTGTAGTACTCGCCGACCGCCTGGCTCATGACGTGGCCCAGCGAGTGCCGGAACAGCGGCGCGGCGTCGGCCGGGTTCTTCTTCGTGATCAGGGTGATGTTCGCTCCGTCGGGCAGGGGCGTCATCAGGTCGACCAGTTCTCCGTTCGCGGTGGCGGCCAGGGCGTCCTGCGCGAGGCGCGGGCCGATGGCGGCGGCGGCGTCCAGCGCGGTCGCGCCGGGTTGAAGTTCAAGTTGTTTACCGTCGGGAAGGATTACGTGCATGTCAACCTCTGTGTGTGGGCTGAGCGCGCCTAGGCGTTCAACCATGAGAAACCCGGTCTGGCCACCGTTCCAGCAGAACGCCTGAAAACCTTGAAGGGGTTCTCAGGCGCTCAGAGTTCGCGTGATCAGACCGGGTGCAGGCATTCGGTGCAGCCCTGCGCCACGCATCACCAGACCGGAGTGACGGGCGAGAGGCTTCATGTGGGCAGGATACCGCCCCGCGCAGGGGCGGGCAACCCGCACCCTGGCCTACCCGGCCCTCCCCTCCCACCTCCCCGGCACTACCAGGGCGTTCCACGCAGGTTCACGGTCTCCCCCGCCGGCCACTCGGCCAGGGCCGCGTGCACCGGGAGGATCAGGGTAGGCCCGGTGTCCATGACCCACTCTCCCTCGTCCGGGTCAAGGTACTGCGCGGGACTGGGCACGCGGACGAAACCGCCACACTCGTAGAACGGGACGACCTCCTCGCGGCACTGGAGGAACGCGAACTCCACGTCCGGCTGGGTGAGCAGGAAAGCATGCAGCTCACGCAGCAGGCGGCGGCCCACGCCCTGGCGCTGAACCACGGGGTGCGTGGCGACCCCACCGACGCCCACCAGCGTCACCTCGCGCCCGCCGACCTCCGCCACGCGCCGCCCGCACCCCAGCTGCGCTGCGGGCACGCCTGCCGGGTCGGCCAGCCACAGGTGCCATTCGGGTTCGCTGCCCCAGTACGAACTGCGCGCCCAGAAGTCCGCGAAGGGCGGGTAGGCAGCGATCAGCAGCGTCCGCAGCTGCGCCTCCAGGTCCGGGGTCAGGTCCGCGCGGGGCGTGACGTGAGTGGTCAGGATCACGAGCCGCGCTCCGGGTGCGGCTGGCGGGCCGTTCGCTCACTGAAGTCCACCTCGAAGAATCGGTAGCCCTCCTGCACCTCCGCGCCCGGCATGTACCCCATGCGTTCATAGGCGGGCGTCGCCTCCCGCAGGTTGGCGTACCAGAACAGGTACCGCGCGCCCCGCGCCTGCGCCCACGCCTCTATACCACGCATCAACGTCCGGCCCACGCCCTGACCCCGAGCGTCAGGCGCCGTGTACAGGTCGTGAAGTTTCGCCGTGCGGTGACTGTTCCCGGATCGAAGGTGCGGCCCGTAGTCCTGCGCCGCCGCGTACCCCAGCAGCACCCCGTCCCGGAAGGCGCCCAGTACCACCCACTCCGGATGCACGCAAAACGCCGGAAAGCGCGCTGCCAGCTCGGCTTCGTCCTCCACGAAGCCCATATCGAGCAGCATCGGCCGAACCTGGGGAAAGTCGGACGGGGTGAGCGGTCGCACAGTGAGGGTCACGCCCCCCAGTCTGCCCGCCCGGCCCCGGCCGCACCTGCGCCAACTGGCGGATGCACGGGCATGAGAAGACCGCCCCACCGGACGGCAGGGCGGTCAGCAGTCCGGGCTTTACCAGTTCTGCGCGGGAGCGGGACTGGGCTGGGTGCGGCCCTTGGGGTTGGGACCCCACCTGTTGCTGCCAGACTGGCTCTCCTGGATATGGAAATAGATCAGGACGAGATTGACGAAAGGAATGCATCCGAGAAGCTGAGTCCACCCACTTCGGCCGGTGTCATGCAGTCGGCGCACGGAGATCGCCAGGGTCGGGATCAGCATAGCCAGGGTGAACAGGCCAGAGAGTGGACCCCAGCTGGTGAATCCACCGTCGGTTGACCAGCCGGCGACTTCCTCAATGAAGGTCAGTGCCAGAGAGACAAGGCTGTAGACCAAGATGAACATCCAGAACTCGCGGCGGCGGGCGCGGCCACTGAACTGAGCATATTTCTTGGTCACTGCTTCGATGACTTCTTTCATGAGTCTAGATTAAGCAACAGATGAACGCCCCGTTGCCTCAGGTGAGGCGGGCCGGGGCGTTCATCCGCGCGGGGCTTACCAGTTCTGCGCGGAACTGGGCGTGCCGCCATTCACGCCTTTGGGGTTGGGCCCCCACTTGTTGCTGCCGGGTTCGCTGTCGAGCACCATGAACACCAGAATCACGAGGCTCCCCAGGGGGATGAGGTTCAGCAGGTACCACCAGCCGCTCTTACCGGTGTCGTGCAGGCGGCGGACGGTCACGGCAATGCTGGGCACCATCACGGCCAGGGAGTACACGACGAGCAGGATCAGGAAGATCAGCGTCACGCCGGTCAGCCCGGCGCTGGGGGCGGTGTCGGCTTCATTCTGGGCGGCCATCGCGATCACGGCGCCCTGCACAGGAATCTGCAGCAGGATCAGGATCACCGAGTTGATCAGGGTGAACATCCAGTATTCGCGGCGGCGGGCGCGGCCGGTGAAGTTGGCGTAGTTGTTGCGGATAACGTTCAGGTATTCGTTCATGGGTCCCCCTTGAGCTGTTGCGTGAGAGCAGTCTAAGGGGCAGAGTGTGGGCATGCTGTCAGGTGTGAGGCGGGGTGTGCTGGGCGCGGCGGTGGCGGCGCTGCTCGGGGCGTGCGCGCCGTCCGTGACCGGGCCGGTGGTGGTGCCGGATGTCCGGGCGGAGATGCCGGGCCTGCCGCAGGCGCGGCTGCGGGTGCTGGTCATGGGGGATCAGGGCACCGGGACCGAGGTGCAGCGGCGCGTGGCGGCCGCCATGCGGGAGGTGTGCGCGCGCGAGGGCTGTGACCTGGGCGTGGCGCTGGGTGACAATGTCTATCCGGCTGGGCCGAAGGCCGTGAATTCGCCGCTGTTCCGGGAGCGGTTCGCGGACGTGTACGGGCCACTCGGGATTCCGTTCCTGGTGGTGCCGGGCAATCACGACGAGTCGTGGCTGGTGGGCGGCGACGGGGCCGATGCGCGGGGGGCGGACGTGCAGGTGGCGTATTCGCGCCTGAACGGGCAGTGGGTGATGCCCGCGCGCAGTTACCGCGCGCCGGTGGGGGCCCTGGTGGAGTTCTTCGGGGTGGACACCGCGCCCCTGGCGGCGTACCTGCCGGGCCTGCGCCCAGCGGAGCGTCCCGGTGGCGCGTGGGACCGCGCGCAGCGGGCGTGGCTCTCGGGCGCGGTGCGGGCCAGCGGGGCGCGCTGGCGGCTGGTGCTGGGGCATCACCCGCTGTTCAGCAACGGCGCGCACGGCAACGCGGGCGCGTACGACCGCTTCCCGTTCGGGTTCCAGCAGGGCGGCGCGGTGCGGGACCTGTACGGGTCGGTGTGTGGCGCGGCGGACCTGCTCCTGAGCGGGCACGTGCACGCGCTGGAGGTCTTTGCGCCGCAGCCGGAATGCCCCGGCACGTGGACGGCGGTATCCGGCGCGGCGGGTGAGGTGGGGGCGGCCCGGCCGGCTCGCGCGCGGCGGCCTTCGCGGCGTTCGGTCAGCCGGGCTTCCTGCGCCTGGACGTCACGCCCGCCGAACTGGTCATCACGGCGTACACGGTGGCCGCCGACGGGACCGTGACGGGGCGCGAAGCCGCACGGATAAAGAAGGGTTGATAGGAGAAAGTTGATGGTTGATAGAGGGGTGTCCTCCCTCAACCATCAACTTCTGACTTTCGACGTCTCTTACAGTCCGGCCTGCGCGAGGAAAGCGTCGAGTTTCTGGGGGCGGAAGCCGCTGAGGCTGGCGGCGGTGTCGCCGTGCACGAGGGTGGGGACGCTGCGTTTGCCGCCGTTGACGCTCATGACGTATTCGGCGGCGCTGTCGTCCTGCTCGATGTTGATTTCCTCAAAGGCGAGGCCCTTGCTGGTCAGGGCGCGTTTGGCGGCGTGGCAGTCGGGGCACCAGCTGGTGGTGTACATCTTGATCATGGGGTTCCTCCGGGTGGGCGTCGCCCACGCAGGTCAGTTTACTATTTAAAGCATCCAGGAGGGTGGGCGTGTCCACAAACGCGGGCCTCCCGGCGGCAACAGGACAGCCCGCCCCAGGTGGGACGGGCTGTCACAGGACCGGGATTACGCGTTGGCGTTCGCCACGGCCTCGCTGGGCGCGGGCTCGGCGGCCACGGGCGCGCTGGTGTCCGGGGCGCTGGGGGCGTCCTCGGCGGCGCGGTCCTTCTTGGCAGGCTTCTCGGCGCGGGGGGTCATGATCATGTTCATGTCCATGCCCATCATGCTCGGGGTGCCTTCGGGCGCACCGATGTCCGCCAGGGACTCCGCGACGCGCACCAGGATGCGCTCGCCGAGTTCCGGGTGGGTGCGTTCGCGGCCACGGAACATGATGGTGACCTTGACCTTGTGGCCTTCTTCCAGGAAACGGCGCACGTGCCCGGTCTTGGTGTTGAAGTCGTGGTCGTCGATCTTCACGCGGAACTTGATCGCCTTGACTTCCTGGGCGCGGGCGCGCTTGCGGTTTTCCTTCTCGTTCTGCTGCTGCTCGTAGCGGAACCGGCCATAGTCGAGCAGGCGGCAGACGGGGGGCACAGCCTGCGGGCTGACCATGACGAGGTCCATCCCGGCCTCACGGGCCATGTTCATGGCGTCGCGAGTGTCAATGATGCCCACCTGCTCGCCTTCGGCGCCGATCAGTCGGATCTGGCGCACGCGGATCTGCTCGTTGACCTTGTGTTCTTTCGCTATGTTCATCACCTCCGCCGCGCTCCGGGGCACGCTGGCTTCCCGGGCGGCTGCGCCCACCCCACGGGGCGGACGGTACCCCTCAGTCTACCACGCGCGTTCCATGCGGCGCCTTCGTGCCATGCTGGCGCGCATGAGTGCGCCTGTCACCTTTCCCTTCGGTTCCCTGACCGCCCGCAACGCGGACCTGGAGGTGCTCCTTACCGACGGTCTGGGCGGCTTTGCCCTGAGCAGCCTGTCGGGCGTGCCGACCCGCTGCTACTCGGGGCTGGTGGCCAGCCAGCAGCCGCCGGTGCAGCGGCGCACGCATCTGGTCTCGCCGCAGGAGGTGCTGCGCGTCCCCGGCCCGGACGGCGTGCGCGAGACCACCCTGCACGCCCTGGAAATCGCCCCGGACACGTTCGAGGGGGAGGGACTGCGGCACCTGACGGGGGCGTCGCTCCTGGACCTGCTGCCCGAACGGGAGCAGCTGTTCGCGGGCGTGCGGGTGCGCCGCCGGGCGTTCATGCCGCGCGGGTCGGGCGCGGTGGTGTTCCTGTACGACGTCCTGAGCCGTGACCCGGTGGCGCTGCGGCTGGGGGGCTTCTTCGCGGACCGCGACATGCACGCCGTGCACGAGCGGGTGCCCGGACTGACCTTCCACGCGGCGGGCCGCGAGGTGACCGTGCAGGGCGAGGCGCAGACGCGGGTGCAGGTGCACGCACCGGGCGCCGTGATCGACCCCCTGGACCCCCGGCCGCTGGCGCAGCGGGTGCACTACCGGCACGATCTGGCGCGCGGCGAGCCGGACACCGAATACACCCTGGGCACGCCGCTGTGGGAGCTGAGCTTCCCGGCGGGCGGGGGCCGCGCGGCGCTGGTGGTGCAGGCGGTCACGCCGGACGTGGCGCAGGCCCTGATCCTCGACCCCTGGGCAGCGTACGCCGACGAGGCCGCGCGCCGCCGCGAACTGGCGGTGCGGGCGCAGGACACGACGGGCGTGCCGGACGAGCTGGTCGCCACGCTGGCCGTCGCGGCGGACGCCTACCTGGTGCGGCGGACGCAGCCGCAGGGCGTGACGGTCATCGCCGGGTACCCGTGGTTCGCGGACTGGGGCCGCGACTCGATGATCGCCCTGACCGGCCTGACCCTGCTGACCGGCCGGCACGCCGAGGCGCGCGACCTCCTGGGCACGTTCCTGCGCAGCCTGCGCCGGGGCCTGACGCCCAACAATTTCCACGATGACGGGCAGGGCGCCGGGTACAACACCGTGGACGGCGCGCTATGGCTGGCGGTGGCGCTGGAACGGTACGTGACCGTCACCGGGGACGCCGCGTTCGCGCGCGAGGCCCTGCCACAGCTGCGCGACCTGCTGGACTGGCACGTGCGCGGCACCGATCACGGCATCCGCATGGACCCGGCGGACGGGCTGCTGCTGGCCGGCGAGGCGGGCGTGCAACTCACCTGGATGGACGTGAAGATCGAGGGCTGGGTCGTCACGCCCCGCCACGGCAAGCCGGTCGAGGTGCAGGGCCTGTGGCTGGCGGCGCTGGGGGCCGAGTCGCGGCTCTCGGCGGCGCTGGGCGAGGAGACGCGGTTCGCGGCCACCCTGGCGCGCGCGCAGGCCAGCTTCGCGGCGTTCTGGCAGGGCGCCTACGTGGACACCCTGGCGGCGGACGGCACGCCGGACCGCAGCGTCCGCCCGAACGTGGCGATCGCGCTGGCCCTGCCGGACACGCCCACCAGCCCCGCGCTGGTCGCGGCGACGACCGCGCAGCTGGAATCGGAACTCCTCTCTCCCGTCGGGCTGCACACGCTGTCGCCGCTGGACGGGCGCTACCGGGGCAATTACGGGGGCGCGCAGGTGCAGCGCGACGCGGCGTACCACCAGGGCACCGTGTGGCCGTGGCCGCTGACGGCGTTCGTGGAACTGCTGCTGGCGCAGGGCGAGGTCGGACGGGCGCGGGCGGCGCTGCGTGGCCTGAGCGGGCACGTCCTGGAGGCGGGGCTGGGGCACGTCTCGGAGGTGTTCGCCGGCGACAGCCTGCGCCCGGGCGGGTGCCCCTTCCAGGCGTGGAGCGTGGCGGAACTGCTGCGCGCGCACGTGCTCGTCAGCCGCGCCGAGGCGCAGGCGGCGGGAACGCAAAGCCCCGCGTAAGCGCCGCCTGCGCGTGCGAAATTCCGCGCGGGCAGGACACAATTCCCCTTGACGTACCAGGGACACAAACCCTAGCATCACCGCATGACCGCGACCCGCCCGACCTGCGCCCACCCGGAGCGCGCGTGACCGACCTCGCGCTGCCCCGCGGCGCCACGCAGGTCGGCCTGGCCGTGGACGTCGCCGCGTTCGCCATGCACGCTACTGAACTGCACGTCCTGCTCGTGCAGCGCGGCGAACTGCCCCACGCGCGCGACTGGGCGCTGCCCGGCGGCTTCGTCCACCCCGGCGAGGAACTGCACGAGGCGGCCCTGCGCGAACTGCGCACCGAGACCAGCGTGGAACTCGAACCCCGCCACCTCGAGCAGTTCTTCACCTTCGGGGAGATCAACCGCGACCCGCGCGGCCGGATCGTCAGCGTGGCGCACCTGGCGGTGCTGCCGCACGGCACGGTCAGCGTCAGCGGCGGCGGGCACACCCTGGGCGCCGAGTGGATGCCCGCGCACCGCACGCCGAGGCTGGCCTTCGACCATCAGGCGATCCTGGACCGCGCGCTGGGCCGGCTGCAACTGCGGCTGGAGTACGCGAACCTCGCGCTGGAATTCCTGCCCGACACCTTCACCCTGCCCGAGTTGCAGGGCGTGTACGAGGCGATCCTGAACCGCAAACTGGATAAACGGAACTTCCGCAAGCGGCTGCTCGCGCAGGGCAGCCTGACCCCCAGCGGCGAGCGGCGCAGCGGCGTGGGCCGCCCCGCGCAGCTGTACCGCCGCGCCAAGGGCACCCGCACCCCCGCCCTGTAGGCCGCGGCGGCGCCGGGGCGGACGCGCGCGGCCCGGTGACCTGACTCCCCCCACCCCGCACCGGCCCCTCTGTGCGGCACCTGCGGCACCACGACACGACGGGACATGCTGAACTGCGGGGCATGACGCCCGGTGTCCTGCTGCTGGCTGGCCTTCTCCTGTTCCTCCTGAGCGCCGCGCTGGGTGGCGACGGTTTCAGCCGGGCGCCCAGCGTCCTGAGCGTCCTGGCGTTCCTGGTGTCCGCCACGCTGGGCCTGCTGGGCGCGGGCCGCGCGGTGGGCGCCGCCGCTCTGATCCTCGCCGGGGTGACGGCCGCCCTCGTGTTTGGGTGGTTGTAACCACCGGTGAGCCTGAACGGGCCTTGAGAGGCGGCCCAACATCCTCAGCGCCGCCACTGCCTAGACTGCCACCATGACCCTGTCCACCGGCGATCACATCCCCTTCCTGGAAGCCACGCAGGACAACGGCCGCGCCTACGTCCCGACCCCCGGGCGCTGGCGAGTCCTGTTCTTCTTCCCCAAGACCGCCACCTCGCACTGTCAGTTGCAGGCCCGGCAGTACCAGGCGCGCCTGGCAGACTTCCAGGCCCTGAACGTGGATGTGGTCGGCATCAACGGCGATCCCCGGCAGGAGCAGCTGGCCTTCCGGGGGATCTGCCAGCTGGACTACCCTCTGCTCGACGACGGGCAGCAGCGGATCAGCCGGCAGTTCGGCCTGCTGGACGAGCCGTGGCCGGGCGAGCAGGTGCGCCGGCCGCGCCGCGAGACGTTCCTGATCGATCCGTCCGGCGTGGTGCGGCGTCACTGGACACAGGTGGACGCCGGTCAGGACGCCCTGAACGTTCTGGAGAGCGTGCGGGACCTCATGGGCGGCGAGTCCCGGCAGCTGCTGGTCTGAACGCGCGCCGGGCTCGTGACGGGCGGCGCAGTCCCCGCGTCGGTCGCCGCGCTACACTGACGCTTCAGGTGGGAGGCCCGGCCGCGCAGGCCGCGTGAAGCCTCCCCGCACCGTGAAAGGAGACAGGCGCATGGACATGAAGAAGCTGATGAAGCAGATGCAGCAGGCCCAGATGGCGGCCACCAAAATTCAGGAGGATCTGGCGGCCAAGTCGGTCGAGGGCAGCGCCAGCGGTCTGGTGACGGTCACGATGAACGGGCACGGGAAGGTCACGGCCCTGAAGATCAAGCCCGAAGCGGTGGACGCCGACGACGTCGAGGCGCTGGAGGACCTGATCCTGGTCGCCCTTCAGGACGCGGGCGCCAAGGCCGACGCCCTGCAGCAGGACGCGACGCGCGGCCTGGGCATCCCCGGCTGCTGAGTTCCCGCGGCGGCGGCCACCCCTGCCGGTGGGCAGTGGGTGGCCGCGCCCGTGTGACACGCCCCGTCTGTCCCGTTCTGTCCGGTCCGCGCCGCGTGGGCCGGTGGTGGTGAAGGAGTCCGAGTGAAGTACCCTCCATCGTTGGTGGCGCTCATCCGTGAGCTGTCGCGCCTGCCCGGGATTGGGCCCAAAAGCGCGCAGCGGCTGGCGTTCCACCTGTTCGAGCAGCCGCGGGAGGACATCGAGCGCCTGTCGCGCGCGCTGCTGGAAGCCAAGCGTGACCTGCATACCTGCCCGGTGTGCTTCAACATCACGGACGCCGAGCGCTGCGACGTGTGCAGCGACCCCAGCCGCGACCAGGGCGTGATCTGCGTCGTGGAGGAACCCGGGGACGTGATCGCCATCGAGCGCAGCGGCGAGTACCGCGGCCTGTACCACGTGCTGCACGGCGTGCTGAGTCCCATGAACGGGGTGGGGCCCGACAAGCTGCACATCCGCCCGCTGCTGCCGCGCGTGCAGGAGGGCCAGGAGATCATCCTGGCGACCGGCACGACCGTGGAGGGCGACGCGACCGCGCTGTACCTCCAGCGGCTGCTCGAACCCCTGGGCGCGGTCGTGAGCCGCATCGCGTACGGCCTGCCGGTGGGCGGGGCGCTGGAATACGCGGACGAGGTGACGCTGGGGCGCGCGCTGGCCGGCCGCCAGCGCGTCAGCAAACCGCAGGGCTGAGCGGTCAGGCGCCGTAGCTGGCACGCAGTCGCGTCCACCCCTCGCGCAGCGTGATGCGCCGCGCGGGCAGTTCATGCATGGGCACGACCTCCAGGCCGCGTTCACCCAGGCCGGCCAGCAGGGCGCCGAGCAGCGCGGGGGTCACGGCGGGACCGTCATGCAGGAGGATCACGCTGCCGGGCCGCACGCGCGCCAGGGTCTGCGCGGCCAGCGTGGCGGCGTCCTCGCCCGTCCAGTCGCGGCCCTCGGTGTCCCACAGCGCCACCTGCCGGCCCGACAGGCGCGCGAAGGCGCGGGTCAGGGGGCTGTGCCCCCCGTACGGCGGGCGGTACAGGTGAGGGCCCGGACGGGCGGGACGGGGGTGCCACGCCACCTGCGCCCACTCCTGCCAGGGGGCCAGGGTCAGGGCCGTGCGGTGCCAGATGCCGTGCGCGTCCAGGGTGTGCCCGGCGGCCTCGATGGCGTCCAGCAGGTCCGGGTGGGCCTGCGCGGCGGGCCGGGTCACGAAGAACGTCCCGCGCGCCCGGTACCGCGCCAGCACCCTGAGCAGCTCCGGGGTACGCTCGCTGGGACCGTCGTCGAAGGTCACCGCGACCCGCCAGCGGTCACGGGGCCCATGCCCCAGGGCGCCCCACCCGGCGGCGCGGCCCAGCACCTCGGCCAGCAGCGCCGGGGCGAGGAGCAGGGCGATCCCGCCGAGCGGGTTACGTCGCCGCGCCACGGAAGGCCCGGCCGAATGCGGCGTACCCGCCCGCGGTCACCGCCGCCAGCACGGCCCCGACCACGAAGGGTCCGGGGACGCCCATCTGCCCCAGCGCGAACGTGCCGATCAGCGGGCCCAGCGCCATGCCGCCGTTCTCCACGGTCATCAGCACGCCCCAGGCGGCGGGCCGCTGCTCGGCCGGCAGGACGTGGGTCACGAGCGCCGCCCACGCCGGGGTCAGGAACGCGTAGCCCAGGCCGGCCAGCGCCGCCAGCAGGTACAGCGCCCACGGGGCGGGCGTGGTCGCGAAGCCCAGGAAGCCCAGGCTGAGCAGGCCGTAGCCGATCATCACGCCCAGGCGCGCGCGCCCCCGGTCGGCGAAGCGGCCCGTCAGCGGCATGCTGCCGTACGCGACCCCGCCCCCGACCACCAGCAGCGCCACGAGCCCCCAGTAGTTCAGGCCCAGATCCGGCGCGATGCGGAACAGCAGGGGCCCCAGCAGCGACATGGTCATGGTCTGCATGAAGGCCGCCGGCAGGAGCGGGACGAGCGCGCGCGTGACGGAACGGGCGCGCGGCGGCTCCTCGGTCTCCTCGCGGCGCTGCAGGACGCGGCGGGCAGGCACCAGCAGCGCCAGCAGGGTGCCCAGGGTCAGCAGCGCCAGGGCGACCAGCAGGGGCACGTTGTCGTCCCGTTTGGCCAGCGCCCCGAACAGCAGGAAACCCAGGCCGGAAAAGGGCGTGATGGCCGTGCCGACGAGCGTCAGGGCGCGGCCGTGGTATCCGTCCCGGGCGGCATCCGCCGCGAAGTTCATGGTGCCGGGCCACATCACGGCGAATCCCACGCCGTGCAGCGCGGCGGCCAGCAGGAACAGCCAGCTTGTGTGCGCCACCATGAACAGCGTGATGGCCAGCACGCTGAGCAGCGCCCCACCGAGCATCGTCGTGCGCAGCCCGTAACGGCTGATGGCCACGCCAGCCGGGCCGCGCATGACCGTGTCGGTCGCGAAATGCACGGTGTAGGCCAGTCCGCCCAGCGCCAGCGGCAGCCCGAAGTGGGTGTCGACGGCCTGGGTCAGGTACCCGCCGTACACGCCGCTGCGCACCACCTCGGCGGTGGCCAGGGTCACCATGGCCGCCAGCAGTGGCCCGATGGTCTCGGGACGCAGCGGCAGGCGGTCGGTCAGGGAGCGGCGGGTGATCACGCGCCGCTCCCTGGCCGGTGCGCGGCCCGGTGCCGGCCTGCTAGGGTGTGAAGGTGCCCGAGTTCACGGTTGTCATTCCCGCCCGCAACGAGGCGAAGTACCTGCCCCTGACGCTGCGCGCGCTGGAACGGCAGACCCGCCCGCCCAGCGAGGTGATCGTGGTGGACAACGGCAGCCGCGACGCGACCATGGAGATCGCCCGCGCCGCAGGAGCCCGCGTGCTGCGCTGCGAGGCGCGCGGCGTGGCCCGCGCCCGCCAGATGGGCCTGGAAGCCGTGCAGACCGACTGGGTGGCCAGCACCGACGCGGATTCGCTGCCTGCACCCCACTGGCTGGAGGTACTGAACGAGGCCGCGCCGGGTCGCACGGCCCTGTACGGCCCGATGCGCTTCTCGGGCGTGCCGCGTCACTGGGCGCTGGCGTCGGGCGCGAGTTACAGCGCGTTCCTGCACGTGGCGCGCCTGATCGGCCGCCCGAACCTGGCCGGGGCGAACATGGCCTTCTCGCGAGAGGCGGCGCTGCTGGTGGGCGGCTACCCGCAGGTCGAGGCCTACGAGGACGTGATCCTGGGCGAGGAACTGGCCCGTACCGGGGAGATCGCGTACGTGCGCCGCGCGCTGGTAGAGACGAGCGCCCGGCGTCTGGACAAGGGCGTGCTGCCGTTCCTGTGGCAGCACGTGCGGAATATCACTGGTCATACGCGAGGGTACTTCGGGGATGACCGCTGACGTCGTCGGGAAACGTGACCGTGCGCGGCATACCCAGCACGTGCCGGTAGACGTCCAGCACCTGCTGCGCGACGCCCTGCGGCGTGGTGCCCGCCCCGAAGCTGCGCGCCCCTGCTGACAGCCGCGCCCAGAGGGCCGGGTCGGTCAGGAGGTCATGGCTGTGGCGGATCAGGGCGTTCACGTCGCCGGGCGTCACGAGGTAGCCGCTGCGTTCGTGCGCCACGCCGCTGAGGGTGCCGCGCGCGCCGACGGCCACGACGGGCACGCCCATGAGCTGCGCCTCCTGCAGCACGAGGCCCTGCGTCTCGGTGTCGCTGGCGAACACGAACAGTTCCGCGAGGCGGTAGTACGCGCCGATCTCGGTCCAGGGGCGCACGCCCAGGAACGTCACGCGGTCCGCCACGCCGATCCGGGCGGCGTGCGCTTCCAGATGGTCGCGTTCGGGGCCCTCGCCCAGGATGACCAGATGCGCGTCGGGCAGTCCGGCCAGGGTGTCGAGCACGTGATCGAAGCGCTTCTCACGGGCGAGGCGGCCCACGCTGAGCAGGCGGCGTTTCCCGGCCGGCCAGGGGTTCTCGACGGCGGGCGCGGCGTGCAGGACGCGCGGGTCGATGCTGGTGGGAATCACGACGGGGTTACGCACCTTCATGGCGTTCAGGACGTCCATCATGCCGGCCGTGGGCGTGATGACGGCGTCGGCGCGGCCGTAGTGCAGCCCCATGACGCGGGTCACGAGCCCGGTGTGCCGCTGCAGGGCCGTCACGCCCGGCACGTAGTGGGTGTACGCCTCGATGTGCGTGTGGTACGTGGCGACGTGCGGCACGTCCCACTTGCGGGCCAGCCGCGCGCCCGACAGGCCCAGGGTCAGCGGCGTGTGGGTGTGGATCACGTCGTAGCGGTGCGTGAAGTCCCGGCGGGTGGGCCACGCCAGCCGGTAGGTGGGCAGGAACATGTACCGCACGCTCTCGACCCGCATGACGTCCGCGCGGGTATCGACGTGCTCGGGGAAATCAGGGGCGACCACGTCCACGTGATGGCCCTGGGCGCGCAATTCGTCGCTGAGCAGACCGACACTGGTCACGATGCCGTTCTGGTCGGGCAGGAAGGTGTCGGTGAACAGCCCGATCCGCAGTGGCCTCATGCGTCGCCGCCGTTCAGGGGGTGGGTGACGCCGCCCCGGGGAAAGTTTAAGGATTCCTGAAGCATCACTAGACAGGAGCATACGACGCCGGACATGAGAGTAGGCTCAGAAATCTGTCTGCCCGCCGGGGGGCAGCTGCGGGGCAGCGCTCATCTGCGCTGGGCGGGGCGGCGGCGCGCTAGAGTCACGCCCAATGGGACCCCTTTCCTCTGCGGCGCTGCGCGCGGCGCTCCTGGCCGGGCAGGCCGGTGCGTGGCACGGCGGCCACCCGGGCGACCCCCGCGTGGGCCTGAGCGTCCCGGTCCGTTCGGACGCCGACCTGACGGACGCGCTGGCCACGCTGCGCGAGGCCGGGGTGAGCGCGACGCTGCTCCTCTCCCCCAGCCTGGCCGGGGGGCTGGACCGCGCCCGGCTGGAAGGCCACGAGGTGGGCGGTCTGGGTGACCCGGCGGGCGCGCCGGGGCTGGACGTGCTCGCGGGCGGGCCGGTCACGACCTGGGCCACCCCGGACCGCCTGGGCGCCCTGAGCGCCCTGGGTACGCGCGGCCTGCACGCCCTGCCCCCGGGGGCCGGCCGGCCCGCCCCGGGCGCGCTGCTGACGGTGGACCCCGCGCAGCTGCCGGGGGTGCTGGCCGACCTGAAGCGCCTGGGGTACCGCGCCGTGCCGGTGCGGGACGTGCCGGACCTGCGCGCCGGGACGGGCCGCGACCTGTTCCTGCACGCCTACACCCGGCTGGTCGAGGACCGGTTCGCGCGGCAGCACGGCGTGATCGACCTCGCGCAGCGGGCCGACGCGGTCATGCGCGTGGCGCCGCTGGATCACGCGCCCGCGCCGCTACCCCTGCCCCGCTCGGCACACACGGCGGAACTGCACCTGCACTCGCCTCGCATCGTGGGGCTCGCCTCGCGCAGCGCCCTGACCGCGTACCGCGCGTACCTGCGCAGCCTGCGCGACGTGGGCGCGGCATTGCGGGACCGCCCCGAGTTGCAGGAGGCGCAGGCGGTGTTCGCGGTGACCCTCTTCCACGCGCCGCTGGCGCAGGCGGGCTTCACGCTGCTGGACCTGCCGCCCGCCACGGCCCGCTGGTACGGCCTGGGCTTCCGGCTGCTGCGCGTCGCGTACGGCACCACCCGCGCGCCCAGCGAGGACACCCCGAAGATGGCGTGGCTGCCCCGCGAGGAATTCCTGAAGCGCTACGGCTGACGCGGTAGCCTGACGCATGACCCGCAGCGAGTCCAGGGTGCAGGTGCAGGGCCTGCATCACGTCACCATCGTCGGTTCCACCCGCCAGAGTGCCATCGACTTCTGGGAGGGCGCGCTGGGCATGCCGTTCGTGTTCGAGCAGCCGAACCTGGGCAACCCGGCCGAGAACCACCTGTACTTCGACCCCGGCGACGGCCGCCTGCTGACCGTCTTCACCGACGAGGGCCGAACAGACGCCGGGCGGGACGCGCCGCGCGAACCGGGCACCGTCGAGCATCTGGCGTTCACCGTGTCCCGCGCGACCTTCCAGCTCGCCCCGGCGCGGCTGCGGGCCCGCGGCATCGAG
Source organism: Deinococcus actinosclerus (assembly GCF_001507665.1). NCBI lineage: Bacteria > Thermotogati > Deinococcota > Deinococci > Deinococcales > Deinococcaceae > Deinococcus > Deinococcus actinosclerus. The sequence continues at coordinate 937,283 of NZ_CP013910.1, read as the reverse complement.
GTGCTGGAACGCGACCGGGGCTTCATGGACTCCATCTACTTCCGCGATCCGAACGGCATGAAGGTCGAGCTGGCCTGCTACAAGTTCCAGACGCCCGAGGGCTGGCGCGACGCGGACGTGCTGCGCCGCGCCTTCGAGCTGCGCGTGGCGCGCGGCGACGCCAACATCACCGCCGAGCACCTCGCGGACGCCATCGAGGACCTGCTGCGCCGCTGAGCCGCATGCGCCGTCAGCCGGGCAGGGTGAAGGTCAGGGTGGTGCCCGCGCCGGGGCTGCTGTCCACGTCCAGGGTCCCGCCGGTCAGGGCGACGCGCTCACGCAGGCCGATCAGGCCCAGGTGTCCGGCCTGCGCGCGTTCCTGCGCCTGATCGGGCGTGAAGCCCTGCCCGTCGTCGCGGATGGCGACCTGCACGTGCCCCGCCTGGAACGCCACGCGGATGGCGGCGCTGGCGGCCCCGGCGTGCTTGTCCACGTTGTTCAGCGCCTCCTGCGACAGGCGGAACAGCGTGAGTTCGGTGGCGGAGTCCAGGCGGCGCTCGGCACCGCTGACCTCCAGGCGGGTGGGTGTGGCGGCCTGCGTGGCCAGCCACTCCAGGGCCGGAAGCAGGCCCAGGTCGTCGAGCACGCTGGGGCGGAGGTTGCGGGCGAAGCGGCGCACGCCGTCGATGGCGGCGTTCAGGTCGGTCAGGATGTCGTCGGCGCGGTCCTTCTGCGGCCCCTGGAGTTCGCGGGCGAGGCGGGCGACGCGGCGGGTGGTGGCGGTCAGGACCTGGGCGGTGTCGTCGTGCAGTTCGCGGCTGATGCGGCGGCGTTCCTCCTCCTGCGCCTGCGTGAACAGCGTCAGGAAGGTGCGCATCTCGACGGTGCGGCTGGTAGCGGCCTCCAACGCCTGGCCGCGCCGGGCGATCTCGTCGGCGAGGGTCTGGAGTTCCGAGAGGTCGCGCCCGACGGTGAGGACGCCGCGCCCGCCGTCCATGACGCCCACACGCAGTTCCAGGCGGTGCGGGCCGATCTGGATCTCGGTGCGGCTCCCGCGCGAGGCCCGGCGGGCGCTGGCCCACGCGGCGCGCAGGGCGGGTCGGGTGTCGGGGGTGGGCAGGTCGAGGAGGTTCGCGCCCGGCAGCGGGCCGGTCAGCGGTTCGAGCAGCGTCCCGGCGGCCGGGTTGGCGTACGTGATGGTCCCGGCGGGGTCGGTGCTGATGATCAGGTCGTGCGCGCCCTCGGCGAGCTGGCGGTAGCGGGCTTCCTGCCGTTCGAGTTCGGTCAGCAGGCGCTGGCGGGTCAGGGTCTGCGTGATCTGGTCGGCGACGCTGCGGGCCAGGGCCAGCAGGTGCTCGCCGGGGGGGTCGGTGCCGGGATCGTCGAGGTACAGGAAGCCCAGCAGGGTGTCCTCGCCGCTCTGGTCGGGGTGGCCCTCGGCGCGCAGCGGGACGATCAGGCCGCTGCCCGCGACCGCCAGGGTGTAGCGGCGGGTCAGGGCGCGCGCCCCGCGGCCCAGCTGGGCGGCCAGGGCGTGCAGGTCGCTCTGCGGGGGCACGTGCAGGTTGTAGGTGGCGCAGCGGGTGAAGCCGCCCTGGTCGTCGGTCAGGGCGATCAGGCCGCGCGAGGCGTTCATGGCGTGCGTGACCAGTCGCGCGGCGTCGGCCAGCGCGGCGTCGCTCTGGTCCTCGCCCAGGCTGCGGCCCAGGTTCAGCAGCAGGGCGGCCTCGTTCTCGCGGCGCAGTTCCTCCTCGTACAGGCGGGCGTTCTCGATGGCCAGGCCCGCCTGCGACGCGAACACGGCGGCCAGCGCCTGATCGTCGGCGTCCAGCGGCAGGGCGTCCTGCCAGTACAGGGTCAGCGCGCCGAACACGCCCGCGCGGGTGGTCAGGGGCAGGCTGATCACGCCCCGGTACGGGTAGCGGCCGGCGGCCAGCAGCTGCCGGGTGTAGCGGCTGCTGCCCCCGTAGTGCGCCTGCGTGAGGTCGCGCGCGGCGACGGGCTGGCACTCGGCGATGGCGCGCCCGGTGACGCCCAGGCCGACCTTGGCGCGCACGCGCAGCATGTACTCGTTCGGGAGGCCCAGCGCGGAGCGGATGTTCACGGTGCGCCCGTCCGGCTGGCGTTCGTACACGGCAGCGGCGTCCGCGCGGAAGAGGGTCACGGCCCGCTCCAGCACGCGGGTCAGGGTGTCACTCAGGTGCAGGCTGCCCGCCAGGGCCGCGCCCGCCTCGCGCAGCGCCTCGGCGGCCTCGCGCTTGCGGGTCTCGATGCCGTACAGGCGGGCGTTGTCGATGGCGAGCGAGGCCTGCTCGGCCAGGGCCAGGACCAGCCGGGCGTCGTCCTCGCTGGCGCTGGAGCCGGGCTGCTGGGTGTCCACGTACAGCAGGCCCAGCGCCTGCCCGCGCGCGGAGAGGGGCGCGATGACGGCGGCGTGCGGCGCGAGTTCCGCCAGCCCCTGTGCCAGGGGGCTCTCCGCGTCGCGGGACCGCTCGAAGCGGATCGCCTCGCCGCGCTGCACCAGCGTCTCGAAGGTCACGGGGCCCACGCCGATCCCGCCGCGGAATTCCTCGTCGAAGCCGTGCGTGAAGACCTCGCCGGTGCGGGCGCGGCCGCCCTCGTGGAATTCGCTGAACAGCGCCACGAACGCCCGCCGGAAGCCCAGGGCCAGCGCGGCGCTCTGCGCGGTGACGGTCAGGACCTCCGCGAGGTCCAGGCTACCGCCCAGGCGGCGCACGAGCCCCTCGACGGTCTCCGCGATGCGGCCGTGGCCGCGCCGGGCCTCGCGGGCCTGCACGCCCTCGACCGCCAGGGCCAGCAGCGGGGCCGCGCCCAGCAGCGCGCGCATTCCGTCGGGACTGGCCCCGACCGCTTCCAGCACGCCGCAGCCGAAGGGCAGGGCCGCGAGCATGCCGTCCTCCAGCAGCGTGCCGACCGTCAGGGCCTCGTGCGCCAGCGTGCCGTCACTGAGGGCCAGCCCGCGCCCCTCCTCGGCCACCGGGGTCAGGGCGGCGTCCTGCACGACCCACACGCGGACGCCGTGCGCGTGCAGCACCGGGCAGGCGTACGCGGCGAGGTCCCGCGCGAACGCGGCGACACTCGACGCCTGCGAGAGGGTCTGCGGGAACGGCGGGACGACCTCGGACACCGCGCTCAGAGGTTCTTCGGGTCGATCCAGCCGCGCTTGATGCCGTACAGGACCGCCTCGGTGCGGCTGCCCACACCCAGCTTGGAGAAGATGTTCGCGAGGTGCACCTGCACGGTGCGGGGGCTGATATCCAGGTCCCGCGCGATCTCCTTGTTGGTGCGGCCGGTGGCGGCCACGCGCAGCACCTCCAGCTCGCGGGGGCTCAGGTCGTCCTCGGGGGCGTGGGGGTCGTGTGGGTGCTGAAGCGCTCGAGGACCTTCTTCGCCACGCTGGGGTGCAGCGCGCTCTCCCCGGCGGCCACGGCGCGCACCGCGCCGAGCAGGTCGTCCTCGGAGGCGTTCTTCAGCAGGTACCCGGCGGCGCCGGCTTCCAGCAGCGCGAACACGTACGCGTCGTCGTCGTAGCTGGTGAGGACGAGCACACCCACGCCGGGCCGCTCGGCCTTGATGGCGCGCGTGGCGTCGATGCCGTTCATGCCGGGCATGCTGACGTCCATCAGGATCACGTCCGGCGTGAGTTCGCGGGCGCGCAGGATGGCCTCCTCGCCGCTGCCGGCCTCACCGACCACGCGCAGGTCCGCCTCGCTCTCAAGCAGTTCACGGGTGCCCTTGCGCACGACCGGGTGGTCATCGACAAGGAGCAGCGTGATGGGGCGCGTGGAACCGGCTTCGAGGGTCTCGGCGTCGAGCATGCGCGCAGCATAGCCCGCGTGCAGGGAAAACCGCCTCAGCCGTGTGGCCGAGGCGGTCGTGGTCAGCGGGGAGGCTTACTCCTTGCTGAGGTTCTTCCAGTAGGTGCCGCTGGTGAAGGCGATCATGGGGTTGAAGGTGTCGGCGCTCACGCCCTTGATGTTCTCGCGGTAGGGGAACACCGTGGGGCTGGCGGGCATGATCACGTAGTACGCCTGCTCCTGGGCGCGCTTGGCGATCTGGCTGTACAGCTCGTCGCGGCGGGCCGTGTCGGTCGTGCCGCGCGCCTCCTTGATCCAGGTGTCGAGCTGCGCGTCGTTGGCGTTCAGGCGCGGGCCGTAGTAGCCGTTGCTGGCATAGAAGGTGGAGACGAAGTTGTCCGGGTCGGCGTAGTCAGGTGCCCAGGCGCTCAGGACCATCGCTTCCTTGGGCACGTTCTTGGAGTTGATCAGTTCGCTCCATTCCTTGCCCACGATGTTCACCTTGAACTTGGGGTTCAGGGCCTCGATGTTCTTCTTCAGCAGCTCCATGGCGGTCTGCTGCGCCTGGGCGCCGGCGCGGTAGGACACGTTGATCCGGAAGCCGTTCTCCCAGACCTGTCCGCCCCAGGCGCGCTGGAACGCGGCCTTGGCGAGGTCGAGGTCGAACTTGGCGGCCTCGAGGTTGCTGTCGTAGCCGGGGAAGGAGTCGGGCAGCAGGAAGTTGCGGGGCGCGCCCTTGCCTTCTTGCACCTGCTCGATGTAGGTGGGCACGTCGAAGGCCGCCACGAAGCCGCGGCGCACGTCGGGATCCTTGAAGAAGTCGCTGGGAATGCCCTGACCGTCGAGCTTGCCGCTGCCGAGCGCGCCGCCGGCGGCGATCTTCTCGTTCATGCTGAAGCCCGAGGCGGTGGTGTTGGGCAGGTCGTCGAGCACGGCCACGCCGTCCTTGCCCTGCAGCTGGGTGCTGATGATGGCGCGGGGCACCTCGATGAAGTCCGCGTCACCCTTCAGGAACGCCTGCACGCGGGCGGCCTCTTCAGGCACCTTCTGGAGGATCACGTTCTTTATCTGGGGCTTGGTCTCGCCCCAGTAGCCGTCGAAGGCAGTCAGGGTGATGGCGTTGGCGTCGCGGTTGACGAGCTTGTACGCGCCGGTGCCGCTGGGCTGCTTGTTCAGCTCGCTGCCCATCAGGTCCTTGCCGACCCAGTCCTTCCAGGTGGCCTCGGTGCCGTCCCACTCGCCGATTTCCTTGGCGTGCTTGCTGTCCACGATGCCCTGGCCGATGTAGGCCAGCTTCGTCAGGAAGGCCGGATCCACGGCGGGCAGCGTGAACACCAGGGTGTTGCCGTCGCACTTGACGGCGCTGCTGATCTTGGCCCAGGTGATGCTGGTGTCGTCACTGGCGTTGCTGGGAGTGCCCAGCAGGCTCTCGGACAGGAACCAGTTGCCGCTGTCGGCGGTGTTCGTCACGAGGTTGCGGCGCAGGGTGTACTCGGCGTCGGCGCAGGTGAAGTCGTTGCCGGTGTGGAACTTCACGCCGTCACGCAGGGTGAAGCGGTATTCCTTGTCGCCGTTGCTGGCCTGCCACTCGGTGGCGAGGACCGGCTTGACCTCGGTGATGTCGTTGCCCTCGTACCCGACCAGGGTCTCGTACATGTTCTCGACGATCTGACCGCTGGACGTGTCGTAGGTGGTGCCCGGATCCAGGGTGGGCACGTCGGCGGACTGCTGGATCACGAGGGCACTGTCGGCCCCGCCGGCCTGCTTGTTGTTGCAGGCCGCGAGCGTAAGGGACAGCGTGGCGAGGGCCACGGCGCTGAGGGTCTTGTTCTTCATGCGTACTCCTTGGGGCGGGAAGCGGACACGGGGTCACTCCCGGGCGCTGGCGGGCCGGGACACAGATGGAAACCTGACAGGAACAACGCACGCAAGAAGTCGTCAGGGCTCGCCGCGCATGTGAGGTGCGGGGCGTCCCACCAGGGCCGTTATGGCCTCTCATGCTAGAAATGGCAGGTGAGAAGTTCCCGCCAGAACCCTGAAGGTACCGCACGAGGAACAGGAATGGAAATCACGGTTGTCCCCTTGTAAGAGACGCGCGTATTGCCGCTGCGTCAGGCGTCCGCCCCCTGGAGGCCCGCGCCGCAACGCGGCCCAGGGCCACCGTCCGATTGCGAGGCCCTGCACAGCCCGACAGCAGCCCAACCGTTAAGGTGTCGGGATGACTGCTCCTCTCCCGGATTCCTTCATCCTGCGCGGCACGGCGGCGCAGGGCACCCTGCGGCTCGTCGGCATGGAGGCCACCCGCGTCGTCGAGGACGCCCGCGTGCGTCACAACCTGTCGAAAACCGCGACCGCCGCGCTGGGCCGCACCCTGACCGCCAGCGTGCTGCTGGCGATCGTGCTGGGCAAGAAGGCGGACAGCCGCGTGAATATCCGCGTGGAGGGCGGCGGCCCGGTCGGCTGGGTGGTCGCCGAGGGCAGCACCGACGGGCGCGTGCGCGGCTACGTGCGCCACCCCGACGCCGACCTCCCGATCCGCGAACGCGACGGCAAGCTGGACGTCAGCGGTATCGTCGGCCACGACGGCGAGATCAGCGTCACGCGCCTGCTCGACAACGGCGAACCCTACACCGGCAGCGCCACGCTGGTCAGCGGCGAGATCGCCGAGGACGTCAGCACCTACCTGGGGGTCTCCGAGCAGATTCCCAACGCCGTGCTGCTGGGCGTGTACGAGGAAGGTGGCCGGGTGGCGCACGCCGGCGGGCTGCTGGTGCAGGCCATGCCCGGCGTCACCGACGAGACCCTGGCGAAACTGGAGGCGAACATCCGCGCCATGGGGCAGATCACCGACAACCTGCGCCGCGGCGGCCTGCTGGAGGCCATCAGCCGCGCCACCGAGGGCCTCGACCTGCAACTGGCGACCGAGGCCCAGCCCGCCCGCTTCGAGTGCCGCTGCTCCCGTGAACGCGCTGCCGACAGCCTGAAGTTCTTCAACCCCGAGGAGCGCCAGGAGATGATCGAGGCAGGCGGCCAGGAGATCGTCTGCCACTGGTGCGGCGAACGCTACCAGCTCTCCCCGGACGAGATCGCCGCGCTGGACGAGCAGCATGAACGCGCCCAGGCGTGACGACAGACGGCGCCGATGACCCACCTGCATGACCTTCAGGAAGCGCTGACCCTCCCCGCCGCGCAGCTCGAGCCCCGTCACGTGCAGGCCGCGCGGCTGGCCCGCCTGGGCGGCGCCCTGCGGCCCCGGCTGCCCCAGGGACATCCCGCCCGGGCCGCGCTGACGGCAGACGCCGGAGCCCTGGCCGTGCGGCACGCCCGCACCCGTCAGGCCCTGCGGCCCCTGCTGCACGCCTGGGCGCAGGCAGGGATCCCCACCCTGCTGTTCAAGGGCTTCGCCCTGAGCGAATTCGAGTACGGCACGACCAGCGAGCGCTTCTACGGCGACGTGGACGTCCTGCTGCCCACCGACCCGGCGACCGTGCGCCGCGCCGTGCAGATTGCCCGGACGCTCGGATGGCAGAGTGACCGGCTGGAGGACGCCCGCCGACTTCCCGACTGGCTGCACGAAAGCACGCACCTGTTCGCGCCGCACCACAGCCTGCGCCTGGACGTCCACCGCTGGATCATTCCGGCCCTCTATGTTGCCCAGGCGCGCGCCGCGCACCTGACCACCGGCCTGTGGCAGCGTGCCCGGCATACCGACTGGGACGGCCTGGGCATCCTGCGACCCGACCCGCGCGACGAGGTCCTGCTGACCCTGGTCGCCAACCGCGTCTGGGGCGGCGACCACGGCGGCCTGAAGGGCGCGGACTACCTGGATCTGACCCATCTGCTCGGCAAGGTCACCCCTGCCGCCCTGCGGGAGCATGCCCGGCAGCTGGGCCTGACGCACACCTGGGACGCCTTCCGGCAGGTGTGTGATCCCCAGCGCGGTCACCTGACCCTGCAGCCCGATGAGACGAGCGCGGCCCTGGTCGCGGGCATGAAGGCCGACGGCGTGCAGGTCCGGCGCTCTGCGGGCGAGCGGCTGCGGCGCGTCGCGTTCCTGTTGCCCGGCATGCCCTCTGCTCTGCTGGACGTCGCGTGGGCCGCCCGCGCCGTCCGGCGGGGCGGCGATCCCCGACGCCACCTGGCGCGCTGCCCCGGGCCGCCCACGCCAAGCCCGGTGACGCCGGACGTCCTCGACCGCACGCTGACGGTCACGAAACACGTTACGCGCCTGACCCATCCACGTCAGCAGCGCGAGGGGATCTGTGTCCCGCGCGCCTACGCCAGCTACCGGGCGCTGCGCCGGGCCGGGCATCCCGTCCAGTTCCTCAGTGGCGTCACGCGGGCCGGGGGCGCCCTGCTCAGCCACGCCTGGGTGGAAGATCACCTGGGCGCCATGGATGCCTATCACGAGGCCCAGAACCGGCAGGTCTTCCAGGTGCTGCTCGCCTATCCCCCGTCCGGCCCGGCTGCCCAGCCGCCGGTGGGGCCGGAGCAGCCGGACTGACCTGCCTCACCCCGCGCTCCAGGGCAGGTGGCGTCCCGACGCGTGAGGGCACCCGGGACGCCCTGAGCAGGTGAGCGGCTGGCGGTCAGTGCTCTGCCAGCCGCGCCGCGACCTCCGGCAGGACGGTGGCCCGCGTCACCCCCTGCCAGGGCACGTCGCGCACGAGCCGCTGCACCATCGGCGCCGCGGCCTGCCGGGCACTCCGGGTCAGGGGCAGCCCCGCGGCGCTCCACGCCAGGGATACCCGCGCCGCCCCCTGCGGCAGTGGCGTGTCTGACAGGAGCAGCGCCGCGCGCAGCGGCAACGCCCCCGGCTGAATCAGCGGCAGGATCCGCTTGCCTTTCGCGTCCCGCGGCGCGTCCTCATCCGCAGCCCACTGCGGCGCGAAGCGGGCCACGCTGTCATCGAAGGCGCGCAGGCCCCGGTCCAGTCCGGTGACCAGCCCCTGCGGGCTCAGCCAGGCCCGGTCCTCGGCCAGGACCGGGTGGCCCGCGGCGTGCAGGCGCAGGCAGGCGGTGCTCTTGCCCGCGCCACTGTCGCCCAGCAGGGCCACGGCCCCCCCGGCGCCGCCGATCAGGGCGGCGTGCAGGGGCAGCCAGCCGGCCGCGCGGTGCGCCTCGGTCATGGCGACCGCCAGCAGCAGCTGGGACGTCTCCTCGCCCACGGTGAGCACCGAGTGGTCGGCGCCCACCGAGACATGCAGCGTATCGTCCAGCCAGAGCTCATCGGCCAGGGCCGTCACCTGGACGGGCGTGTCCATGACCGTCACCGTCTGCTGGACACGGCCGGGCGGCGGGGCGGGCAGCGGCGCGGCGCGCACCTCGATGCGCCGCGCCGGACGCCCCGTGGCCATGCCCCAGTCCCAGACGAGGAGGTCACGGAGGCCGCCGGGCAGGTCAGGCGCCAGTTCGAGCGTCGCGTCCAGGGTCTGTCCGGCGACTGTCAGGGGCAGCTCAGGGCGCATGCGTGATCAGGCTGCGGGCCGCCAGCTCCCCCAGCAGGGCCCGGACATCCTGGGCCGCCGTCTCGTCATCGACCTCGAAGACCTGCGTGAGGGTCTGCGCCAGCTGGGCTTCCCGTGCGGGCAGCGCCTGCCAGATCACGCGTCCCGCGCTGTTGAGCGTGAACATCTCGCTCAGGCCCGCGTGCATCAGCACGAGCTCATCGCCCAGATCGGTTTCGAGTACGTCCGCCACTTTCGTCCACATGGCGATCAGACTAGCGGGTGTCACCCCCCCCACCGCAGCAGACCGTCGGCTGACCCGGCGGCCCTACATTTTGTGGAAAATCGTTCTATATTAATTGGGCTTTTACAACTTCTTCATCTCTGCCGCCGCACCCCTGCGACCGGCGACCCGTACCAAGGAGTCACATGAACACACGTCCTGCAGTTACCACCCCACGCCAGCCCTACACCGCCCCGCGCCTGCAGCCCGTCGGCCGCTGGGAGAACGTCACCCTGATCCAGTCCGTGCCGATCAACCCCCGCATCCCCACCCCCTGGAACCAGAAGAAAAATGACTGGTAAACGCTGGGTCCTGATCCTCCCGGCCCTGCTGCTCGCCGCGTGCTCGACGGGTCAGCAGGCGACGGCGCCCACCCCGACCTCCACCACCGCCCCGGCCCCTGCGGCGGCCACCCGCGCCCTGGGCCTGTACGAGCTGAGCATTCAGGGCAGCGGCGCGCAGGCCAGCGGCCGCGTGACCACGGCCGCCCTGCGCAGTCAGGAGATCGCGGGGCTGACCTTCACGGTCACCGGCGTGCAGGTCGTCACCAACGGCGACGGCAGCCGCAACTACACGGCCGCCCTGAACGTCACGAATACCAGCGGCGCGGCCATCGGCGCGCCCGCCATCATCCCCGCCGACATCGCCGGGTACACCGAAAGCGGCACCTACTTCCGCGCGGGCGCCACCACCAACCAGTCCGGCGCACCCACCAGCGCCAGCGGCATCACGCTGACCCAGGTGACCGACAGCACCTACTCCATGCTGTTCCCCGTGACTGGCGTGAGCGGCGCGGACTTTGCTGTCCCCGGCGGCAGCAGCGTCACGGCCGTCAGCGCGCAGGGCTGGCGCACCCCCACCCTGGCAGCCGGAGCCACCCAGGCCATGTCCCTGGGCTTCACGATCCCCGCCTCGAACGACGCCTACCGCTTCTCCCTGGTCTTCGGCGCGTTCGACAAGACGCCCGCCGTGAACCATCTGGTCATCAGCCAGCTGTACGGCGCGGGCGGCAATGGGAGCGCCGCGCTGAATACGGATTACGTGGAACTGTTCAACCCCACGAACAACGTGATCAGCACTGCGGGCATGAGCCTCCAGTACGCGTCCCCAGCTGGCGCGTTCGTCACCAACAACACCGGCCAGTTCTACCCGCTCACGACGGCCAGTATCGCTCCCGGGCGCTTCCTCCTGATCCGGATGCCTATCGGCACCAACGGCGGCACCGTGACCGCCACTCCGGATCAGCAGGGCACGCTGACGCTCGGCGCGGCGAACGGCAAGGTAGCGCTCGCCAGCAACGGCACAGCCGTCGCTGGCCCCACGGCCACGAACGTCATTGACTTCATCGGCTACGGCACCGGCAACAACATCACCTTTGAAGGCACGGCAGCCGCCCCCGCCATGAGCTTGACGCTGGCCGATCAGCGCTCGCCCAGCCCCTGCACCGACACCAACAACAACAGTGCAGATCTGGTCAGCTTTACCGTGACCGCCGGCTCCGCGCGCAACAGCACGTCCACCCCGGTCGCCTGCCCCTGAATCCGTCCCCTGTGGCGCCGCGCCTGCACGGTCAGGATCGGCGCCACTGCCCCCCTCACCCGGAGACTGTTCTGATGACGAAACGCCTTCCTGCTGCCCTGCTGACCGCGGCGCTGGCCCTCACGGCCTGCGGTTCCGGCACCACGCCCGGCCCGGTGGCCCAGCCGGGCCCGTCCACCCCAACCTCGCCCGCACGCAGCGCCGCCCTGTTCGAACTGAAGATGAACGGCGTGGGCCGCAGCGCCCAGGGCCTGTCGAGCACCGTCACCCGGCCGGGCCTGAGCGCCCAGGACACCGAACTGAGCGGCCTGACCTTCACCGCCAAGACCATGTCCAGCGTGGCGGACATGCAGGCGGGCGTGCTGCACCTCGTGGCGACCTACACCGTCACGAACACCACCGGTACCTCGCTGGCCGTGCCGACCTTCGTCCCGGTCGACACCAGCGGCTCGTTCGCCACGGACGGCGAGACGCCGTTCCGGAACGTGGTGACGCGCCAGGGCACCCCCATCAGCCCTGACCGGATCAGCCTGGAGCGCGCGCGGACCCTCAGCAACGGCGCCGTGGTGGAAGATCCGTCCTCCTCGGCGTTCGTGTCGAACCTGGATACCGGCGGCCTGGGCCTGACCCTGCCCGCCGGCACGACCGCGCCCGGCATCAGCCACCAGGGCTGGCAGACCGCGAGCCTGCCCGCCGGCGGCAGCGTGGACGTGAACTTCGCCATGAGCGTGAAGCTGCAGGGCAGCGACGTGGGCGACAACGACCCGTTCCGCTTCAGCCTGGTGTTCGCCGTGGCCGAAGGCCCGAACAGCGTCGCGCTGGACAACATCGGCGCGGTGCAGGGCAGCACGCCCAGCGGCGACGCGGCCTCCCCCGCCTCGGGCACCGCCAGGACCATCGAGGGCGTGGTCACGTCCGTCAACACCGGCACCAACCTGAACGGCTTCTGGCTGCAGGAAGAGGGCATCGACCGTGACGCCGACGCCACCACCAGCGACGGGATCTTCGTGTACTGCGGCCTGTCCAACGTGAACTGCCCCGCCGTGACCCTGGGTCAGCGCGTGCGCGTGACCGGGACGGTCTCGGAGGTCGTGAAGGCCACGCAACTGGCGGCCTCGGCCGTGCAGGTCGTCGCCTCGGGCGTGCCGCTGCCCGCCGCGCAGACCCTCACCCTGCCCCTGCCCGTCGCGCAGCGTGAACGCTTCGAGGGCATGCGCGTCACGGTGTCCGGGAAGGTCACGAACAACTTCCCGCTGGGCCGCTACGGCAGCTTCGACATCGCCGACGACCGCATCCTGAACTTCACGCAGCTCAACGCCCCGAACGCCACCGCCAACGCGGCGTATCAGGTAGCCGCCCGGGACCGCTACATCCGCATCGACGACGGCAGCAGGGCGCAGAACCCGGATCCGGAAGTCTTCGCGCGCGGCGGACAGCCCCTGAGCGCCGCCAACACCCTGCGCGGCGGGGATCTGGTGAACGCCACGGGCATCCTGACCTTCGGGAACGACAGCACCACCGCCGGGTCCACCTCGGGCGGCGCGGCCGACACGTACCGCATCCAGACGACCCCGGCAGACGTGCAGATCACGGACGGCAACCCCCGCCTGAGCGCACCCGAAGCGGTGGGCGGCACGACCCGCGTGGCGGCCATGAACGTCCTGAACTACTTCACGACGCTCGTGACGACCAACGAGGGCTGCACCCCCAACGGCACGGACAGCGTGAACTCCCGCGGGGCGAACAACTGCGACGAGTTCACGCGCCAGCAGACGAAGATCGTCAAGGCCATCACCGGCCTCAACCCCGACGTCCTGGGCATCCTGGAAATGCAGAACGACTTCGACAAGGGCGCCAACAGCTCCATCGCGAACCTCGTGACTGCCCTGAACGCCGAGGCGGGCGCGGGCACGTTCGCGTACATCAACCCCGGCAAGAAGATCGGCACGGACGTCATCAGCGTCGCCATGATCTACAAGCCCGGCAGCGTGGACCCGGTCGGTAACCTCGCCATTCTGGACAACACCGTGAACTCCACGTACACGGACACCTGCAACCGCCCCACCTGGGCGCAGACCTTCCAGAGCAAGGCGAACGGCGGGCGCTTCACGGCCGTCATGATGCACCTCAAGAGCAAGGGCAGCGCCTGCTCGGCCACGGGCGACACCGACACCGGTGACGGCCAGGGCAGCGGGTACATCGCCCGCCGCAACGCCGCCACCGCCATCGTCAGCTGGCTGGGCAACAACCCCACCGGCGTAGACGAAGACGACCGCGTCCTGATGGGCGACTACAACGCCTACGCCAGCGAGGAACCCCTGACCATCCTGGCCGGCGGCGGGTACGCGAACGTGTTCGACAAGAACGTGTACTCCTACCAGTTCGACGGGCAGTGGGGCAGCCTGGACCAGGCGACCGCCACGAGCAGCATGATCAGCCAGGTCGCCGGGCACACCAAGTGGCACATCAACTCGGACGAACCCACCGTGCTGGACTACAACAAGGAGTTCAAGACGGCCGGCCAGATCAGCAGCTTCTACGCGCCTGACGCCTTCCGCAGCAGCGACCACGACCCGATCCTGATCGGCCTGAACCTGACCGCGCAGGCCCCCATGACGCCCCCAGCGCAGACCACCAGCATCAGCCTGGCCGCGCAGAACACCACCGTCACCACCGGGCAGTCCGGCACGAACAGCGTCACCGTGAACCGCACCAACTACAGCGGCGCCGTGACCCTGGCCGTGGACAGCGTGACCGGCGCGGGCACCGCCCCCGCCGTGACCGTGACCACCCAGCCCGGCACCGGCACCGGCGGCACCCTAACGGTCAACGCGACGGGCGCCACGGCGGGCACGTACACCGTGACCGTGCGCGGCAGCGGCGCGGGCGTCAGCGACGCCACCACCACCTTCACCGTGACCGTGAGCAGCGGTACCAGTGGCGGGACGGGGCACGTCGTGATCAGCCAGGGCTATGGCGGCGGCGGGAACAACGGCGCACCTTACCGCAATGACTTCATCGAACTGTTCAACCCCACGGCCAGCTCCCTGAGCCTCGGTGGCCTGTACCTGCAGTACGCCAGTGCGGGCGGTACGTTCACCGGGACGCCTCTGGCCCTGAACAACGTGACGCTGGCTCCCGGCCAGTATTACCTCGTGCAGTGCGCAGCGGGCACCAACACGGCTGCCCCCGCGCTGCCCACTCCGGATCAGTCCAACTGCACGTTCGCCATGGGCGCCTCTTCCTTCAAGATTGCGCTGACCAGCTCCACCGCGGCGCCCACGGCGACGGCCGGCAGCGTGAGCGGCGGCAACCTCGTGGATTTCGTGGGCGCAGCGGCCAATCAGTACGAGGGCACGGCGGCCGCGCCAGCACCCAGCAACACCACCAGCCTGCTGCGAGCCGGGAACGGCTGTACCGACACCGATCAGAACAGCACGGACTTCGCCGCCGGGACTCCCACGCCTAGGAACACGGCGGCGGCGGCCAACACCTGCTCGACGCCCTGATCCCTCTGCGCCCTGTCACCGCCCCTTCGGGGGCGGTTTTTCAGTTCAGGGCCTCCAGCCAGCGGTGGCCTGGGCTGGTGAGGGTCAGGGCGTCGAGCAGCCACGTGCGGGCTGCGGCGGTCAGGGTGGGCTGCACGCGCCGGAAGTCCTGTTCGTCCTTGCCGCGTGGGTCGCGTCCGGCGGCGCCTGCTTTGAAGAGGAGGACCGCTTCGGGCGTGAGGTACGGCAGGCCTTCGGGGCTGACCTGCCGGGCGCGGTCCAGCGGGAGGGTGATGCGGGGGTCGCGGCGGTAATGCCAGACGCCGCCGCTGAGGTCACTGAGGAGAAGGTCGAGCATCAGGACGCCGGGCAGGTCGGGGTGCCGGGCGTGAATCTGGTGGTGGGGGGGCTGGAGGGGCGCGGCGTAGGGCTGGTACGTCCCGTCCACGGGGGTGTCGAGTCGCCAGCCGCTCAGGAGGTGGGCCAGCTGGGGTTGGGCTTCGCGGGGCACGATCAAATCAAGGTCGTCGTGCGGCCGGGCGGTGGCGCCCAGGTGGAGGTCGAGGGCGAATCCGGCGGCGAACATCCACGGGGCGCCGAGTGGGGCGAGGAGCTGGGCCACCTGCCGGGCGGGGGTCAGGCCGACGGTGCGGGCGTGGTGGGTCAGCGCGGCGGGGCGCAGGGCCGCGTCGGCGTGCGGGCGGCCCCCGGCCTGATAGGCGGCGCGGTAAGCGTGGGCAGCACCGGGGTCGTGCATGAGCAGGTCACGCAGGGCCGCCTGTTCGGCGCGCCAGCCGCTGCCGTGGTCGGTGAGGATCAGGCGCCAGCCGCCGGGGTGCGTCCAGTGGCGCCCGTTCCCGCTGTACCCCAGACGGCGCAGGGTGGCCTGCTGGTCGTCGGTGGGGGTCTCGGGGAGCAGGTCCAGGTGCAGTTCGGGCGGTTCGAGATCGGCCAGGGCGGGGACGCTGCCGGGCCCGCCGGCCTGCACGTGGAAGACACCGTCGGGGCGGTCACGGTCCAGGAAGTCGCCCAGGTGCGCTCGGAGGTCGCGGGCTGCCTCGTGAAGGTCCATGCATGAAGCAGAGCACAGGCGCGGCCCATCCGGCATGCGCGCTCTGGCGGATAATGCCTCTCATGAAGGGCAAGGGTGTGGGGGTGCTGCTGGTGCTGGTCGGTCTGGGGCTGGGCGCGACGGTGCTGCGGGACGGGGTGCCGCTCGGCGCGGCGCAGCAGGGGCAGCCGGCGGCGCAGCCGACCGCGGCGCTGAACGAGCCGGGCGCGCGGCTCCAGAACGAGCAGAACACGATTGACGTCGTGAGCCGCTTCGAGCCGGGGCTGGTGTTCATCAGTACCGAGGAGGTCGTGCCGCAGGACCCGTTCGCGATGATGTTCGGCGGGGGGCAGGAGGAGGTGCAGCGCGGCGTGGGCAGCGGCTTTTTCGTGAACGACGCGGGGGACATCCTGACGAACTACCATGTGGTGGCGGGCGAGGGCGGGAGCGGCCCGCAGCCGAAGATCACGGTGCGCCTGATGGGGCAGGAGGCCAGCGTGCCCGCCCAGGTGGTGGGCCTCGCCCCGCAGTACGATCTGGCGCTGATCCGCGCGCCGGGCCTGAAGCAGGAGCTGATCCGCCCGATTCCGCTGGGGGACAGCGCCTCCCTGAAGGTGGGGCAGAAGGCGATCGCGATGGGCGCGCCGTTCGGACTGGATTTCAGCGTCACCGAGGGCATCGTGAGCAGCACGGCCCGGCAGATCCCGATCGGCTTCGGCGGGACGGGCGGGCAGGGCATCACGCAGAAGGCCATCCAGACGGACGCGGCGATCAACCCGGGCAACAGCGGCGGGCCGCTGCTGGACAGTGGTGGGCGCGTGATCGGCATCAACACGCAGATCTACTCCCCGGCCGGGCAGAGCAGCGGCGTGGGCCAGAGTGCCGGGGTGGGCTTCGCCATTCCGATCGACACGGCCAAGAACCTCCTGCCGCGCCTGCAGGCGGCGCAGGGCGGCACGGTGAACGCGCCGGACATCGGCATCCGGGGGGGTCTGGCGGTGCAGACCCGGCAGGGCCCGCTCCCGGTGGGCCTGAGCGTGCTGTCCAGCGCCGGAAAGCGGCAGCTGGGTCTGCCGGATCAGGGGCTGGTGGTGGGGCAGGTCGTGCCGGGCACCCCGGCGGCGCGCGCGGGCCTGCGGGCGGGCACCGAGCGGCAGCAGTTCAGAGGCGGCCTGATCCTGCTGGGCGGGGACGTCATCACCCGCGCGGACGGGCAGCCGGTGGACGCGCTGGAGGACCTGCAGGCGGCGCTGATCGACAAGAAGGAGGGGGACACCGTGACGCTGACCGTGGTGCGTGGCGAGGCGACGCGTGAGGTGCAGCTGACGCTGGACGCGTCGTCGTTCACGGTCCGCACCGGGCAGTGATCCAGCCCGCCGGGGTGGCGCAGGCTGCGTGGGCCCACCTGCGCGCCGACGACCGCGCGTGGCTGCTGGCCCTGGCCGCGCGGGCGGGCGCGGGTGGGGCGGCGCTGGTGGGCGGCGCGGTGCGGGACGCGCTGCTGGGCGAGACCCCCCTGGACCTGGACGTGGTGATCCCGGAGGCCGACGTGGAGGCCCTGGCCGCCGCGACGGGCCTGCCGTTCGTGTTCCACCCGGCGTTCGGGAACGCCACGGTCACCCTTCCGGACGGGCGGGCCGCAGATCTGGTGCGGGCACGGCGGGAGTCGTACCCGGTGCCGGGTGGGAACCCCGTGCCGATACCGGGCACCCTTGCGGATGACCTGCGGCGGCGGGATTTCGCGCTGAACGCGCTGGCGCTGCACCTCTCCCCCACCGGGACGCGGACGCTGCTGGACGAGACGGGTGGCCTGGACGACCTGGGCGCGCGGGTGCTGCGGCCCCTGCACGCCGGGTCGTTCCACGAGGACGCCAGCCGACTGGTGCGCGGCGCGCGGCTGGCGGCGCGGCTGGACCTGCGGGCCCACCCGGACCTGCTGGCCCAGGTCCCGGACGCGCTGGCCGTGGCGGACCGGACGCCGCGCCTGTGGGCGGAACTGCGCCTGCTGCTGCACGAGCCCCGGCCGGGCCGCGCGGCGGCGCTGCTGCGCGCCTGGGGCGCCGGGGCGCTGCTGACCGACACGGCGCTGCTGGCGGCCCTGGACGCCCGGCGCGACGCGGGCGCGGAGGTGCCCTTCACGGCCTACGCGGCGGCGCTGCTGCACGCCGCCCCCGACCCCGGCGCGCTCGCGGGGCGCCTGAGCCTGGGGGACCGCCCGGCCGCGCTGCTGGACCGCGCCCTGTCCGACACGCCCTTCCCTGAGGGCACCCCCGAGCGCGAACTGCGCGCCCTGCTGCGCCCCGACGCATACCCGCCGCTGACCGGGCGGGACGTGCTGGCGCTGGGCATCCCGCCGGGCCGGGGGGTGGGCGAGGCGCTGGGTCACCTCGCGGCGCTGCGCCGCGCCGGGCAGGTCCGCAGCCCCGAGGACGAGCGCGCGGCGCTGAAGGCATTCCTGGCGACGAAAGGCCCGCACGCCAGCCTCTAGAATGCCGGGGTATGGGTCTCATCTCTCTGCTGACCAGCGATCCGCTGGCGTTCGTGATCATCGCGGCGGCGCTGGTGCTGTCGCTCGCCTTCCATGAGTTCGCGCACGCCTGGACCGCGGACCGGCTGGGTGACCCCACGCCGCGCCGCTACGGGCGGGTCACGCTGAACCCCATCAAGCACCTCGATCCGTTCGGGACGCTGCTGCTGCTGCTGGTGGGGTTCGGCTTCGCGCGCCCTGTGCCCATCAACCCGAACAACCTGGGCCGCTGGGGCACCATGTGGACGGCCGCGGCCGGGCCGATCAGCAACCTGCTGATCGCGCTGGTCTGCGTGCTGCTGCTCAAGTTCGCCGGAGCGTCCGCGCTGGCCGCCACGATCCTGATGACCGTCCTGAGCATCAACGTGGTGCTGGCCGTGTTCAACCTGATCCCCATCCCACTGCTCGACGGCAGCCGCATCCTGGGCGCCCTGTTCCCCTCGCTGGGCCGCAGCCTCGCACAGTTCGAGGCGCAGCCGTTCAGCTTCGTGATCGTCATGGTGTTCATCTACCTGTTCGGCGGGCAGATCAACGGTCTGATCAGCAGCGTGCGCAACTGGGTCCTGAACTTCGTGTGAACGCCATCTGGCGACGCTGAGGAGGCCGGAGGCGACACACGCCCCTCCGGCCTCCTCCACGAAGCCGGGTGACCCGAGGTCACGCAGCGCACCACGGCGGCTTCCTGGCAGCAGATGAGCAGACGCCCGGGGCAGGCACCGGATACCGTGAACGCGTGACTTCTCAACCCCGATGGCTTCTGATTCCGGTGTGCGCGGCGATGATCAGCGGAGCGGCCCAGGCGGGCAGCGCCGGGGCGCCGGCAGCCATGCCCGTTCAGATCGGACAGGTCTGGCAGCTGACGGCCCAGCCTACGCCGGGTGAGACGGTGACGGCAGCGCTGCGGGTCGAGCGGGAGCTTCTCCCGGTCATGCCGGACGCGCACACCTTCGCGCTGACCCTGCCGGGTGCGGGCGGCGACCTGTACTTCAGTCCCTCCGAACGGGGCCTCGTGCTGAGCGTGGTGTACAGCGAGACCCGCACGTACCGGTGCTTCGGCCTGTGGCCGCTGGGGGCGCGGCAGGTCAGGGGGGTCCTGCTGAGCGGATCGGTGACCCAGACGAACGACCAGATGACCCGGGCTCAGCGGGGGTCAAACTACAGTTTTCAGGCCCTCATGGCCGGGCTGCGGCGGGTCGGAGCGGGGAGCTGCACGATCACTCTGCGCTGAGCGGATCAGCGCAGGTGGAACATCATGGCGACGTGCGCGCCGGTGCCGCCCAGCACGAACAGGTGCCAGATCTCGTGGAAGCCGAACACGCCGGGGCGCGGATTCCAGCGTTTCGTGCCGTAGATGACGGCCCCGATGGAGTACAGCACGCCGCCCGCCGCGAGCCAGAACAGCGCGCCGGGGCTGAGGGTGTGGATGAATTTCGGCATGAACAGCAGGGCCAGCCAGCCCATCCCCAGGTACAGCGCGGTGCTGATCCAGCGGGGCAGGCGCATGGTGACGAGCTTCAACGTGATGCCGCTCAGGGCGACGCCCCACACCAGCCACAGCACGGCGTCCCGCCACACGCCGTCCAGGCCGTAGTACGCGATAGGGGTGTAGCTGCCCGCAATGAGCAGAAAGATGCCCGCGTGGTCGAGTTTGCGCAGCCACAGCAGGCCGCGTTCTGTAGGGCGGAAGGAGTGGTAGCTGGCGCTGGCGGCGTACAGGGCGACCATGCTGACGCTGAACACCACGAACGGCCACAGCACCAGCCCGCGCGAGTGCGCCCAGCTCAGCAGCGGTCCCAGCACGATCAGCGCGGCGAGCGCGCCGCCCCAGTGGGTCAGGGCGTTCACGGGTTCGCGGGGGGCGGTGAGCAGGCGCTTCATACCATCCACCTTACGCCCCCGACGTGATGACAGTCTGTCAGCTGGGACGAGGTTCAGATAATTCCCGCTTCTATCTCCTCCACGACGAAGCCCCAGTAGGTCACTCCATCCGCATCGCCCAGAGCGGGGTTCAGAGCGTCGGCATCCAAGTGCTCCAGTCTCTCGCGCAGCCGTTGTGTTCTGGCTCGGGTCACTGAAGTTCCAAATCCATCAGCGTCATCCCCACCGTCCGGTTCACCAGCGTCTTCAGGATTGAGGATGAATTCGCGGTGATACATCGCCACACAACCCAGAAGCGCCGTGAGTGAGGAGTTGAGGAAAAACCATGGCGACTTCTCAGCTATGAAGACGAAGCCGTCGCTTTCACGAATCACCAGCGGGTGCTCGTGATCAACAGTGCCGATCACCGTGCCACGATCTGCACCGTCCACCACACTCTGAAACTCGTCAGCAGGCAGGAACGTCGCTCCATCGGAAGCCTTTTCAGGGAGCCCCACCCGCTCCAGAAAATCCAATGTCACTCTGTTCAGCACTGCCGGATTGCCCGTTTGCTGGAGCAATTGACCGTGCCATTCCTGGCAGATCAATTGCTCCAACTCGTTGACAGAGGTACTCACGGGTTACTGCTGCCGATCAGCGCCCGCCGTAGTTGGGCGCTTCCTTGGTGATCGTCACGCCGTGCGGGTGGCTTTCCACTAGGCTGGCTCCGGTGATCCGCACGAACTGCGCCGTGTCGCGCAGGGTGCCCAGGTCGGGCGCGCCGCAGTAGCCCATGGAGGAGCGCAGGCCGCCCACGAACTGGTAGATGACCTCCCCGGCGGTGCCCTTGTACGCGACGATGCCCTCGATGCCTTCGGGCACGAACTTGCGGCTGCCGCTCTGGAAGTAGCGGTCGGCGCTGCCCTGGTCCATGGCGCCCAGGGACCCCATGCCGCGGTAGCTCTTGTAGCGGCGGCCGTCGCGCAGGATGCTCTCGCCGGGGGCCTCGTCGGTCCCGGCGAGCATGCTGCCCATCATGACGACGCTCGCGCCCGCCGCGATGGCCTTGGGCACGTCACCGGTCTGCTTGATGCCGCCGTCCGCGATGATGGGAATCCCGGCTTCCAGCGCGGCGCTGCTCGCCTCGAAGATCGCGGTGATCTGCGGGACGCCCACGCCGGTCACGACGCGGGTGGTGCAGATGCTGCCCGGCCCGATGCCGACCTTCACGGCGTCCGCCCCGGCGAGGATCAGGTCGCGCGCCCCGGCGCGGGTGGCGACGTTCCCGGCGATGACGTCCACGTCGAAGGTTTCCTTGACGCGGCTCAGGGCGGTCAGGATGCCCTGGCTGTGGCCGTGCGCGCTGTCGAGCACGAGCACGTCCGCGCCCGCCTGCACCAGCGCGCCCGCGCGGTCCATCAGGTCGGCGCCCACGCCGATCGCGGCGGCGACCCGCAGGCGACCCATGCTGTCCTTCGCGGCGCGGGGGTACTTCACGCGCTTGGTGAGGTCCTTGATGGTGATCAGGCCGCGCAGCAGCTCACCCTCGACGACCAGCAGCTTCTCGATGCGGTGGCGTTTGAAGATCTCCTGCGCTTCCTCCAGCGTGGTGCCCACGGGGACGGTCACGAGGTCGCGGCTGGTCATGACGTCGCGCACGGGGGTGCTCAGGTCGTCCACGAAGCGCATGTCGCGGTTGGTGATGATGCCCAGCAGTTTGCCCTGCGGGTCGGTGATGGGCACGCCGCTGATGCGGTACTCGCCCATCATGCGGTCGGCCTCGCCGACGGTGGCGTGCGGCGGGAGGGTGATCGGGTCGACGATCATGCCGCTCTCGCTGCGCTTGACCTTGCGGACCATTTCGGCCTGCGCGTCGATGGGCATGTTCTTGTGAATCACGCCGATGCCGCCCTCGCGGGCCATGGCGACGGCCATGTTCGTCTCGGTGACGGTGTCCATCGCGGCGGACACGAAGGGAATGTTCAGGCGGACGCGGCGGGTGAGCTGCGCGCCCAGGTCCACCTCGTGCGGCAGCACCTGCGAGTGGCGGGGCTGGAGCAGGACGTCGTCGAAGGTGATGCCTTCCTGGCCGAACTTGTAACTGAAGCGGTCCTGCTGCGTGTCGGCAGGGGCGGGCGTGGCGGGCGCACTCATGTTGGCGAGTGTAAACCTTCCTGCCCGGGCGTAAGGTGACCGTGTCCATGCCACCGGACCGCCCATGCACCACCCCGCCCCCTTGCATGCCTGTCTGGCGCATGCTACATTCCCTCTCGCCTCATGGGGTCGTAGCTCAGCTGGGAGAGCGCGTCGTTCGCAATGACGAGGTCAGGGGTTCGATCCCCCTCGACTCCACCAGAGATAGCCCGCCGGAAACGGCGGGTTTTTTGTGCACCGGGAGCGCAGTCAGGGCCGCAGAGGGGGCGCGGCCGGCCCGTCAGCCCGCCGCGCCCCCTGTGCCGGTGGCTCCGTCCGGTTAGCCGGTCAGGTCAGCGGACCGTCCCACTGGCGAACTCGGGACCGCTCTGCAGGCTCAGCAGGCGCGTCAGGTTCACCGGGAACAGCGCCGTCTGACCGCCGAGGCTGAGGGTCACGCCTGCGGCCGGAGTCCGGGTCAGCCGCGCCGAGGCGCCCGGCAGGTCACTCAGGGCCGCCAGCGGCACGAACGCGGCCCGGTCGAAGGTACGGACGGTGATGGGCAGCGCCTGCCCCTGCACGCGCACGGTGGCGGTCCGCACGGTCACGTTGCCCACGTCGAGCCGCAGGGCGCCGGCCACCTCGGTCAGCGGGAGGAACAGCTGACCGTCGGCCACGCGCGCCTTCTGCCCGGCCGCCGCCGCGTACTGCGCCGGTGTGAGTGCCGGTACAGGCGCCGGTTGAGCTGGCTGCGTCGGCTGGGTGGTCGGGGCCGGCTGGCTGGGCTGGGCCGGTTGAGCGGGGTGCGCCGGAGCGGTCGTGGCTGCCGTGCTGGGCTTCAGGGCGGCCAGGACCGCGCTGGCCGCCTCCCGCCGGGCCTGGGTCTGCGCCTGCAACTCGACCGGCGTGGGCACGCGCCCCACCGGGTTCGGCGCGCCGTGGAAGGTCGTCCAGGGCCCCACGGCCAGCGGCCGCTGCTTCTGCACGATGTTCAGGCCGCCGCCGTCCGTCACGAAATACAGGCTGCCCTGATCGCTGACGCTCAGGCCGGTGTCGATCTTCTTGCCGGTCTTGATCTGCCACAGGGCCTGACCGGCCTTGCCGATGGCGTGCACCGTGCCGCTCAGGTCCGGGACGAGCACGCTGCCGTCACTGAGTTCCACGGCGCTGCCCGCGATGCCGGCCCCGGCGCGGTAGGTCCACTCGGTCTCGCCGCTGGTGTTCACAGCGTACACGCTGCCGTCGTAGCTGCCCACCACGACCAGTCCGCCGCTCGTGATGATCGGGCTGGCATTCACGAACAGGCCGGTCAGCAGCGTCCATCTGGGCTTGCCGTCGGGCGCGACGGCGTGAATGCGGCGGTCGCTGCTGCCGAAGTACACGCTGCCGTCCGGGCCGACCGCCGGGGAGCTGAACACCAGCGATCCGGCCGCGTACGTCCACTTCAGCTGGCCGCCCGGCGTCAGGGCGTGCATGCGGTTGTTCTGCGCGCCGAAGTAGATCGTGCCGTCCGGGCCGATCGCGGGGCTGCTGAACACGGGCGCACCGACCTTGTACGTCCACAGCGGCTTCCCGGCGGCACTCAGGGCGTGGATGGTGCCGCCTGCCGTGGCGACGATCACGCTGCCGTCGATCCGCAGCGCGGGCGTGGCGAAGATGTCCCCGTCGAGCTTCTGCTTCCACAGCAGCTTCCCGCCGGGGTCGAGGGCGTAGACGGTGTCGTCGTAGGAGGCTGCGATGGTCACGCCCTGCGGCGTCACGACCGGGTAGGCGCGGCCGATGTCGCCCACCGGGAAGGCCCACTTCTCGCTGCCCTTGGAGTCGGTGCGGTGAATTTTGGCGTCGGACCCCACGAACGTGAGCTCGCCGTTCCCGGAGACGGTCACGCCGGAGATCACGCGCAGTTCCTTGAAGATGTCCACCTTCGGCGCGGTGAACTGAGGGACGGGTGAGGGGGCCGATTGGGCGCTGGCAGCGGAAATTCCAGCCAGAGTCATCAGGACGAGCGCAGGGAAAAAGTGGGTTTTACTCATTTTAGAATGGACTCCTTTACACACCCTTTACGGTGCTGTTCGCGGCGTGGACGAGCCCCAGGGTAGAGCCTAAGATGCGAACTGTTATGAAGAAGATTCTCATGCTGACCGCGTTCGCGCTGACCGGCCTCGCCGCCGCGCAGGACACCACCACGACCACCACCGAGACCACCACGACCACGACCACCGTCGCGGAACCCGTGAACGCCCCGGCGATGATGAGCGCAGGCGACAACTTCGCCAAGGCGCAGGAGTACGCCGTGCAGGCCGACGTGGCCTACCCCGTGCCCTTCTACGACCGCACGCTGTGGAAGGCCGCCGTGGACCACGCCTACTACGCCGCCAGCATGGAAGCCGGCAACCGCGACTACAACGCCTACCTGGCGCAGCTGTACACCAAGACCCAGTGGTGGATCAACGCCTACAACGCCTGGACCCGCCTGGGCGACCTGACCGACCAGGAAAAGCAGTGGGCCTCCCTGAGCGCCGCCAAACTCGCCTACCTCGCGCTGCAGCGCGGTGACAAGACCACCGCCCGCATGTACGTCGAGAAAGGCATGGCCTGGGCCGACAGCGCCAGCCTCCAGGCCATCATGAAGCGCCTGTAAACCAACCGCACAGCATGAGAGAGGGAGGCCCGGTCCGGCCTCCCCTTTCTCTTGTGTGCTGTCTCTCCTCTCAGGCGTAGACGCGCCGGTCATGGAGTGAGAAGAGCGGGCCGGCAGGGGGCTCGCCCCGCGTCCCGCTCCCCGCGCAACTGTCCCTTACTTCAGGGTGCGCAGCGTCTCGCGCATGATCTCCAGGCCCGTGGCGGCCTCCTCGCGGGTCAGGATCAGCGGCGGGCTGATGCGGATCACGGCCTCGCCGCAGTCGAGGTTCAGCAGGCCGCGCTCGAACATCGCCATGCTCGCCCGGTCACGCAGCGCGCCGTCCGGGCTGCCGTCCGGCTTCACGAACTCAAGACCGATGAACAGGCCACGCCCGCGCACGTCGCCCAGGAACGGGAATTCCGCCTGCATCTTCTTCAGCTCGCCCATGATGAACTCTCCCACCTGCGCGGCGTTGTCCATCAGGTTCGCGCCGCAGCCCGGATGCTGCACCCTGCCTTCCAGCAGGTCCAGCGTGGCGTGCGAGGCCGCCGCCGCCACCGGGTTCCCGCCGTACGTGCTGCCGTGCGACCCGACCGGCCACGTCATGACGCTCTCCTTGGCCAGCAGCGCGCCCAGCGGCATGCCCGACGCGATGCCCTTCGCGGACGTGATGATGTCTGGCTGCACGTCGAAATGCTGGAAGCTGAACATCTTCCCGGTGCGGCCCATCCCGGCCTGCACCTCATCAAAGATCAGCATGATGCCGTACTTGTCGCACAGCGCCCGCAGGCCCGGCAGGAAGTCCGCCGGGGGCACGATGTAACCGCCCTCGCCCTGCATGGGTTCCACGATGATCGCCGCGACCTCATCGGCGGGCAGGATGCCCACGAACAGGCTCTCGATGTGCTCCAGCACCGCCTGACCGCACGTCTCGGGCGTACTGCCCAGCGGCGGACGGAACGGGTTCGGGTACGGCACGTGGCTCACGGCGGGCAGCAGCGGCCCGAAGCCACGCTTGTACTTCGTCTTGCTGCCCGTCAGCGTGATCGCGCCGTACGTGCGCCCGTGGAAGCTGCCCATCGTGGAGATGATGTGCTGCCGCCCCGTGTGGTTGCGTGCCAGCTTCACGGCCGCCTCGACCGCCTCGGCGCCGCTGTTGCTGAAGAACACGCGCCACTTCTCGCCGGGCCGTTCGACATGCTTCACCAGCCGCTCGGCGAGGCTGGTCGTGATCTCCTGCGGGTAATCGGTGAGGCACACGTGTGTGAACTTCGTGATCTGCTCCTGCACCGCCTGCACCACATGCGGATGCGCGTGCCCGGTCGTGCTCACCGCGATCCCCGCGAAGAAATCCAGCATGGTGTTCCCGTCCACGTCTGTCAGCCACACGCCCTCACCGTGATCCGGCACGAACGGATACGGACGCATGTAGGACGTCGAGAGGTGCTGGCTGTCGCGCTCCATGATCGAAGCGGTCTTCGGGCCGGGCAGAGCGGTCTTCAGTTCAGGCTGACGGGGTTTAGGAAGGGTGGTCATGTTCACTCCTGTCATGGTTGAAAAATCAAGAGGTCGAAAAGTCGCAGAGTCCAAGAGTCTAAGAGGTAGGAGTCAGGCGCTTGATCAGGGTCATGAGTTTGGCCGAGAGTGTGTGTGCGTCCTGCCTGAGAGTCCGGGCCGCCTCTACATTGAGGAAACCCAACTGCTCTGCAATCTGCGCACCTGCCACCACTTCAAACAGAGATCCACGCGCGATCATCAGGTACCGCACCAGCTCCCGGTCGCCGCCGCGCCCCCGACCCTCTGCGATGTTCAGTGAGATGGACACGGCGGCGCATCTGATTGGTCAGACCGAACTTCTCCGTATCTGGGAACGTGGTGGTTGCCCGGTAGACCTGCGTGGCGTAGGCCACTGAGAGCTGATAGACGTCCAGCTGCTCGAACGGAAAGTAGGAGTCCACATCTTCACCTTAGACACTTCGACCCTCAGACCCTTGGACGCTGGTCAGTCGCCGCTGACGGGTTGTGCGGTCTGCGTCATGCCGTCTGGCGCGGTGTCGGTCGCGGCGCCGATGCCGTGGGCGGCCCATTTGTCCTCGCGGCTGTTGAGGCGGTGCTGGGTGGCGCCGGGGCGGTGGCGGGATTCGGCGAATTCCTTGGGTTCGATGCTGATGCGTTCGCCTTCCATCAGGCCGAAGATGCCGCTCTGACCGGGTTCCTTGCGCTGCCAGTCCTGGGGAACGAGCATGTCGGGGCCGGTGTAGTCGGTGGGTTCGCTGTACGCGGCGATGTAGCCTTCGAAGTTGCGCAGGATGAGCTTTTCTGGGCTGTGCGACAGGACGTAGTTGGGCGCGACGGGGATCTTGCCGCCGCCGCCGGGGGCGTCCACGACGTAGGTAGGGACCGAGTAGCCGCTGGTGTGGCCGCGGAGGCTTTCCATGATTTCCAGGCCCTTGCTGACGGTGGTGCGCAGGTGCCCGGCGCCGTGGACGAGGTCGCACTGGTAGATGTAGTAGGGGCGCACGCGGATCTTGACGAGTTCACGCACGAGTTTCTGCATGATGACGGGGTGGTCGTTCACGCCGCGCAGCAGCACGCTCTGGTTGCCCAGGGGCACGCCGGCGCGGGTGAGGCGGTCGCAGGCGTCGGCGACTTCCGGGGTGATTTCCTTGGGGTGGTTGACGTGGATGTTCATCCACACGGGGTGGTTCTCGGCGAGGACGTCGCAGAGTTCCTGCGTGACGCGCATGGGCATGAACACGGGGACGCGGGTGCCGATGCGGATGATCTCGATGTGCTCGATCTTGCGCAGTTCGGCCAGCAGGCGACCCAGGACTTTCGGGGCGAGGGTCAGGGGGTCACCGCCGGACAGCAGCACGTCGCGCACCTGGGGGGTGTTGCGCAGGTAGTTCAGCTGCTGCTCGTACTCGGCGGGGTTGAAGGTCTCGGTGGGGTCGCCCACGATGCGGCTGCGGGTGCAGTAGCGGCAGTAGCTGGCGCACTGCGTGGTGACGAGCATCAGCACGCGGTCCGGGTAGCGGTGCACGAGGCCGGGGACGGGGCTGTGCTTGTCCTCCGCCAGCGAGTCTTCCATCATGCTCGTGAACGGCTGGAGTTCTTCCTCGGTGGGAATCACCTGGCGCCTGACGGGGCAGGTGGGGTCGTCGCGGTCCATGAGGCTGGCGAAGTACGGCGTGATGTCCAGGCGGAAGATGCCCTCCGCGCTGGCGCCCTTGCGTTCGCTGTCGGTCAGGGTGAGGACTTCCTCGAGTTCGGCGACGCTGTTGATGCGGTTTTTCAGCTGCCATTTCCAGTCGTACCACTGCTCGTCGGGCACGTCGGCCCACTTGTCGGCGCGGTGGTTGCGGGGCAGCATCATCTGGCTGCGAAGGGTGGCCTGCGGGTGAATCGGCATGGGAGAACCTCCGGTGGTGCGGCGTGAACGGGTGAGACACAAATTGAGTGCTCCTTTATTGTCCGCGCTGTGCAGGCCGGATTGGAATGCGCGTCGCCTGTCAGGTGCGCGGGGCTCGCCGCACACGAAGCTCGCAAACGCCACCCACCACCTTCCAAATGCTAAGGTGGTGCGGATGAGACAGTCCGGCGGCCACCTCGACCCCCTCGACCACCGCATCCTGCAGGAACTCCAGACGGACTCCCGCCTGAGCATGCGCGAACTCGGCCGCCGCGTCGGCCTGAGCGCCCCCGCCGTCACCGAACGCGTCCGCCGCCTCGAAGACGCCGGCGTGATCCTCGGCTACGGCATCCGCGTCGCCAGCAAGCCGCTGGGCCGCACCATTACCGCGTTCATCGGCGTGCAGGATTCGGGCCGCAACGACCCCACCCTGGTCCGCTGGGCCACCAGACACGACGGCGTGCTGGAATGCCACAGCGTCACCGGGGACAACTCCTGCATCCTGAAAGTCGCCGTGCCGGACGTCGGCGCGCTGGAAAACATGCTGACCGAACTGATCAACATGGGCTTCACCTGCGACACCAGCATCGTCCTCAGCACCCCCCTGGAAGGCAAACTGCTCCTCCCCCCCAGTGAGCCTGATCAGCGCGGAGGATCTGCCCTTCGCCGCGCCGACTGGCACGCGGCTGAATTTTCTGGCCTGCCCACCTGATGTGGCGGCGCGGGCCTTCGTCACCGCGCAGACCGGACAGGGACACGCGTGCCACCTGCTCGATGGGCCATCCGAGGACGTTACGAGCAGCCTGGCCCGTTTGCGCCCACTCTCGTTCCTGGGGCAGCGACATCTCTTCTTCCCGACTGCCTCACCAGGGTGGACGGCGTACGTCAACAACTACCAGTTGGGCACGAATGCCCACAGCGTGATGCCCGGATTGGCTCGCACGCTGGGGTGCCATACTGTCCTCATAGAAGCGGTGCCCCACGGCACGAATGGAGAGGCGGCGGAAGCGCTGGGATGGACCATCCTCGCCCCGGAACTGCCCACGGGCCAGCGGTCCGTCGGCCTGCGCAATCACGGCGGCTTCTGGCGGTTCTGGCAGTTGGGCTGTCCGCTGGCATTCGAAGACGTGGGTCGCTACCGGTTTCGATCCCGGAAGCGCCGGTTTGATCTGCCGCTGCTCACGACCTATGCGGCAGCGCTGGAACTTCATCCCTTCCAGCCGCAGTTCTACCGGCCCGGCGGCCTACTGGTGACCTGCGGCGCACCCTCGTCCCGGTAAGCTGCCGTCATGTGGCCTGAGCTGCGGGAGCTGTTCGTGCGGGACCTCCGGAAGCTGATCGCGGAGTTGGAGGCGTACCCGGATGACGCGTCGGTGTGGCGGGTGCGGGGGGACATCGTGAATCCGGCGGGGACGCTGGCGCTGCACCTGATCGGGAACCTGTCGCAGTTCGTCGGCGCGGACCTGGGCGGCGTGACGTTCGTGCGGGACCGGGAGGCGGAGTTCGCGCGGCGGGACGTGCCCCGCGCGGACCTGATCGCGGGGTTGCGGGAGGTGTCGGCGCGGGTGGTGTCGGCCCTGGACGGTCTGGACGCGGCGCGGCTGGACGAGGTGAGTGCGCGGCAGTTGCCGGGCTTCCCGGAGGGCATGACCACCCGGTACTTCCTGCTTCACCTGTACGGGCACCTGAACTGGCACCTGGGGCAGGTGGATTACCACCGCCGGATGCTGGACTGAACGGCTATTTCACCTTGACGTAGGCGCTGTAGCTGCCGACGGACTGCATCCAGAGGATGCGCTGCCCGCCGCGTCCGGCCTCGAAGTAGGCGTTGTACACGCGGGGTTTGCCTTCGATATCGCTGAAGCTGATCTGCCAGTTGCTCTTCATGGCGTGCTTGCCGCTGGATCTGGCGCCGCTGAAGGTCTGCGCGCCGACGACACCGCTGGCCATGGCGAGGCTCCAGCGGTACGTGCCGGTTCCGGTGAACTCGAAGGTCTCGTTGCTGGAGAAGCCGGTGGCGCCGGCGCTGAGGCCGGTGAAGGCGTTCACCCACTGCGTGTACCCGCCCGCGTTGCTGCTCCAGGTGCCGGTGAGGTCGCTGGCGGCGACGGCGAAGCGGTTCAGGCCGCGCAGGTTCCGCAGGGGGCGCAGGAGGGCGTCGTCCACGCCATAGAACTGGGCGGGGTCCAGTCTGAAGTCCTTCAGGAAGGTGTCGCGGTCGGGGGTGACGATCTCGATCCAGCCGCTCTCGGCCTGCCGGAACAGCGCGACGTATACCCGCGCCCCGGTCTCCAGGCTGGTGGCGGTCCCGGCGGCGAGGTAGGGCCGTTCGAAGTTCAGGGTGTCGAAGTTCTGCGCGTAGCCCTGGAGGTCGCGGTAGCGGGGCGCGACGAGGGTGTTCCAGGCGGCGCGCAGTTCGGCGTCGGAGTCCGGGTTGTAGCTGGGGCCGCTGGGGTAGTGGAGGCGGACGGTGGTGGTGCCGCGCCGGGCGAGCACCCAGTCTTTCTGCACGACGGACACCCAGCCGTCGTCGAAGGTGGTGGTGTCGAACTTGAAACTGCTCTTCAGCGGCGCGGTGTTTAGGCTGCCCGCTGTGGGGGCTGGGGCGGGTTTCGGTGGGGTGGGCGCGGCTGTGGTCTGGGCGGTGGAGGCCTTCAGGCGCAGGGTGGTCAGGAACGTGTCGAACTGCTCCAGGCACTGTTCGTCGTTGCCGAGCATCAGGACACTCGCCGCCTGCCCGGCCGCGCTGAAGGTCGCCAGGACCGCCAGACTGGTGCCGCCCTCGTATGCGAAGTATGCGCCGCCCAGGTGGGTCTGCCAGCCATTGACCGGCTCGCCGCTCTCCTCCTCGGGGGCGTCGTCGGGCGCGTAGGGTGTCACGACCAGGGTGTTCCACTCGTTGCGGAAGTCCTGTGTCACGTTTCCGCTGCCTTTGGTGGCGGGGTACAGGTCGAAGAGGCAGTACTGCCCGCCTGCGGTGCGGCTCACGCGCGTGATCCCCTTCACGGTCGTCTGCGTCCAGCCGCTCGGGGGCGTGAAGGTGTACACGTCGAACGTGGCGGCGTGCGCGGCGGACAGGACGCTCAGGGCCAGCAGGGGCAGGTGGGCGGGGCGGATACGCATGCGGTGAACCTCCGTCAGTGGGGGGCGCGGACCGGGGGGACCCTCAGTATCGCCCACGCGGCCCCGGGGCTCCAGGCGGCCCATCGGGTAGACTGCGGGGCTGATGTCCGATGCCGCTGCCCCCACCGCTCTGCCGCCCCATTCCACCGGGATCACCCTGGTCGTCACCGAGCGCGTGCGCCGCTCGAAACTGGAGGCGTACGAGGCGTGGGCCCGCCGCCTGCACGCGGTGCAGGCCACCCAGCCGGGCTTCGTGGGCCTGCACGTCCTGCGGGACACGAACGGCCCGGTGGCGGAGTACGTGACGCTGGTGCGCTTCGCGTCCGCGCAGGCGCTGGAGGCGTGGCGGGCCACCCCGGCGTACCGCGAGGCGCTGGCGGAGCTGGACGACTTCACCGCCGACCAGGTCGAGTACCGCGAGGCGCAGGGTCTGGAGGCGTGGTTCGACCGGCCCGCGCGCCTGCCTGCCCCGCCGCTGTGGAAGAACGTCATCGTGGGGATCGTGGGCGTGTACCCGCTGATCATGCTGTTCGCCACGCTGCTGCGGCCCGTGACCGGCGAGTGGCCCGCGTGGGCGGCGACGCTGGCGACCGCGTCGCTGTCCACGCTGTTCCTGAACTGGCCGGTGCTGCCGTGGCTGTCGCGCCTGCTGCGCCCCTGGCTGTATCCCACCCAGCGCGGATGACCGCGGCAGAGGAGGCGGCCCCGGATACACCCTGGGGCCGCCTCTTCGTGGTGTCCGTCAGGTCCAGGTGCCGTTGACCTCACGGACGTGCAGGGTGGGGCCGTCCGCCGCGACGATCACGACCCGCGCGCCCTGCGGGGTGTCCGGGCCGGTGGCGCGCCACTCACTGTCCCCCACCCGCACGCGGCCGATGCCGTTCACGATGGGCGTGACGACTGTGACCGTCTGCCCCACCAGCCGGTGTGAGCCCTGGTTCACGCGGCCCGCCTCGGGCGAGTCCGGCAGCAGGCGCGTGACGTAGCGGCGGCCCAGCGTGACGGCCGCGACGCTCAGCGCGGCGAACAGCAGCAGCTGCACGGCGACCGGCAGGATCGGGAGCACGAACACCAGCAGGCCCAGCGCGAAGGCGGCCAGGGCCAGCCACACGAAGAAGATGCCGGGCGCGGCGACTTCCAGGATCAGCAGCAGCGCGCCCAGCACCCACCAGTGCCAGGACTGCACGCGTTCCAGGGTGGGCAGCCAGTCCACGGCGCTAGCCCTTGCGTCCGAAGGCGTCGCGCGCAATCTCCGCGACGCCCTGCAGGCTGCCCAGGATGCTCGTGGCTTCCAGCGGCAGGATCAGGGTCTTCTGGTTGGGGGCGCTGGCGATGTCCTTCAGGGCGTCCACGTAGCGCTGCGCGACGAAGTAGTTGATGGCCTGCACGTTCCCGGCGGCAATCGCGTCGCTGACCAGCCGGGTCGCCTCGGCCTCGGCCTGCGCGGCGCGTTCGCGGGCCTCGGCCTCCAGGAACGCCGCCTGCCGGCGCCCCTCGGCGGAGAGGATCTCGGCCTGCTTCTCGCCCTCGGCCTTCAGGATGGCGGCCTGCCGGAAGCCCTCGGCGTCGAGGATGTTGGCGCGTTTCTCGCGTTCGGCCTTCATCTGGCGGGCCATGCTGGCGACCAGATCGGCGGGCGGCTTGATGTCCTTCACCTCGATTCGCGTTGCTTTGACGCCCCACGGCTCGGTGGCCTCGTCCACGACCGTCAGGAGGCGCGCGTTGATCTGGTCGCGGTTTGAGAGCAGTTCGTCGAGGTCCATGCTGCCCATCACGGTGCGGATGTTCGTCATGGTGAGGTTCAGGATCGCCTGCTGGAGGTTGCTGACCTCGTAGCTGGCCTTGGCGGCGTCGAGCACCTGGTAGAACACCACGCCGTCCACGGTCACGAGGGCGTTGTCCTTGGTGATGACCTCCTGGCTGGGCACGTCGAGCACCTGTTCCATCATGTTCACGCGGCGGCCGATGCGGTCGATGTACGGAATGATGATGTTCAGCCCCGGCTTGAGTGTGCGCTGGAACTTCCCGAAGCGCTCTTGCGTCCACTCGCTGCCCTGCGGGACGCTCTTGACCCCGGCGAACAGCGTGATGATCACCAGCAGCAGCAGGACCATGACGAAAATGGTGAAACCCATGAAAGTGCCTCCCTTTACAGGGCAGTACGCGCCCCCGCCGGACCGGGTTCCCACGGCACGCTGAGCACCCCCAGCAGGGGCAGCTCCCGCCACAGCGGGTAGGGGTCCACGCCGCGCCGCGCCGCGACGAGCAGGCTGATGACCGTCCCGTGCGCCACGGCCGCCACGGTGGGCTGCGGGTTGGCGGCCATGACGGCGTTCACGACGTTCGTGAAGCGGGTGCAGGCATCCCGCGCGGTCTCCTCGCCGACCACCAGCCGGTCCGACTGCGCGAAGAACGCGTGGTACTCCGCCTGGAAGTCGGCCGGGTCGGCGTGAAAGCGGGCCGTGTAGCGCAGCTGCTCGTGCAGGCCGTGCATGGGCCGCAGCGGCACCACCAGCTGCCCGGCCAGCGCCTGCGCCGTCGCGTGCGCCTTGGGTTCCAGCGAGCACACGATCACGTCCGGGCGCGGGTCCAGCCGGTCGGCCAGGGCGGGCAGCTCGGTCAGGGCGTCCGGGGCCAGCGGCCACTCGTGCGCCGGGACGCCCGCCAGGAACTGCGGCTTGCCATGCTTGATCAGGTGCAGGGTGCGCGTCATGGTCGCAGCAGAGCACGCGCCCTGCCCGGCGGGCGTCTGCCGGATCGCGTAGATGGGGCGGCCGCCCACTCCCGGACGCGCCGCTAGACTCGCGGGGATGAGTGCGCCGCTGGTGGCCCTGAGGGACGTGGACGTGATCGCGGGTGGGGACACGCGCCTGCGCGGCGTGACGCTGGACGTGCCGCGCGGCGCGGCGCTGCGGCTGTGGGGGCCGAACGGGGGCGGCAAGACGACGCTGCTGCGCCTCCTGGCGGGTGAGGTGGCCCCGGTGCGTGGCGAGCGGGTGTACGGGCTGGGGGGCGGGGTGCAGCGGTCGGCGGTGCGGGTGCGGCGGTCGCTGCGGCTGGTGGGCCCGGACGCCGAGGCGTTCTACCTGACGCGCGAGTGGGTGCAGACCGTGCGGGACGTGCTCCTCGCGGCGCACAGCGGGGAGCGGTTGAACCTGTGGGAGGCCACACCGGGGGCGCAGGCGCGCGTGGCGGAGGTGGCGGCGCTGACCGGACTGGGGGCGCTGCTGGGCCGGGACGTGCGGACGCTGAGTCACGGGCAGCGGCGGCGGGTGATGCTGGGCGCGGCGCTGATGCCCGCGCCGGAGCTGCTGCTGCTGGACGAGTTCACGGACGGCCTGAGCCCGCAGGCGCGCGCGGAGCTGGGCGCGCTGATCGCGCGGGTGCACGCGTCGGGGGTGGGCGTGGTGCTCGCCACGCACCGCCCCGAGGAGGCCCCGGACCTGCCCTGGCGGACGCTACGGGTGGAGGGCGGCGTGGTGACCGAGGCCGCGCCGGACGGCGACGTCCCCTCCCCTGCCCTGGTGCTGCCGGGCGGGGTGGGTGGCGGTGAGGTGCTGGTGGACGTGCAGGACGCCGTGGTGTTCCGGGACGGGCACCGGGCGCTGGGGCCGCTGAGCTGGACGTGGCACTCGGGGAGCACTGGCTGGTGACCGGGAAGAACGGCAGCGGCAAGAGCACCCTGGCGCGCCTGATCGCCGGGGAGCTGCACTCCGCGCTGGGCGGGCGCGTCCAGCGGCCCTTCCTGGGGCGCGACCTGCTGACCGAACGCCGCGCGCAGATCGGGCTGGTCAGCGCGGAGCTGGGCATCCGGCAGCGGCGCGACTGGACGGGCCGCGAGGTGATCGGCAGCGCCTGGAGCGGCGCGGAGGGCTTCAGCCCGGACCTGACACCGGACCAGGCGCGCACCGTGGAGGAGCTGGCGGCGCATCTCGCCCTGACCGACCTGCTGGACCGGGGCGCCGAGTCGCTGTCGCAGGGGCAGCTGCGGCGCCTGCTGCTGGCCCGCGCGGTGGCGCACCGGCCCCGCCTGCTGATCCTCGACGAGGGCCTGGATTTCCTGGACGCCGCCTCGCGCGCCGCGTTCCTGACGCTGCTGCCCGGTCTGGCCCGCGAGGGCACGCACGTGCTGATGATCGCGCACCGCGCCTCGGACGCCCCGGCGGGCCTCACCCACCACCTGCATCTCGGTGGCGGTCAGGTGGCCTTCTCACGCGCCCTGCGGTCAGACTCGGCTCACCTTCAGGCTCTACCCTGACGCTCATGAAGCGCGCCTGCCTGCTCGCCCCGCTGCTCCTCGCGGCCCTGAGCCTCACCCCCGCCCACGCCCAGGGCACCGCCACCCCGCCTGCCGCCACGCCTGCCCAGGCCACGCCCGCGGCGACGACGGGGACGCGCACGGTCGAGGCCGTGACCGCCACCAGCGCCAAGGGCTACTCGATCCGCGTGCCCGCCGGCTGGATTCCGCTGAAGAACGTCCCCGGCGCGGACGTGGCCTTCATCAACCGCGACGCGGGGACCGTGCGCCCCACCGTGACCGTGCAGGTGCAGGACGTGGACCCCAAGCTGAAGGCCACCCTGGCGGACTTCCGCGACCTGTTCGCCTCGCAGCTCGGTAAGGACGTGCCCAAGTTCAGGATGCTGGGCGAGAAGACCGTCAAGCTGGGCAGCACGCCCGCGATCCTCTGGTCGTACCTGGGGGACGGCGAGGGCGGCATGGTCCGCTGGACGCAGGTGTTCACCGTGAAGAACAACCGCCTGTTCACCGCGACCCTCGTGCAGCCCAGCGGCACCACCGCCGAGCAGATCGAGGAAGGCCGCGCGATCCTCACCAGCCTGACCCTGAAGTAAGGCCCGACGAGACCGCGACCGCCCTGAACGTGGCGGTCGCGGTCTTCTGTCATACGGATTCCGTCTGTTTCGTTAACAACCCGGAAGGACACCGGGTTGCCAACTCCACGCCCGGAACCCGTTTCTCTCCTGCTTGCTCCGCTCGGGTTGAAAGTTTTTGCAAACCTTTTAACCGGAGTCCGTATTACAGCGCGTGGACGATGTCGCGGGTGGCCGGGTACAGCTCGCGGTACAGGCCGTACAGGCGGTCGTACTCGGCGCGGGTGGCGGCATCGGGCGTGACGGGCGGGCCGGGCTGCACCCAGCGGTCCAGATCGGCGCGGGTGAGCACCCCGGCGGCCAGCCCGGCCAGGAACGCGTCCCCGTAGCTGGCGCCGACGGTCACCCGCGGCACCTCCTGCACCTGCCCGGTGATGTCGGAAACGATCTGGAGCCACGTGCCGCCCTTCGTGCCGCCGCCCACGGCGACGACGCGCCGCACGTCCGCGCCCAGGTCGCGCAGCGCGTCGAGGTTGTGGCGGATGCCGAAGCCCACGCCCTCCAGCGCCGCGCGGAACAGGTGCGCGCGGGTGTGCGAGAGGGTCAGGCCCGCCACCACGCCGCGCGCCCGGGGGTCGTTGACCGGCGTGCGCTCGCCGCTGAAGTACGGGAGCATGAGCAGGCCGTCCGCGCCGGGCGGCAGGGCCGCTGCCTGCGTGAACAGCTCGTCGTAGGCGGCGGCGGTGCCCTGCTCGCGGGCGAACTCGTCCACGATCCAGCGGGTGAGGCTGCCGGTGGTGCTCATGCCCGCCGCGAGGTTCACCTGCCCCGCGAACGCGCCGCCCACCGACCACACGCGCGGGTCCGGGGTGGGGCTCTCCTGCGTGAGGATGAAGAAGGTGGACGACCCGTACATGACCATCAGGTCGCCGGGCCGCGCCGCGCCCACGCTGAGGCCCTCGGCCAGGGCGTCCACGGTGCCCACCGCGACGGGCGTGCCGGGCCGCAGGCCGGTTTCAGCGGCGGCCGCTGCCGTGACCTGCCCGGCCCGCTCGTCACTCCAGGCGAGGCGGGGCAGCACCTCCAGGCCGCGGTCGCCCAGCACCTCCGCAGCGAATTTGTCTGTCCAGGTGCGGGTGCGCGGGTCGTACAGCGGCATGACGTGCGCGCCGGTGTGGTGGTCGATGACGTGCTCGCCGGTGAGGCGGAACACGAGGTAACTGCCGGCACTGGTCAGGGTGCGCGCCCGCGCCCACACCTCGGGTTCCTGTTCGCGCAGCCAGCGGATCTTCGGGCCGGTCGCCTGACTCGTCAGGGCCATGCCACTGTGCGCGAGGATTGCTGCCTCGCCCAGTTCGGCGTTCAGCGCGTCGATCTGCGCCTGCGCGCGGGTGTCCACGCCGTACAGGATGCCGGGGCGCAGCGGCCGCCCCTCCGCGTCCAGCGGCAGCAGCGTGGGCCCGATCGCGCTGCACGCCACGCCCGCCACGCGTCCGGCCGTACCGGGTTCACGCAGCAGCGCCCGCAGGATCGTGACCACGTCCGCCCACCACACCGCGTCGGCGTCCTGTTCCACGTGCCCGTGCCGGGGCACCGAGATGCCGTGCGCCGCGACGTGCTGCGCCACGATCTGCCCGTCCAGCGTCGTGAGGACGCCCTTGCTGGAGTACGTACCGACATCCACCCCGATCAGGAGGTCCCGCGCCGGTTCAGCGGACATCGATCATGACCTTCATGGACGCGCGCTTCTCGCGGTCGGCGAAGGCGAACGCGTCGGGCGTCTGCGCGAACGGGAAGCGGTGCGTGACGAGCGCGTCCAGGTTCACGCGGCCACTCGCCGCAAGCTCGACGGCGGCCGGGTAGCAGTTCGCGTAGCGGAACACGCCGCGCAGCGTCACCTCACGGCTCGCGGCGCTCACGATGTCCAGGCTCACCTCCGGATCGGGCGGGAGGCCCACCAGCACGGCCACGCCGCCCGGTTTCGGCGCGGCCAGGGTCAGGCGCGTGGTGGGGAGGCTCCCGGCCGTCTCGAAGGCGACGTCCACCCCCGCGTGCGAGAGCGGCAGGCCGTCGCGCGCGGCGCACAGCTCGCGGATGGCGGCCAGCGCGTCCACACTCCGCGCGTTGAGGGTATGGGTGGCACCCACCTCGCGGGCCAGATCGAGCCGGAAGTCCTCCAGATCCACCGCGATGATTGTCGTCGCGCCCGCCGCGCGGGCCGCCATGACGGTCGTGCAGCCCACCGGCCCGGCGCCCAGCACCGCCACCGCGTGCCCGGGGCGCACGTCGCCCTTGCGGGCACCCCACAGGCCCACCGCCAGCGGTTCGAGCAGCGCCGCCGCGTCGTCACTGACACTGTCCGGCACCGGGTAAACGAAGTCATCGGGCCACAGCACGTACTCGGTCAGCGCGCCATCCACCGGGGGCGTCGCCATGAACGTCATGTCCGGGCAGAGGTTGTACGCCCCGCCGCGGCAGTACGCGCAGCGGCGGCACGGCACGCCGGGTTCCAGCGCCACGCGGTCACCGGGGCTCACGCGGGTCACGCCCGCGCCCACGGCGTCCACCACGCCGCTCACCTCGTGCCCCAGGACCAGCGGGCCGTTCACCACGAAGGGCCCGATCCGCCCGTGCGAGTAGTAGTGCACGTCGCTACCGCACACGCCGATCCGCGTGACCCGCACCCGCACCTCCCGCTCACCGGGCGCCGGCACCTCGCGCGACGTCCAGTCCAGCTGGCGCAGGCCGGTCAGGACGGAGGTTCTCGAACTCAGGGTCATGTCACTCCTTGAAAGGGTCGAAGGGTCGAGGGTCGAAGGGTCCAGGGGCGGTACTCGGACGCTTCGACCCTCATCTCGGTACCCGTGGGCTTTACCAGCAGGTGTAGCCGCCGTCGACGACCAGCGCGTGCCCGGTGACGAAACTCGCAGCTTCGGAGGCGAGGTACAGTACGGCCGGGGCGATCTCGGCGGGTTCCGCGAGGCGGCCCATCGGGGTTTCCTTCAGCCACGTCTCGCGCCATTCGGGGGTCTCCAGGCCGCGTCTGGTGAGGGGCGTGGCGGTGTAGCCGGGCGCGACGCAGTTCACGCGCACGCCGCGCGGCGCCCACTCGCCCGCCAGGGAGCGGGTGAGGTGGATCACGGCGGCCTTGCTGGCGTTGTACGCCGCCTGCGGCTGCGGGTGGTTGCTGATCAGGCCGCTCATGCTGGCGGTGGACACGATGCTGCCCTGGCCGCGCTCCAGCATGGCCCGGCCGAATTCCCGGCAGCACCAGTACACGCCGTTCAGATTCACGTCGATCACGCTGCGCCAGTCGTCGTCCGGGGTGGCCTCGGCGGGGGTGTTGCGGACGATCCCGGCGTTGTTCACGAGGATGTCCACGTCCGGAAGCCTGCGGGCCAGGGCGGCGACGGCGGCGGCGTCGGTGACGTTCAGCACCTCGAACTGCCCGGCCAGGGTCGCGGCGGCGGTCTGGCCCACGTTGGGGTTCAGGTCGGCGATGGTGACGCGCGCCCCGGCCTGCGCGAGGCCCCGGGCGATCTCGAAGCCGATGCCCTGCGCGCCCCCGGTGATCAGGGCGTGGCGGCCGTCCAGGCGGAAAAGGTCGAGGATGGTCATGCGTGTTCTCCTTGGGTGGGGGCAGCGTGCAGGGCGCGCAGCGCGCCGAGGGGGCCGTGGGCGGCCAGGGCGGCGCGGGCGTCCAGGTAGGCCTGCGCGAAGGCGGGCGCGGCGCTCAGGTCGCCGAACACGTCGGGCTGGTGCAGGAACGCGCCGGGCGTGACCTGATCGGCCAGGGCGGCGCGGGTGAGGTCGGCAGCGCGGACGTCGTCGAGCGCGTCGCCGCGCGTGGCGGCCTGCGCGACGTGGGCGCTCCAGGCGGCGACCACGAGGGCGCAGCGGCGCAGGTCCCCGCCCCGCGCGGCCTGTTCGCGAGCGACGGGCAGCAGGAATTTGGGGATGCGTTCGCTGCCGTCCACGATCAGGCGGGCCAGGGTGTCCTGAATGGCGGGGTTCGAGAAGCGCGCGATGAGGTCGTGGCTGTAGGCGCCCAGGTCGATGCCGGGGACGGGGCGCAGGGTGGGGCGGGCCTCGAAGGTCATGTAGTCGAGCAGGAACTGCGCGTAGTCGGGCTGCTGGCAGACCTCGTGCACGAACGTGTAGCCGTCCAGAAGCGCGGGGTAGCTCATGGCCTGATGCGCGGCGTTCAGGAGGCGCAGTTTCATGAGTTCGTACGGTTCGACGTCCGGGACGAGTTGCACGCCCACGTCCTCCAGTGGGGGGCGGCCGCAGGTGAAGTGGTCCTCGAGCACCCACTGCGTGAACGCCTCGGCGACCACCGGGCAGGCGTCCTGCACGCCGTACTCGCGCTCCAGATCGGCGCGCACGGCGTCCGTGGTGACCGGGGTGATGCGGTCGACCATGCTGTTCGGGAAGGCGACCTCGCGGTCGATCCAGTCGGCCAGTTCCGGGTCCCGGCGGCGGGCGAAGGCCGTCAGGACCCGGCGGGTGACGTGCCCGTTGCCCTGGATGTTGTCGCAGGACATGACCGTGAAGGGGCGCAGGCCGCGCTCGCGGCGGCGGCGCAGGCCCTCGGTCAGGAAGCCCAGGGTGCTGCGGGGCGCGGCGCCGGGCTGGAGGTCGTGCAGGACGTCCCCGCTGGGGTCGAACTCGCCGGTGGCGTTGTTCAGGCTGTAGCCGCCCTCGGTGACGGTTAGGGACACGATGCGCGTGGCGGGGTGCGCCAGCCGCTCGCAGACCGCCTCGGGGTCGTCCGGGGCGAACAGGTAGTCGTGCACGGCGCCGATCACGCGGGCCTCATGGTGGCCGTCCGGGGCGCGGGTCAGCAGGGTGTACAGGTGGTCCTGGGCGCGCAGCGCGTCACGCACCCGGGCGTCGCCGGGCAGGACGCCCACCCCGCAGACGGCCCAGTCGTGCGCCTGCCCCAGGTTGAGCAGCCGGTCGAGGTACATGGCCTGATGCGAGCGGTGGAAGGCACCCACGCCGAAGTGCACGATGCCGGTGCGCAGGCCGCGCGGGTCGTAGGTGGGCACCTGCACGCGCCCGGCCAGGGCGGGGAGGCTCGCGGCGCGCAGGGGGAGGCTGGCGGCGGCCACGGTCATTTCACCGCGCCGAAGCTCAGGCCGCGGACCAGCTGGCGCTGCGCGATCCAGCCGAAGATCAGGACCGGCAGGACGGTCAGGGTGGCGGCGGCGCTCATCTGCGCCCAGAACAGGCCCTCGCTGGTCTTGAACTGGCTGATGAACACGCTCAGGGGCGCAGCGTCGCTGTTCGTGAGGTTCAGGGCGAAGAACACCTCGTTCCACGCGAAGATCAGGCACAGCAGGGCGGTGGCGGCCATGCCGGGCGTGCTCAGCGGCAGCGCGATCCCGAAGAATTCCTGCCCGACCGAGGCGCCGTCCACCTTGGCGGCCTCGTAGATGGCGTAGGGGATCTCGGTCATGTAGGAGTGCATCATCCACACGACCAGCGGGAGGTTCATGGTGGTGTACATCAGGATCAGGCCGGGCAGCGTGTCGAGCAGGTGCAGGTTGCGGAAGATCAGGAACAGCGGCACGATCACGCCGACAGCAGGCATGAACTTGGTGGACAGCATCCAGGTCAGCACGCCCTGCGCGCGGCGGGTAGGGTACACGGCCAGCGCGAACGCGGCCGGGAGGCCCAGGATGAACGCCAGGACCGTGCTGCCCACCGCGGCGACCAGCGAGTTGCGCAGCGCCGGGAAGTAGCTGCCCAGCGCATGCCCGAAGTTCTCCAGGACGGGCGTGAACACGAACACGGGCGGGGTGGCGAAGGCCTGCGCCTCGGTCTTGAAGGCGGCCATGAACATCCACACGAGCGGGAACAGGAACGCGGCGGCGATCAGGTACGTGACGAGGGTCAGCAGCGCGTTTCTCAGTCGGATCTGGGCCTGCATGTCACTCTCCCCTGCCCGCGCGGGTCAGCAGCCGCAGCATGTAGGCGGCCAGGACGTTCGTGAGGATCACGGTCAGGACCCCGGCGGCGCTGGCCAGGCCGATGTTGTACTCCGCGAAGGCCTTCTGGTAGATGAAGTACGGCAGGTTCGTGGTGGCGATGCCGGGACCGCCGGACGTGGAGCCGTAGATCTCGCCGTACACCTGCAGCAGCGCGATGGTCTCCATCAGGACGACCACCTGGATCGCCTGCGTCCAGTGGGGCAGCACCACGAAGCGGAATTCCTGCCAGGGACTGGCGCCGTCCAGGCGGGCGGCCTCCAGCTGATCGTCGGGCAGGCTCTGCAGGCCGGTCAGGAGGATCAGCATGGCAAAGGGCGTCCATTCCCAGGTGATCATGGCGATCACGCTGGCCATCGGGTACTGCGCCAGCCAGTCGACCGGGTGCCCGCCCAGGCCGGTGACGACCCAGGAGAAGAACCCGAAGACGGGGTTCATGAGCATGTTCTTCCAGACGACGGCCGTCACGACCGGCATGATCAGGAACGAGCTGATCAGCAGGGTGCGCAGCAGCGCCCGGCCCGGGAAGTCGCGGTTCAGCAGCAGCGCCAGGGCCGCGCCGATGATCAGGGTCAGGATCAGGGTGCCGCCCGCCAGCACGACGGTGTTCCACAGGATGTGCAGGTTCTGCGGGTCGGTCAGGAGGTTCTGGTAGTTGGCGAAGCCCACGAAGGGGCGGCTGCCGGGAATGGCGA
The DNA here is from genome assembly GCF_001507665.1 of Deinococcus actinosclerus. NCBI lineage: Bacteria > Thermotogati > Deinococcota > Deinococci > Deinococcales > Deinococcaceae > Deinococcus > Deinococcus actinosclerus. Next base: position 894,485 of record NZ_CP013910.1, on the reverse strand, counting down.
GGTTGTAGCGGAAGAACGAGTAGTACACCGTCATGAAGAACGGCACCTGGGTGGTCAGGATCAGGTACAGCATGGCGGGCCAGATCAGCGCGGCCGGGCTGAGCCTCAGGCCGCGTTTCGGGGCGGGGGCGCTGGTGGCGGGCGTGGTGGCGGCGGCGGTCATGAACTTCACCTCCTGTGAGGGCGGCGTGGACAAGCGACGTGGGGAGGCGAGGTCGTCGCCTCGGGCCTCCCCTGGGGTGCGCTGGGACTGCGGGTGGGGGTGAGGCGCGGCGCTGGAGGTCGCCGCGCCCCGCGTGGGGGCTTACTTCTGGTAGCCGCCTTCACGGGCGGTCTTGTTCGCGGCGTCCTGGCTGAGTTTCAGCGCCTGATCAACGGTGTACTGCCCGCTGAGCGCCCCGGCGAGGTACTGCCCGACCTGGGTGCCGAGCGCCTGGAATTCGGGGATGGCGACGTACTGCACGCCGGTGTAGGGCACGGGGTCCTTGGTGGCCTTGTTCACGTCGGCGGTGTTGATGCTGCTCAGCACCAGGCCGCTGAAGGCGCCGGCGGCTTTCTTGTAGTTGGCGTTCTGGTAGGTGCTTGTGCGGGTGCCGGGGGGCACGCTGGCCCAGGTGCCCTTGGTCTTCGCGACCAGGGCGATGTACTCCTGGCTGGTGGCCCAGGTCAGGAACTTGAAGGCGGCGTCTTCCTGCTTGGTGCTCTTGGGAATGGCGAGGTTCCAGCTCCAGTACCAGTTGTTGCCGCGCGCGGTGGTGCCGACCGGGGCCTTGGCGAAGCCGACCGACTTGGTGATCTTGGAGCTGCTGGGATCGCTCAGGAACCCGGCGGCGACGGTCGCGTCGACCCACATGCCGCACTTGCCCTGGCTCATCAGGGTGAGGTTCTCGGTGAAGCCGTTGCCGGTCGCGCCGGGAGGGCCGTACTTCTTGACGAGGTTCACGTAGAAGGTCATGGCGTTTTTCCAGGCGGGAGTGTTCAGCTGCGCCTGCCAGCCCTGGTCGAACCAGCGGCCGCCGAAGGTGTTGACCATGGTGGTGAACAGGGCCATGTTCTCGCCCCAGCCGGGCAGTCCGCGCAGGCACACGCCGTACACACCCTTGGCGGGGTTGTGGATCTTGCTGGCGAAGGTCTGGATCTGGGTCCAGGTGGGCTGGGCGGGCATGGTCAGCCCGGCGGCCTTGAAGAGATCCTTGTTGTAGTACGTCATGCTGCTCTCGGCGTAGAAGGGCACGGCGTACAGGCTGCCGCCGACGGTCAGGGCGCTGCGCACGCCGGGCAGGACGTCGGCGAGGTTGTAGCTCTTGACGATGTCCGGGTTCTTCCCGAACAGCGGGGTCAGCGGTTTGAGCCAGCCGTTCTTGGCCCAGATGGGCACCTCGTAGGCGCCGACGGTGGCGATGTCGAAGGAGCCGGCGCCGGAGGCGACGTCCAGGGTGATCTTCTGGCGCAGTTCGTTCTCGGGGAGGGTCACCCACTTGACCTGGATGTCGGGGTACTTCTTGTTGAACTCGGGGGTGAGTTTCTGCATGGTGACCATGTCCGGGTTGTTCACGGTGGCGACAGTGATGGTCACGGCGCTGGCCTGGCTGAGCAGGGCGGTCAGGGCGAGCAGGGCGAGTCGGTTCACGGGTGGTTCCTCCGGTGGGACAGGGCCCGGTCAGGGGCGGGGCGGACAGCAGCGGAGCGGCGTCGGTGACAGCGGCGCCACTTCAGGTGACGGGCTCACCTGATCTCGGATTGAATGGTCTCGTGTCCATCAGTGAATCACAATCGTTTTCAATTGTCTACTGGTGCCACTCCGGAAGGTGGCATGTGAAAATGGTCTCGTGACCAACCGCTTGAGTGTCGCCTCGACCCTGACCTACAATGCAGCCGTGTCCACCATCCAGGACGTCGCCCGGCTGGCCGGCGTCTCCCCCACCACTGCCAAACGCGCCCTGAAGGAACCCGACAAACTCACGCCCGACACGCTCGCGCGTGTCCAGCAGGCCATCGCGCAGCTGCACTACGAGCCCGACCAGCGCGCCGGGAGCCTGCGCGGCGGCCAGAGCACCACCGTCGGGCTGGTCGTCGGCTCGATCCTCGAACCCTTCTTCGCGCAGTTCGCCCGCACCGCCTCGCACGTCCTGGCGGACGCGGGCTACACCCTGATCATCAGCGAGAACGAGTACAGCGCCCAGCGCGAACTCCAGGAACTGAGGCGGCTGTACGGCCTGCGCGTGGCCGGCGTCATGCTGCGCCCCGGCTACGGCCAGGACAGCCAGGAGTACCTCGCGCGGCTGCGCTCACGCGGCGTGGCCATCACCGAGTACGACTACCGCCCCCCCCACCACGACGAACCCAGCGTGATGCTCGACAACCCGGGCGCCGTGCGGCAGGCGGTCACGCACCTGCACGCGCTGGGCCACCGCCGCATCGCCGCGCTGGGCACCTACCACCCGGTCATCCACCCGGAGGAACGCAGCCGCGCCTTCCCGGAGATCATGAACGCACTGGGCCTGACCGTCCCCGCCGAGTACCAGCGCGTGACCCTGCTCACCGAGGACACCGCCTACGCCCTCACGAACGACCTGCTCGACCTGCCCGAGCCGCCCACCGCGCTGATCGCCCTGACCGGCACGCAGGCGTCCGGAGCGTACCGCGCGCTGCGCGAACGCGGGGTGCGCCTGCCGGACGACATCAGCCTCGTCGCCTTCGACAACTACCCCTGGACCAGCCTCGTGGACCCGCCCATCACGGTGCTCGAGCAGCCGGTGAAGACCATGGCCGAACAGGCCGCCGCGCTGATGCTCGCGCAGCTCGGACACGGGACGGTCACGCAGCGGCACGTGGTGCTGGGCGCACGGCTGATCGAGCGGGGCAGCACCGCCCCGCCCGCGCGGTCCTGACCGGAAACCGTTTACCGCTCCCCGGCCCGGGCCGCCCCAGCCTGGCCGGCCGCCATCCGGTCGGCCCAGGCGTGCAGGAACGCGCCCAGTTCCGCCTGCGTGTCCACGCGCGCGTCGGCGTGGGGGGCCAGCAGCGGCAGGTCCCCCACCTGCACGCCGAACGCCGCGACCTCCAGCATCGCCTGATCGTTGTCACTGTCCCCGAACGCCACGGTGCGGTCATGCGGGACGCCCAGCGCGTCCGCGATCAGCGTGAGCGCCGCGCCCTTGTGCGCTCCCTGCGGCGTGACCGTCAGGAAGTGCGGGTAGGGCGCCTGCGCGCCGGTCAGGACCAGATGCGGGTGCCCCTCACGCAGGCGCCCGGCCAGTCCCGCCACGTCCGGGTGGTAGTACCCGGCCTTCAGGATGCCCGCGCGCGGCGCGTCCGCCAGCGGCCGGAACGACCGCGCCAACATCCAGGGTTCGGGCTCTGCGCCGGGCGGCAGGTCCACGTACAGCGTCTCGGCGGTGAACAGCACCACCCGCGCGCCCGGCAGCTCGTGCGCCAGCACCGCCTCCAGATCCGCGTCGGTGAAACTGGCCTCCTGGTGCAGGTCGTCCCCGACGAGCACCCGCCCGCCGTTGTTCGTGGCGACCGCGTGCGGCTGCATGGCGTCCCGCACCGCGCCGGGCGGCGTGTCGCGCCCCGTGATGATCGCCAGCTGCACCCCCAGGGCCCGCAGGCGACCCAGGGCGGCCACCACGTCGGGCGCGGCGGCGCGGCCCGCGTCGGGAATCAGCGTGCCGTCCAGGTCGAAGGCCATCAGCAGAGGGAGCGTGGTCGGGGCGTTCTCGGGCAGGTTCACGCCGGGCAGCGTAGCAACCGCACCCGCACCCCCGCCAGGACACCGGGCACATCCGCTGGACACCCGGCGCGCAGCGCCGCGCCCGCCAGCGCCGGGTGCGCGCCCACCCGGATGAACAGCCCGGCGTGAGGGAGCATCGCGGCGTCCGCCGGGCCGTCCCCGGCCGCCACGACCCGCGCGCGGAGCACACCCAGGTGGGCCGTCAGGTGACGCAGCGCCGCGCCCTTGTCGGCGCCGGCCCGCACCAGCACCAGCCGGGTGGACCGCTCGCGGATCAGCCCCGTGCCGGGCAGCGCCGCCCAGCGGGCCGCCAGGACGTCCAGCCGCGCGGGCTCATCGCCCCGCACGATCTTCAGCACCGCGCGCGCCTGCGGCCAGGACGTCTCGAATCCCGGCTGGGGGCCGCGCACGATCCCGCCCGGGTCGGCCGTGCCCAGTAGGGTCTTCCCTACCCGCCGGTCGGCCAGTGGAATGGCCTCGGTGGCGACGCGGACCGTTGCTTCCGGCAGGAACCACGACCACAGCGCCTGTCCCGCCTGCTCCACCCACGCCCCGTAACAGCGGGTCACCGTGTGCAGCGGCCAGCCCTGCACCTCGGGCGGCACGCGGCCCCGCGCCGTCAGCAGCGCCAGATGCGCGCCCGCCCCGGCCCAGGCGCGCAGTTCATCACTCAGGCCGGGGGGCACCTCACCCTGAGGGCCGAGCAGGGTGCCGTCAAGGTCCAGGGCCAGCAGCGCGGTGGGGGGCACGTCCGCACGTTACCGGCTGACCGCGCGGCGCGGGTAGGCAAAGGAGCGCGCCGCCCCCGGACATCCGGGGGCGGCGCGGCGGCCAGGGCCTTACTCCTCGCTCTTGGCGTTCGCGGCCGTCTTGGCGGCGGCGTCCTTCATCACGCGGCTGCGGTCGCTCTTGATGCGGGCAGCCTTGCCGCGCAGTTCGCGCAGGTAGTACAGCTTGGCGCGGCGGACCTTACCGCGCTCCAGCACGCTGATCTTGGCGACCAGGGGGCTGTTGAAGGGGAACACGCGCTCCACGCCTTCACCGAAGCTGATCTTGCGGACGGTGAAGCTCTTGCGGCTGCCGGTGCCGTTGATGGCGATCACGACGCCCTCGAAGGCCTGGTTGCGGGTGCGGTTGCCTTCGACGACCTTCGTTTCCACGCGGACGGTGTCGCCGGGGCGGAACTCGGGCAGGTCGGCCTTCAGGTGGGGCTGCTCGACGGCGCGCAGGATGGCGCCACGGTTCACTTTGATTGCGTGCTGCATGGTTTGCTCCTTCGGGCAGCGGACCGTCCCACCGTCCCGCTGTCTGCGGGCAGAGACGTTCGTGCTCCTGATGAACTGGTCGCCTGGGCAGACGACCGAACTGTAGAAGTATACGGGCCGCCTCTGCCGGGGGCAAGTGCGGCAGGAGTCACGTTCAGCGGCGGGCCAGACACGGCAGTCTGGGCAACATGACAGCCGTCGAAGATGCAGCCCAACAGGTCGCGCAGGTGCGCGAAGCGTCCCTGAAACAGCGCCGCCGCGTGGCGGAGGTGCGCGCCCGCGAGCACGTGGGGGCCGCCGGGTGGGCGCAGACGAGCGCGCTGGACGCCATCATCCGCGCCGGCCGGGAGGGGCTGGCCGCGACCGACGCGCTGCGCGAGGTGGTGCAGGTCACGACCGAGCAGCTGCGCGCCCTGCCGTTCGGGGCGGGCGGTGAGGCCCGCTCGGCGCAGGAGGAGGCGCTGCGCCACATCCTGGAAAGCGGCGAGGCGCAGATCACGGCGGCCCACGCGCTGGACGAACTGGTCTGCACGGCGCTGGACGAGGTGGCCCGCACGCCCGTCGGCGAGGTGAACGTGCGCCGCCTGGAGGGCATCCACGCGCGCGTGCGCGAGCAGATGCAGGCCCTGACGACCCTGATGCAGGCCGCGCAGGTGCAGGCCGACACGCTGGAACAGGTCGCGCAGCTCGAGCGCGTGAGCGCCGAGTACCACGACCGGGTCGCCACCCTGGGCCGCCTGAACGCCGAGCAGGAGGCGCAGGTGCTGGGGCAGGCGGGCGAGCATTTGGTCGAGCGGCTGGCGGAACTGGACGAGGCCGCGCCGCAGCAGGTGGACGCCCTGACCCGCATCGGTGAGGCCGTCGCGGAGAAACTGACCGAGACCGGCGCGGCCCCCGCGCAGCAGGCGCAGGCGCTGGAGGACCTGGCGCAGCTCATGGAGGAGAAGGCCGGGCAGCTGCGCAAGGCCTGAGCAGGTCACGCGCAGGGGAGGGCCGCGCGGCCCTCCCCTGTGCCGTACGGGTTCCGGGTCAGGCGGGCGTGGGCACCCAGAACCGCAGGATGGGCTTGGGGTGGTCCGGGACCACGAACTGGCCTTCCAGCACGCCGCCGTTCTTCTCGATGGTGCGGCGCGAGCCGGTGTTGTCCGCGTCGCAGGTCACGAGGGCCGACTCGATGCCCAGCTGCCGGGCGCGGCGCAGCGATCCGGCGAGGATGCGGGTGGCGTGCCCCTGGCGGCGGGCGCCCGGGCGGACCTCGTAGCCGATGTGACCGCCGAATTCGCGCAGGCGGGCGTTCAGGGTGTGGCGGATGCTGGCGCGGCCCAGGTATGTGTCCCCGTCCACGAGCCACAGGGGCTCGGAGTGCACGAAGCCCTCGGGGAGGGCGTGACCGGGTTCGAAGCGGCGCAGGTGAGCCAGGAAGGCCGGGAAGTCACGCTCCATGTCGGCCACGTCGAAGCTGAGGGTGTCGCCCAGACCGCTGCCGGTGGCCTGCGCCTCGCGCACGGCGTCCAGGAAGCTCGCTTTGAACTGCTCGGAGGGGGGCACCAGGTCCATACCTCACCCTAGGGCGCCCCACCGCGTCTGCCCTGAGCCAGATGGCGCAGCGCCCACTCCTGGCGTCCGGGCCGTACGGACGGGCTCGACCAGCGCGGGGCGCAGGATTCACCACGCCGCGTGGTCAATACCGGGCAGACTCCCGCCCAGGGCACGTTAAAAGGCCGCCGTGCGGACGTACAATCGCCGCATGACCGCCTCCCCCTTCGCCGTCCGGGATCTCGGCGTGACGCCGTACCGGGACGCCTGGGACCTCCAGAAAACCCTGCACGCACAGGTGGCCGCCGGGGACGCCCCGCCCACCCTCCTGCTCGTGGAACACCCGCCCGTCCTCACGCTGGGCCGCAAGGCCCGCGAGGGCACCAACATCATCGTCACCCGCGACTACCTGAAGGCGCAGGGCATCGAGGTGCTGGAGGTCGAACGCGGCGGGGACGTCACCTACCACGGCCCCGGCCAGCTTGTCGCGTACGCCATCTTCCCCGTCGGCCGCCGGGTCGCGGACTTCCTGCGCCTGCTCGAACAGGCGACCATCACGGCCCTGCACGACCTGGGCCTGGAGGACGCCCGGCCCAACCCCGGCTACGCGGGCGTGTACGTCACCGAGCGGGACGTGAACGGCCTGACGTACGATCAGAAGATCGCGTCGTTCGGCGTCGCGGTACAGCGGCACGTGGCCCTGCACGGCCTCGCCCTGAACGTGAACGCGAACCTACAGCACTTCGACCTGATCGTCCCGTGCGGCCTGACGCAGACGCACATGACCAGCGTGCAGCGCGAGTACGACCTGCGCGGCCTGAACAGAGCGGCCAGCATGCAGACAGCCAAAGACGCCCTGACGCGCGCCTTCCACACCACCTTCGCCCAGTACGACTGGACGCTGCCCACCCCCGCGGCAGCCGGGAGCTGAACCCATGACCCAAGAGAACGCCAAGGAACCCAAGTTCATCAAGAACGGCATCTACCGCAAAGACAGCGTCCCGGTCCGCGACAAGAAACCCGAGTGGCTGAAAGTCACCATCCCGACGGGTCAGGTCTTCACCGAAGTCCGCAAGATCGTCAAGGAACACCGCCTGCACACCGTGTGCGAGGAAGCCATGTGCCCCAACATCGGCGAATGCTGGAGCCGCGGCACCGCTACGTTCATGCTCATGGGCCACATCTGCACCCGCGCCTGCCGCTTCTGCGCCGTGGACACCGGCAACCCCATGGGCAAACTCGACCTCGACGAACCCCGGGGCGTCGCCGAGAGCGTCCAGCTCATGGGCCTCAAGTACGTCGTGCTGACCAGCGTGGACCGCGACGACCTGCCGGACGGCGGCGCGTACCACTTCGCCAAGACCGTCCAGGCCATCAAGAAACTCAACCCCGAGACGCGCGTCGAGGCCCTCACGCCCGACTTCGGCGGGAACACCCACTGCGTCGATCTGGTGCTCGACAGCGGCGTGGACACCTACGCGCAGAACCTCGAAACGGTCCGCCGCCTCACCCACCCCGTCCGCGACATCCGCGCCGACTACGACCAGACCCTGAAGGTCCTCGCGCACGCCAAGCAGGCCCGCCCCGACGTCATCACCAAGACCAGCATCATGCTCGGCCTGGGCGAAACCCGCGAGGAACTCCGCGAGACCATGCGCGACTGCCGCGCCGCCGGCGTGGACGTCCTGACCTTCGGGCAGTACCTGCGCCCCACCATGCACCACCTGCCCGTCGAACGCTACGTCTCCCCCGCCGAATTCGACGAGATCCGCGAGGAAGCCATGAGCCTCGGCTTCCTGGAAGTCGTCAGCGGCCCCCTGGTCCGCAGCTCCTACAAGGCCGAGCAGATCGTCATGGACCGCCCCGGCACCCTGCCCGAGCACCTCGCGCACCTCGGCGAGGGCAGCGAACTCAGCCTGATCTGAGTTAGGGCGCACGTCATATGGGGACCGGGCATCCACTCCCGGTCCCTATGCTTTGGATATGTCCTCCACCCCCATGAGCGTGAACCGGCTAGAACTGCTGAAATTCATGAATTCCGGCGATCTGGCAGCCAACGGGCACCACACTGGAATGACGGGGCTGATCGGTGAACCGCTGGCTGTCGGACTGATCCTTCACTACCTACGCCAAAAAAACTCGAATGCGGCTCTGATCAGCACAAAGGTCACGACCGGGGCGAAGAGAGGCCCCAGACTCGACGCCTGGATTGACGACGGCAACGGCACCCTGTACCAGACCGAGATCAAGATGTGGGGTGGTAACGCCATCGGCGGCGTCTATCTCGCGCCGGACACGTCTCACGAGCAGCTCCGCGAGATCGGCCAGCGACAGTGGCACCGGTGGATCTGGGATCAGGAGAACACGAGGTTTCAGGAAGCACTCGTGCAGAAAGTCCTGACGCCCATGCAGCGGCCCGCCGGTTATGACGGCAAAAGGTACCGGGTCGAGCCGCTGCTGTGCCTGTGGTGGCTCGTTCACCCCGACGATACGGACACCAGTTGGACCACCGTGCCACTGCCGCAGGGATCGCCATTCAAGCAGGTGCACGTCTTCTCGCTGACCCGGTACCTAATGAGCTTAGAGGAAGACGTGCTGCACCTCGAACTTCCCCTTCTCGAACAGCGGTTCGCGTGGCTGGACCGCATCTTCCCCGACCCTCCTAGTCCGTAATGCCCCCGTAACAGGCAGCGCCGACCCTGTGGGCAGGAGGTTTCACCATGACCACCCCCCTGCTCGTGAAGGACGCCATGCACGCCCGCGCCGTCACCCTCTTCCCCCACAGCACCCTGACGGACGCCGTGGTCACCATGCAGGAACTGCGCGTCAAGCGCCTGCCGGTGGTGCAGGACGGCCGCGTGGTCGGGATCGTGACGGACGGCGAGGTGCGCCGCGCGCTGCCCACCCTGAGCGAGGGCCTCACCCCGTGGGCGTTCACGGACCGCGTGGGGCGCGTGCGGGCGCGGGACATCATGCGTCACCCGGTGCTGACGGTCACGCCCGACGCGCCCCTGACGGCGGCGCTGCGGCTGATGCTGGACCGGCGCGTGGGGGGCCTGCCCGTCGTGGACGAGGACGGCGAGCTGCGCGGCATGCTGACCCTGACGGACGTCCTGCGGGCCGAGGGCCGCGCCGCGCGGCTGCACTGGGGCGCGGTGGATCAGCACATGACCAGGGGCGTCGTGACCGTCACGCCCGGCACGCCCGCCAGCGAGGCCGCCGCCACGCTGAAGATCACGCGCCTGCACGTCCTGCCTGTCGTGCAGGGCACCCAGCTGCGCGGCGTGCTGCACGAGAAGGACCTCACGGCCGCCGTGGACCGCGCTGGGGCGACCCACGGACCCACCGTCCTGGCCGACCAGTTCTTTCTGAACGGCCTGACCGCCGCGGACCTGATGCGCCCCCCCACCGGGTACGTCACCGAGAGCGTCCCCATGCGTGACGCGCTGACCCGCATGCTGAACCTGGACGTGCACGGCCTGCCGGTCATCACGGAGGATGGGGACCTGCTGGGCGTCGTGACGATCAGCGACGTGATCCGCACCGTGCTGGGCGAGAGCGTGGGCACAGGCGGGGCGACCACCTAGACCTGCGATGGACTGAACGAAAGAACCCCGTCAGTGACGGGGTTTCTGTTCTTGGTGCGGATGCCCAGACTTGAACTGGGGACCTCACGCTTATCAGGCGTGCGCTCTAACCAGCTGAGCTACACCCGCGCACCTGTTGTTGTTTGCGCTGTCCTCTCGGGCAGGCGGGCATAAATGTATCAGGGGGTCTTCACCCTGTCAACACCTGTTGCCGCCGGGTGCCTCAGCGGGGCCAGAGGGTGGCGGGGCCGCCGGGGGTGATGGTGGCGTGCGTGTCCAGTGCGTAGCGGTCGGTCATGCCGCTGAGGTAGTCGCAGGTGGCGCGCGGCTGGCCTTCGCTGGCGGCCAGGGCGCGGTAGGTGGGCGGGAGCATGCTGGGGCGGTTCATCAGGGCGTGGTACAGGCTCTGGAGGACCTGGGTGGCCTGTTCCACCTGCATCTCGACCCGCCAGTGGCGGTAGAGGTGCTCGCGCAGGAAGGTGCCCGCATCGCGCAGCAGGGCGCGCATGTCGGGGCTGTACGTGATGAGGCGGGTGGGCTGCGCGCGGACCTCGGCGGGGGTGGTGACGCCGCTCTCCTTGATGCTGGCGTGGCTGGCGTGCGTGAGGTCCTTGATCAGCCACCCGAGCAGCTGGCGGTGCAGGGTGCGGCGGCCCTGTTCGCTCAGGTCGTGGCCGTGCACGCCGGCGCGGCGGGTGAGTTCGGCCCACAGGGGCAGCCCGGTCAGCTGTGCGGGGGTGATCAGGCCGCTGCGCAGGCCGTCGTCGAGGTCGTGCGCGGTGTACGCCAGGGCGTCGGCGGCGTCCACGAGCTGCGCTTCCAGGCTGGGTTGGCCCAGGCCCGCGCGGTGGTGTTTGTTCAGGCCGTCCAGGGTGTCGTGCGTGAGGTTCAGGCCCGGGTACTCGCTCTTGGGGTGTTCGAGCAGCGTGACGATGCGCCGCGCCTGGAGGTTGTGGTTGAAGCCGCCCTCATCGGCCAGCAGCTGGTTCAGGACGCGTTCCCCGGCGTGCCCGAACGGGGGGTGGCCGAGGTCGTGGGCCAGGGCGATGGTCTCGGAGAGCGTCTCGTTCAGGCCGAGGCTCAGGGCGACGCTGCGGGCGACCTGCTGGACCTCCAGGGTGTGGGTCAGGCGGGTGCGGTAGTGGTCCCCGGCGGCCGAGAGGAACACCTGCGTCTTGGCTTCCAGGCGGCGGAAGGCGGTGGTGTGCAGCACCCGGTCGCGGTCCTTCTGGAAGGCAGTGCGGGTCTCGCTTTCGTCTTCTGCGTGTTCGCGTCCGCCGTGGTCGCGGCTGAGGGTGGCGTAGGGGGCCAGCGTGGCGGCCTCGCGCGCTTCCAGGTCCGGGCGGGTGAACATGGGCGCAGTCTATGACCGCCCCGGGTGTGGGGGCGGGTGCATTACAGTTGCCGGAAGATGAGCGGCGAGACGACGGGTGAGACGAGGGTGGTGTATGACGGGCGGATCGTGCGCCTGGAACTCCTGGACGGCAAGTGGGAGGTGGTGCGGCACGCGGACGCGGTGGCGGTGCTGGCCCTGAACGGAGCCGGGGAGATGCTGCTGGTCCGCCAGGAGCGGCGCGCGGTGGGTGCGTTCACCGTAGAGGCCCCGGCCGGGCTGATTGACGCTGGCGAGACGCCCGAGCAGGCCGCGCGGCGCGAGTTGCAGGAGGAGGCGGGCCTGGACGGCGACGTGACGCTGATCACGCGCTTCTATTCCAGTCCGGGTTTCTGCGACGAGTTCCTGCATGTGTTCGAGGCGACGAACCTGCGCGAGAGCAAGCTGCCGCATGACGAGGACGAGGAGGGGATCGAGGTGCTGTGGCTGCCGCCCGCACAGGTCCTGGCGGGGCTGCGGGACGGGTCGCTGGTGGGCAGCGCGTCCACGGTGGCGGCCGCCATGCACGCCGTGATCCTGCTCGCGGGCCGCCCGGGGAGCGCGTGAAGACGTACGTGTCGCCCGGCCAGCGCCCGGACACCGCCACGGTGGTCGCGGTCGGGTCGTTTGACGGGGTGCACCTGGGGCATCAGGCGCTCATCGCGCAGCTGAAGGCCAAGGCGCGCGAGCACCGGGTGCCCAGCGTGGTGTACACCTTCGATCCGCCCACGCGGGTCCTGACGCAGGGCGTGGAGTTCCTGTCCACCCTCCCGGAGAAGCTGGACCTGCTGGCCCGCTACGGCGTGGACGAGACCATCGCGGCGGCCTTCACGCCGGAGTTCGCGTCCCGCCCGAAGGAGGCGTTCCTGGATGACCTGCGCCTGCTGCGCCCGCGCGCGATCGTCGTCGGGGAGGACTTCCACTTCGGGCGGGGGCGCGCCGGGAGAGCCGCGGACCTGCGCGAGGTCGCGCCGGAGGTGGTCGTGGTGCCCATTCACGGCCTGAGCGGCGAGGACATCAAGAGCACCCGCGTGCGCGAGTACCTCAAGAGCGGCGACGTGGACGGCGCGCGCCGCCTGCTGGGCCGCCACTACGACGCGCAGGGCGTCGTCGTGCAGGGCGACCAGCTGGGGCGCACGATCGGCTGGCCCACCGCGAACATCCGCGTGCCGGACGGCAAGGCCCTGCCGCTGGGCGTGTTCGCGGTCGTGGCGGTCGGGGATCACGGGCGATGGCACGGCATGGCGAACGTGGGCTTCCGCCCCACCGTGAACGGTCAGGACCGCCGCTTCGAGGTGCACCTGTTCGACTTCAGCGGCGACCTGTACGGCCAGGAGTTGCAGGTCAAGTTCTTCACGCACCTGCGCGGCGAGCAGAAATTCTCGGGCCTGGACGAACTCAAAGCCCAGATTGCCCGCGACGCGCAGGCCGCCCGCGACGCCCTGAAAGACGTCCGGTAAACGTGCTGCGCCGACTGAGGGGTTAGCCGACCGAGGGGCCCCTCAGTTCACCGTGAAGTTGCTGATGGTCCACTCGCCGAAGCCGTCCATGATGCCCTCGTCGCCAAGGCCGGACGCGAAGCGGGTGGGGTAGCCGTAGGCGGAGTCGAAGGTCTGCCGGACGATGGGGCAGGGGGCTTTCGCCTGGGCCTTCAGGGTGGCGGCCATCTCGTCGAAGCGGGCGTCCATGGTGCGCGCGGACAGGGCGGGGTTCACGGTGCCTTCCTGCCCGGGGGCCAGGGCGGTGCGGGTCACGCGGCCGCCGCTGACCGTGACGCGGGTGCCGGGGAACAGGACGGGCGCGGCGATCTGGTTCACGTCGTAGGTGTAGTTCGCGGGGCGCCGGCTGGCCCACAGGGCGCGGGCCTGGGTCAGCTGGGCGGTCAGGGCCCGGAAGTCCGGGCGGACATACCCGGCGCGGCAGCCGAAGGGGGCGGTGGTCTGGGAAGCCGGGTTCAGCGGCGCGGTGCCGCCCCCGGCCAGCGCGGCGCTGCCCAGGGCGGCGGCCAGCAGGCCCGTGACGAGAGGACGCAGGGGAAGACGGACGCGGGTGGGGGTCATGTGGGCAGCGTACGGGCCGAACCTGACGGCCGGCTGAGAAGGGCTCCGGTTGAACGGTTCGCTCAACCGTTCACTCCGAGCGGATGCGAGTTGGAGCAGGGCAGGTTCCGGACGCGGAATAGACAGTCCGGTGTCCTTCCGGGCTGTACATGAAGCAGAGGGAACCTGCCCGAGAGGCGGGGGTGGTGAGGGTTGCGGTGCGCCGGGGCGGGTGGGGCGTACCCTGGGCGGCATGAGCATGGACGCCCTCTCCCCTGTTTCGTCCCCCGAGTCCTCCGCCGAGTTGCCGGCGGTGCTGGACCTGGGGTACTCGTTCTGCCCGAACGACACGTTCATCTTTCACGCGCTGCATGCGGGGCTGGTGCAGGGGCCGCTGCCGGTGCGCGAGGTACTGGAGGACGTGCAGACCCTGAACGAGTGGGCCGTGGCGGGGCGGCTGCCGATGACGAAGATCAGTTACCGCGCGTACTTCGAGGTGATGGACCGGTACGTGGCGCTGCGCGCGGGCGGGGCGCTGGGGCGGGGCGTGGGGCCGCTGGTCGTGACGCGCGGGGACGTGCAGGACCTGAACGGGCGCACGGTGGCGTCGCCGGGCGCGCTGACCACGGCGGAGTTGCTGCTGCGGCTGGTGTTCCCGGGGGTGAACGTGGTGCGGATGCGCTACGACGAGGTGATGCCCGCCGTGCAGCGCGGCGAGTTCGGGGGACAGCCCATCGACGCGGGCCTGATCATTCACGAGTCGCGCTTCACCTTCCACGAGTACGGCCTGACCCGCCTGCTCGACCTGGGCGCGTGGTGGGAGGGAGAAACGGGGCTGCCGCTCCCGCTGGGTGCGATCCTGGTGCGCCGCGACCTGCCGCACGACGTGCAGCGCGGCCTGAACGCGGCGGTGCGGGCCAGCCTGGAGTATGCGTACGCGCACCCGGACGCGGCCCGCGCGTACATCCGCGAGCACGCGCTGGAGATGTCGGACGAGGTGATGCAGGCGCATATCGACCTGTACGTGAACCCCTTCAGCCTGGACGTGGGCGAGGAGGGCGAGCGGGCCGTGCGGGAACTGCACCGCCGCGCGGTGGAGGTCGGGGCGACCCGTCCCTCGGCATGGCCGCTGTTTGTGGAGTGACGGGGGGCGCGGGCTCATGAGGGGCTTCCTGATCTGACCTTGGGACGAACCTGAAGGGAGCTTCACAAGGTGGGGCTTCCCCCGTTTGGGGGCGGTCAGGGTCTGGGATGGTGGGCTCGTTCGACCGAAGCCGGCCGGTTCCTGACAGGCGCGCCCCTGGCGCCGCCGGGGTACTTTCCCCTGCCGCGCAGTCCCACGAGGTTCCCCCATGAAACGTACCCTGACCACCCTGACTGCCTTACTGGCCACCGCCGCTCTCGCCGGGGGTGCCCAGGGGCAGACCGTGCCCGACCGCGGCACCGTGACCGTGAACGGCTCGACCGTGTTCTACAAGGCGACCGGCAGCGGGCAGCCGCTGCTGCTCATCCACGGGTACCCGCTGAGCGGCGAGCTGTTCAAGAACAACCGCGCGCTGCTCGCCCGGAACTTCCGCGTGATCACCGTGGACCTGCCCGGCTTCGGCATGAGCCGCGCCCCGAGCGCGGACGCCAGCATCGAGAACTACGCCAGCACCGTGCTGGGGGTCATGGACGCCCTGAAACTGAATCAGGTCGTGGCGGGCGGCATGAGCATGGGCGGCATGACGCTGTTCCAGATGTACAAGATGGCCCCCGAGCGCTTCAAGGGCCTGATCTTCATCGACACGACCGCCGATCCCAGCGGCGTGGCCGAGAAGGCCAACTGGCTGGGCACCGGGCAGCAGGCCCAGGAGAAGGGCGTCGCCAGCCTCGTGGACATCCTGATGCCGCGCATGCTGACCGGCGAGAGCCGCATGAAGATGCCCAATCAGGTCATGCACCTGGGCAGCCTCGTGAAGCAGGCCAGCCTGAACGGCGCCGTGGGCGGCGCGGCGGCCCTGGCCAACCGCCCGGACGCGAACCCGATCCTGCCGACCATCCGGGTACCCACCCTGTACCTGTTCGGCGCGGAGGACAACCTCACCCCGCCCGAGGTCGCCATGAAGATGCAGATGAACACCCCGGGCAGCCGACTCGTGCTGATCCCCGGCGCCGGGCACGCCGCCACCTTCGAGAAGGCCGACGCGGCGGCGCGCGCCATGAACGACTTCGCCCTCAGCCTGCGCTGAGACCCCACCCTGCCTGTGGCGCGCCCGGATCAGTGCCGGTGCGCGCCGCCCTCTCACTTTCCGGAGGTCACCCATGAAGACCCTGACCCACCTGCTGGGCCTCGCCGCGCTGCTGAGCGCGGCCGCCACGGCGCAGACCGCCCCCCCCACCCCCCGGCCCATCTCGCCGGGCGAGCCGCCCGTCACCGTCACCGCGACCCGCAACGAACCCACGCCGCTGGAATTCACGGCCGACAAGCTCGCGCGCCTGACCGTCCCCGCCGGGTTCACCCTGAAGGTCATGGCGACCGGGCTGGGCAACGCCCGCATGCTGCACGTCATGCCCGACGGCGGCATCTACCTGTCGCGCCGCGCCCAGGGGGACGTGTGGTACCTCAAGGACACCGACCGTGACGGCCTGATCAGCGCGGCCGAGCGGCGGCAGGTGGCGCAGAACATGAAGCTGGCGCACGGCATGGACGTGAAGGACGGCCGGCTGTACGTGGTGGGCGAGAAGACCATCTGGGTCATGGACATGGCGCGCGACGGGTCGCTCAGCGTGCCGCGCGTGTTCGCCGACGGCTTCCCGGACGCCGGACAGCACCCGGCCCGCAGCCTGAAATGGGGCCCCGACGGATTCCTGTACGCCAGCTTCGGCTCGACGAACAACGACGCGCCTACCCCCAACCCCGAGGAGGCCACCCTGCTGCGCATCAGCCCCGACGGCAAGACCCGCGAGGTGTACGCACGCGGCCTGCGTCACACCATCGGCTTCGGCTGGCACCCCCTGAGCGGCGTGCTGTACGGCGCGGACCAGGGCAGCGACTGGCACGGCGACAACATCCCCCCCGAGGAGATCAACGTCATTCAGCGCGGGAAGAACTACGGCTGGCCCTTCTGCTACGGCGACCGGCAGCCCGACCCGTACGTGAACGTGGGGAACATCCCCGGGAAGATCACCAAGGCCGAGTACTGCGCGGGGACGCAGGGCAGCGTCCTGAACTACACGGCGCACGCGGCGGCCATCGCCATGAACTACTACACCGGCACGCAGTTCCCCGCCGACTACCGCAACGACGCGTTCATCGCCTACCGCGGCTCGTGGAACCGCACCGAACCCAGCGGCTACGAGATCGCCCGCGTGGTGTTCGACGCGCAGAACCGCCCGCAGTCCATCGAGCCCTTCGTGACCGGCTTCGTCTTCCAGGACGGCGACGTCTGGAAGCAGTTCGGGCGGGTGGCGGGGGTCGCCACGTACACCGACGGCAGCCTGCTGTTCACCGACGACCAGAGCGGCGTCATCTACCGCGTGATGTACACGGGAGGAAACTGACATGCGGCATCTGATCACGGCAGGGCTTCTGGGTGGCGCGGCACTGGGCGGCGCACTGCTGGGCAGCGTGGGCCTCGCGGGGGGGGCTGGCATGCCCATGGCGCCGGCCGCTGCTCCGGCTTCCACGCCGCTGCGGGCCACGGCCGCCCTGCGCGACGCTGCCGGGCAGGTGCTGGGCACCGCCACCTTCGAGCAGCAGGGCGCGGGCGTGACTGTCCGCGTGCGCGTGAGCGGCCTGACACCCGGTCAGCACGGCATGCACGTGCATGAGTTCGGGCGCTGCACCCCAGGCGTGGACGCCGCGACGAACACGGTCGTGCCGTTCGGCGGGGCGGGCGGGCACTTCGATCCCGGCATGAGCCGCAACCATGACAGCCCCCAGACCGACAACCGCGCCGGGCACGGCGGGGACCTCCCGATGCTGACCGTCGGCGCGGACGGCACCGGCCAGGCGAGCTTCACCACCATGAAACTCAGCCTGAGCGGTATGGCCGGCGTCCTGAACCGCTCGCTGGTCATCCACGCCCAGCCGGACGACTACCGGAGTGACCCGGCCGGCATGACGGGCGCGCGGGAACGCTGCGGCGTGATCACACGTGAGAGCTTCAGCGTGCGCGACTACCCGCTGCCCGGCCCGCAGGACTTCCCCGAAGGGGTCGCCGTCGATGCGGCGCGCGGCGTGGCCTACACGGGCAGCGCGGCCAGCGGCACGATCTACGCCGTGAACCTCGCCAGCGGCGCCGTATCGAAGTTCGCCGAGGGCGGCGGCCAGGGCCGCGCCACGGCGCTGGGCCTGAAGGTGGACGCGCAGGGCCGCGTGTGGGCGGCGGGCGGCGCGAGCGGTACCGTCAGCGTCCTGCGCCCCGACGGCTTCCCGGTCGCGATCCTGAACACCCCGAAGTCCCCGAACGCGTACGTGAACGACCTGACGCCCGCGCCGGACGGGAACGTGTACGTGACGGATTCCAGCCGCCCCGTGATTTTCCGGGTCACGCCCGACCTGAAACTCAGCGCCTGGCTGGACCTTGACGGCACACCCATCCGTTACGCGCCGGGCATCAACCTGAACGGGATCGTGGCCACCCCGGACGGGCGGGCGCTGCTGACCGTGCAGCTGAACACCGGCGACCTGTGGCGCATCGACCTGCGCACGAAGGCCGTGCGGCGCGTCATGGGCGGCCTGACCCGCGGTGACGGGCTGCTGCTCGACGGGCGGACGCTGTACGTGGTGCGCAACGCCGAACAGGTGATCACGAAGGTCGCCCTGAACGCCGACTACACTGCCGGGCAGGTCGTGGCCGAGGAACCCCTGATGGGCCTGCGCTTCCCCACCACCCTCGCGGCGATCGGCGGCGATCTGATCGTCGCGCAGGGCCAGCTCGACAAACTGCAGGGCGGCACGCCCGAAACGCCGTTCAAGCTGACCCGATTCAAGAAATTCTAAACCCGGCACCCCGGCTGGAGGTCGGCTGGCACGTATGGCCGCCGACCCCCGCCGCTGCCGGGTGAGGATTGTAAGGAAGTGCTGACGGCCCGTACGGTACGCTGTGCGGGTGACCAAGCAAGCAGCGCCAGCCGTTCCGGCCATCGAGGTCCGGGGGCTGCACAAGTCCTACGGTGCCACCACCGTCCTGGAGGACGTGAACCTGACCGTCACGTCCGGAGAGGTCTACGCCCTGACCGGCCCGAACGGCGCCGGCAAGACCAGCCTGATCCGCACCGTGACCGGCCTCGCCTTTCCGTCCGCCGGGGACGTCCGCCTGCTGGGCCGCGACGTCCACGCCGACGGGCAGCGCGCCCGCGCGTACCTGGGGGCGGTGGTGGAGGCCCCGGCCAAGTTCTACCCGCAGTTCACGGGCACCCAGAACCTCCAGATTCACGCGAACCTGTCCGCCATGGCGCCGGGCGGCCGCAAGATCGGCCGCGACCGGATCCGCGAGGTGCTGGCGCTGCTCGAACTGACCCGCATGGCCGATCGCCGCGTCGGGGAGTACTCGCTGGGCCAGCGGCAGCGCCTGGGGGTGGCGAGCGCCATCCTGGCCGAACCGAAGGTGCTCATCCTGGATGAACCGACCAGCGGCCTCGACCCCCTGGGCATCGGGCTGATCCACCGGATCGTGACCAGTCTCGCGACCAGCGGCTGCGCGGTCGTGCTCAGCACCCACCACCTGCGCGAGATCGCCACCTACGCCCACACGGTCGGCATCCTGACCGGCGGGCGGCTGGTGGACACCGTGGATCTGCGCTCGCGGCAGGCGGCCTACCGCTTCCGGGTGGACGACCCGGTCGGCGCGGCCGCCGTCCTCGAACGCCTGCCCTTCGTGCGGCGCGTGAGCACCCGCACCCCCTACGCGATCGCGCACCTGGGCGGCGAGTCCCGGGTGCCCGACGCGCTCGCCCACCTGCACAGCGAGGGCATCCGGGTCTTCGAGGCCAGCCCGGATCACTTCGACCTGTACGAGTACTACCGCGAACGCGTGGAGCAAGCCTGATGACCAGCACCCTGCCGACCGGGGGTCACGCATGCTGACCCTGCTCAACCTGGAATTCCGCAAGCTGTTCGGGGCGCGCAGCGTCCGGCTGGCCCTGCTGGTCACGCTGCTGCTGCCGCTGTTGTGGACGTTCGCGCCGCGCCTGGATCAGCTGTTCACGCCCGGCCAGGCCGCCGATCTGGTCAGCGGCTGGCAACTGCCCTTCATCAGCATCTTCATGAGCATCCAGTTCCTGCTGCCGCTGTTCATCGCCGTGATGGCCGCCGAGATGATCGGGGCCGAGGTGGCGCACGGCACCCTGGCGCCGCTGCTGCTGCGCCCGGTCGACCGCACCCGGGTGATTCTCAGCAAGCTGATCGTGGCCGTCACCTACCCCTTCGTGCTGCTGTTCACGACCCTGCTGGGTTCCCTGATCGCGGGCCTGCCGCTGGGCTTCGGGACCTTCAACGGCGGCACCGGTTTCGACGCCGCGAACCTGGTCGGGGTGGGGGTGCTCAGCAGTCAGGCCGCGTTCCTGGAGGTGCTGCGCGGCACGCTGCTGGCCGGGGTGTCGCTGATGCCGATTGCCGCGCTGGCCCTGCTGTTCGGCATCCTGTACCTGAACACGGCCGCCGCCGCGCTGGCGACCTTCGCCACGCTGATCGTCATGCGGCTGTTCGTGGTGCTGCCGCAGGCGGTGCAGCCCATCCTGCTCACCTCCTACTTCGACCTGTTCATGCGCAGCCAGCAGGGCAGCATCGGCAAGGACCTGATCCTGCTGCTGATCTACACGGCGGGCTTCGGCCTGCTGAGCATCCTGGCCTTCGACCGGCGCGACGTGTAACGCGTCGCCACGCGGCAGACGAGGGGCGCCCGGCCGGATCGGGTGCCCCTCAGCTGTGGCAGCAGCGGACGGCGCGCCGCGCTACAGTGCCTGCGCCTGTTCCAGCGGGCCACCCAAGGAGGTCTTCCGATATGCGTCATCCTGCTCTGTTCCTCACCCTGGCCCTGTCCGCCGTCATCCCCGCCGCGCACGCCGCGACCGTGCAGCCGAAAGCGCAGCAGCTCGCGGTGTTCAAGGTCGCCGCGCTCGCCCGCGCGAACGTCACCCCGGTCAGCCTGCGCGCCTCGGGCGTCCCGGCCGAGACGGTCACGATTCCCGCCGATTACCTGTACAAACGCGACCTGCGCGTGCAGGCCTACGATCTCGACGCGTTCCTGAAGGCGCGCATCCCGAATGTGGCCGAACTGGCCGCGCAGGGCGCGCAGGTGATGTTCTGGTGCCGTGACGGGTACGCCCCGACGGCGAAACTGGCCGACGTCCTGGGACACGGCGGGCTGCTCGCCGTGGCGGACGCCGACGCCCCCGCCGGGGTGCAGTGGCCCGACGCGCCGTACAAGACGACGGTCCTGAAAGCCCCGGAGATCGGGAACTACGTCGTGTGGCGCGCGGCGCAGTTCCCGGCCAAGCCCCAGCCGTGGGGCCTGGAGACGATCTATATCCTGCCTGCGGGCGCCACGCTGAAGAAGTAACGCCCCCGCCCCGTCCGCCACCCGGTCGCCGGGCGGCGGACATTCCGTCGGGCGCCCATGCTCTAGCCTGCGCGCATGACGGCTCCCATCTCCCTGAACGCGGGCGGCAGCCTGTACGACCGGATCGGTCCGGACGCGCTGGCGGTCCTCGTCACGCGGTTCTACGCGCACGTGGCGCAGGACCCGCAGCTCACGCCGATCTTCCCGGACGACCTGGCGGTCACCGCCGAGAAGCAGCTGGCGTTCCCGACCGGCTTCCTGGGCGGCCCGCCGCTGTA